>NZ_JARWQD010000054.1 GCF_029869545.1 Nocardia wallacei | reverse complement strand
GGAGTCCCCCCGGGCGCCGGCGGGGGCGCGGGGGCGGTCACCCACCCCCGGGGGGGGCGCGGCGCCGCCGCCGCGCCGCTACGCGCCGCGCCTGCCTCGCGAACAGCGGCGTGCGCAGGTGCTCGATGCCGCGTTCGCCGTGTTGAGCCGCGTGGAGTTGCACGAGCTCAGCATGGAGGCGGTCGCGGCCGAGGCCGGTGTGGGCAAGCCCGTGCTCTACACCGTGTTCAACACGCGCGCGGAGTTGGTGGAGGCGCTGCTCGAACGCGAGCGCGAGCGCGGGCTGGAACAGGTGGCGAGCACCCTGCCCACCGATCTGATCGGCGCCGACCCGGTGACCGCGGCGTCGGCGACCATCGAGGCATTCGTCGGTGTGGCACTGGAGAATCCGACCCGGTGGCGGCTGATCCTCGCCACTCCCGGCAGCGCTCCGGACGAATACCGTGCGGCACTGCGGAGTTCGCGCACCGGGATCTTCGATCAGGCCGAGGCGCTGGTCCGCATGGGCACCGCGCTCGATTCCCGGTGGGCCGCGGTCGATTCCGCGCTGCTGACCAATGCCCTGCTGAGCGTCGCCGAAATGCTCGGCACGCTCGCGGTCAGCGAACCGGACGCCTATCCCAAACAGCGCCTGGAGGAGTTCGTGCGTTCCATCGTCGCCCTGCTGGTCGGCGTGCCGTCCCCCGACCGGCAATAGACGACATCCTCAACGCAATTGGGCCGCGCCGAAGGAAACGTGGAAGCGCTCGCACCAGATGCTGACGCTGGTGAGCGCGCTCAGATCCACCTCGGGCGGAATGACGTAGTTCTGACTTCCCTTGTTGCCCTCGAGATTGCCCAGATCCTCGTACCTGCCGTCGTCGAAGACGAACCAGCCCGCACGGCCCTCCAGCACGGGCGCATCGGTGAGCCACACACGCAGGTCCGGCCCGTCGGAGGTATCCAGGTTCTCCAGGCGCAAAACCCTACTGCCGTCGGGCAATCGGACGACGGCCGCGCTGCCCGAGGTGCCGTGCTCGTGTGAGACGAACTCGCCGCGAGACAGCGTCCGCGGTTCCTCCCGGGGCGCCGCCCCGGCGGTGGTCGCGACGGTCGGCGCCGCCTCGTTCACCACGGTATCGGTGAACAACCGCCACGGCTGGAACAGGACGAGACCGATCCCGACCGCGACCACGACGATCGCGGACAGCACCCACGTGATCGGCGAGCGGGCGATCCTTCGCATTGTCGGCATGACGTCCTCCGGGAATTGCGCGCTGTTTCGATCCACTCAACCGCTTCCACACCCGCCTCGAGCCCGAACCGTCCCGGCCGTCACGGATTCGTCAGACAATCCCGCCGCAACGGCTACCATGCATCGCATGGCCATCAAACTCGAGAACGTCGCCATCGCCGTCCGCGACCTCGAAGCAGCGATAGCCTTCTTCACCGATCTCGGTCTCACGGTCCTCGGTCGCGACACGGTCAGCGGTGAGTGGACCGAGACCGCCGTCGGCCTCGACGGCAACCACGCCAAGATCGCCATGCTCCAGACGCCGGACGGTCACGGCCGCCTCGAGCTGTTCGAGTACATCCATCCCGCGGCCATCGAGACGGAACCGACCCGCCCCAACGAGATCGGCATGCACCGCGTCGCCTTCTCGGTCGACGATATCGACGCCGCCCTCGAGATCGCCGCGAAGCACGGCTGTCACCCGCTGCGCGGCGTCGCCACCTATCAGGACATCTACAAGCTCACCTACGTCCGCGGCCCCAGCGGCATCATCGTGATGCTCGCCGAGGAACTGCGGAGGAGCTGACGGCCGCGCACCGATCCCCGATCACGACGGCGCCGTGGAGTCGCCACGACGCCGTGGTTGCCTGACGTCTGCCGCACGAAACCCGATGAGCCTATTGCTCATTGATGATTGATTCGATCGTGGACAGATCAGAAATGAGCACGTACTCTACAACGCATTCGATTGCGGGAGGCGCGACGCGGCCGCGATCGCGATCTGACCGCACGTCGTAAAGGGCCCACCCATGACAGGTGAACTCCCCGCCCCCGATCTGCTCGGCACGGTGGTCGGCTATCTGCTGATGTCCCCACTGTCGTTGGCGCACAACCTTCACCTGCTGTTCGCGACATTGTTCTGAGGGGGCGATCGCGATGAAACGACCGCTCGTGACGATGGCGGCGCTGCTGCTGGCGGCGGCCACCGCCGTCGTCTGCACACCGCAGGCCACCGCCGTACCGATACCCGGCGGGCAGGCCACCACGCTGTTCGTCCCCGGGGCCGACGGGGTCCGGCTCAACGCCGTCGTCACGGCCCCGCCGACCCTCGCCGGACACAAGAATCCGCTGGTACTGCAGCCGTCCGGCTGGGGTATGCCCGCGATGGGCAGCATCGGCTCGGCCTACAAGCTGTCCAGCGGTGCGGATTTCGTCTCCATCGAGTACACCGCGCGCGGCATGTACCTGTCGGAGGGCGAAGTGGACCTCCTGGGCGACAACGACGCCCGGGATGCCTCGGCCGTAATCGATTGGGCGATAACCAATCTCAACGTCGACCCCGAGCGGATCGCCATCGCGGGCGGCTCCTACGGTGCGGGCCTCAGCATCCTCGCGGCCGCGCACGATCCCCGGATAAAGGCCATCGTCGCGGATTCACCACCCGCCGACGGGACCGCGGCGCTCGCCCCGAACGACACCCTGAAGACGGGCGGGCCGATGGCCCTGGCCCTGTCGGGCGCCTCGACCAACCGGTTCAACCCCGAGATGACCGCCGCCGGGCTGCACGCGATCCTGACCAGCGACCCGAGTTCGCTGGTGGCGCTGACGAATACGCGCCTGCTGGCCGACGCCGTCGACAAGCTGAACGCGCACGGGACCGCGGTGTTCCTCGCCCACGACTGGCAGGACTCGCTGCTACCGGTCGGCCCCGTATTCCACCTCTTCGACAGGCTGACCGGGCCGAAGATGCTGTATCTGCAGCCGGGCGACCACTCCACCGGCGGGGGCGCGGGCCAGGTGGCGGGCCTGCCGAATCCCGTGTGGGACGCGGGAATTCGCTGGCTGGACCATTACGTCAACGGTGCCGCGAACGGCATCGATTCCGAGCCCGCGGTCAACCTGGCCCCGGCGGGCGGCGGTCCGTACGCCCGCTACGCCACAGTCGCCGACGCGGTACCGGCCGAACGATCCTACCCGCTGTCGGAGGCGGGCGCGCTCGGCGGCGATCCGGACGAAATATGGAGTCTGCCAACGCATTCCGGTGCCACGACCGCCGTGTCCGCGGTCCCCTACGTCACCGGGTCCATGGCGCAGCTCGGCGTGGCACCGTCGATCCCGCTCGGCAGCGTCGACCGCGCCCTCGCGGGGGTCTGGCGTACCGCGCCGTTCGCCGCGGGCGCACGGATCACCGGCAGTCCCCGCCTCGATCTCACCGTCGTTCCGCCGACGTCGGATCTGAGCCTGTTCGCCATCCTGTACGACGAGGGCCCCGACGGCACGGGCCGACCGATCACATACTGGCCCGTCACCCGGCACGGACTGCGGGCCGGGCAGCCCACCACCGTCGGCTGGGAGTTGTCGCCCACCCACTGGAATCTGCCTCCCGGCCACCGAATTGCGCTCACCGTCACCTCGCAGGACCCCGTGCCGTTCGTCAGCGCGACGCCGCTCGGCAGCACCGTGACCTTCGCCGCGCCGTCGACCGTGGCACTGCCCGTGGAGATACCGTGATCGCAGCAACCGGCACACCGCCGCGCACCGCCGGGGCCGCCGCCTTGGTCGTACTGCTGTGCCTGGCGTTGTTTCCGCTCGCCCCCACCGCGCGTGCGGAACCCGGCGCCGAGCTACCGGCCACGGTGCCATCGGTGCGTGACTGGTCGCCGGGGGCGGGACGATTCGTACTGGCCCGTGAGGCCCGCATCGCCACGAACGACCGCGCCGCCCCCGTCGCCCGCAGGCTCGCCGAGGATCTTGCCCGCCGCGCGCGGCTCGCACCGACGGTCACCACCGCGCCGCCGAGCACGGGCGACATCGTGCTCCGCATCGATGACGCCGCACCGGCCGCACCCGAGTCGTACCGCATCGAGATCACAGACACGATATCGGCATCGGCCCGCACCCGCGCGGGCCTCGCGCACGCCGCACAGACCCTGCTGCAATGGCTTTCCGGCACCACCGAACTGCCCCGCGGCGTGGTCGAGGACCGGCCGGACTACCCCGACCGCGGGCTACTGCTCGATGTCGGGCGCCAATTCATGACCGTCGACTGGATCAAACAGCGGATCCGCGAGATGGCCTACTACCGGATGAATCTGCTACACCTGCACCTGTCGGATGTGGGCGGCTTCCGGCTGGCCAGCACGACCCACCCGGAGATCACCTCGCCGCAGCACTACAGCCGCCGCGATATCGACGAGATCGTCTCCTACGCAGCGGAATACGGTGTCGAGGTGCTCCCCGAGATCGGCTTCCCCGCACACATGAACGCGATCCTCGCACCACATCCCGAACTCAAACTGCGGCCCGCGCGGACGTCCGCGGCCGATGCCGCCGCCGACGCCCTGCTCGCCGGGAGCACCGAAGGCAGGCTCGATCTGTCCCGACCCGAATCGTACGAATTGGTCGAGGATCTGCTGCGCGAGTTCGTGCCGCAGTTTCCCGGGCGCTCCTTCCACATCGGCGGCGACGAGTACGTCAACGACTACGCCCGCTATCCGCAGCTGACCGACCACGCCCGCGCCACCCTCGGCCCGGAGTTCACCGGCGAGGATCTCACCGCGAACTTCTTCAACTGGGCGGCGGGCATCGTGCGGTCGTATGGAAAGTCGGCACGCATGTGGAACGACGGGCTGCCCCACGGCGCGCGCATCCCGGTCGACCCGGCGATCACCGTCGAATACTGGACCGGCGGCAGCCTGCTGCCCTGGGTGGGCGGCGCGCAGACTCCCGAACGGCTGGCCGACGACGGACACTCGATCGTCAACGCCGCATTCACCCCCACCTACTACGCCACCGGCGGCTACGCGCGGCCGCTGAACTCGCCGCCGGAACTCCTCTACGCCTGGGACCCAACGGTTTTCGTCACCGGCGCGCGACTACGGCCCGACCAGCACTCGCGCCTGCGCGGCGCGAAACTGCACATCTTCTGCGACGACCCGACCGCCATGACCGAACAGCAGATCACCGCGCCGCTGCGGGAGCGCCTGCCGATCCTCGCCCAGCGGCTGTGGTCGGGCACGAGCGGCACCGACTACCGCGCCTTCACCGCCGGGGTCCGCGCCACCGGGCTCCCGCCGTACTGACCGGAGCCCGGCGACCACCGAGCTACTGTGGAAAACGGTGGTCCACGACCACGCGGGCCCAGGGCGGGTCCGTCGGCCAGCCGAACGGAGACGCGCATGCAGATTCAGGTCAACACCGACGGCACCATTACCGGCAGCTCCGACCTGGTCCGGCAGGCCGAGGCGACGATCGGCACCCACCTGGATCGCTTCGCCGACCAGCTCACCCGGGTCGAGGTCCACCTCAGCGATCAGAACGGGCCGAAGGGCGGCACCGACGACATCAAATGCGTGCTCGAGGCCCGCCCGGCGGGTCAGCCCCCGGTCGTCGTCACCCACCGCGCCGGTTCGGTCGAGGGCGCCTACACCGGCGCCGCCGAGGATATGAACCGCCTGCTGACCAGCCGCTTCGGCAAGCTGCGCCACACCAAGGGCGGCGAGTCCATCCGCCACCTCCCGGTCGACAACTAGCGCGCGCCGTCCGCTATCTCGGTCAACCGCGCCGTGGCCTGCTCCGCGAGCGCCGTACGAGCCGGGAAGCCGCAACGCTGCGCCACCGTCTCCGACACCTCCCGGAACAGCGCGGTGGTGGCGTAGAGGGCGCGCCAGCTGTCGTCGGCGTCGAAGCGGCCGAAGGTCTCGCCGACGGCCTTCCAGATCCGTTCCGGCAGCCACTCGTCCATATGGTGGCCGATGTGCCAGGTGTCCGGCGGCCCGGCGGGATCGGTGGCCGCGTACCACTCGAGCATCTCCAGCAGAAATTCCTTCATGGTGTTGTCGCGGAACTTCACCACCCACAGCTCGCCCCTGGCCAGATACACCGGGACCTGGGTGGCCTCGAACCAGAACTCGTCCAGCGCGTGGTCGAACTCCTCGCGGGTCGGCCGCGGCGGGACCGGTGCGGCGCCGGTCGGGGCGGGCAGTCGCGCGGCGGCCCCGACCTTGTCCAGGTGGACCACGTACCCGCGCTGATAGAGGTCGTCCAGCCCCGTCTCGAGGCGCGCGAGCCGGTCGGTACCGGCGAGGCTGAAGTCGATCTTGCGACCGTGCCGGTACACGACGAGCCGTCCGGCCCATTCGCCCTCGTCGTCCCCCTCGTCCTCCGAGGTCGACGAGACCGAAACCAGCACGGGCCCGAACGCTTCGCTCCACGAGGTATCGGCCGCGAGGTCGCGCCACCCGGGACCGAGCAACTCGATATCGAGATCGGAGTACTCGTCGACGCGGTTTCCGCGCGCCCTCGAACCGGTCTGGACGACAACCTCGACGCGCTCGTCCGCCCGCGCCCAGTCGACCACCGCGCCGAGCAGTTCCTTCGGATCTTCCACATCGAGAACGCTAGCGCCCCGGGCAAGCGGATTTCCGGGGCCGCGCCGACCGGAAAACGTTGTACGCCTGTCTATTCTCGGGGCACCATGTTGTGAGGAGGCTGGCGTGTTGTCGCTACAGGAGATTTCGGATCGGCTCGAGATCGAGGACCTCATGGTCCGCTACTCGCATGCGGTCGATACGCAGCGGTGGGACGAGCTCGACGAGATCTTCACCACCGACGCGTTCATCGACTACACCGCGATGGGCGGGCCGAAGGGCGGCCTGCCGGAGATCAAGCGGTTCCTCGCCCGGGTGATGCCGAATTTCCTTGCCTTCCAACACCTCATCAGCAACTCGTCGATCACCGTCGACGGCGACACCGCCACGGGCCGCACCATGTGCCACAACCCGATGCTCACCGCCGACGGCGACGGCGGTGAGCGCTTGATGCTCTGCGGCCTGTGGTACCTCGACACCTTCGCCCGCATCGACGGGTCCTGGCGCATCGCACGGCGCGAGGAGGAGAAGAGCTACCTGTTCGTAGCGCCGTCGGCGGGGTAACCAGGGGACGTGGAGGTCTCATGAAAGTCGGCGACCGAGTCGAACTGACCAAGAACCACGCCATCGCCCCCTACGCGGCGATCGCGGCGGGCACCGTCGGCGAGATCGTCGAGGTGCGCGAGGAGACGTGGCAGGGGATTCCGACGCGGCTGTACACGGTTCAGTTCGACATACTCCAGGTGACGATCGCCGAGATGCGCAACGAGCTCGTCCCGGTGTGATCGGCCGCGCGGAATCTGCGGCGGCCGGGAGCGTTGTCACGGGTATGACCTCGTTGCATTCGGTCCGGTTCTCGATCCTGGACCGCTCCCGCGTCCGGCAGGGACAGAGCCACCCGGCGGCGCTGCGGGACACCGTCGAATTCGGACAGCTGGCCGAGCAGTGGGGCTACCACCGGTTCTGGGTGTCCGAGCATCACAGCGTGCCGGGCGTGGCCGGGTCCGCGCCGACCGTGCTGGCCGCGGCCGTCGCCGCCGCCACCGACCGGATCCGGGTCGGGACCGGCGGGGTGATGCTGCCCAACCATCAGCCGCTGGTGGTAGCCGAGCAGTTCGGGGTGCTGGAATCGCTGTATCCCGGGCGGATCGATATGGGACTGGGCCGGTCGGTCGGGTTCACCGGCGGGGTGCGCCGCGCCCTCGGGCACGACAGGAACGATGCCGAGGATTTCGACGCCCAGCTCACCGAGCTGCTGGACTACTTCGCCACCGGACGCGACGGTGTGCACGCCTGGCCCGCCGAGGGGCTGCGGGTCCCGGCCTATCTGCTCGCCATCGGCTCCGGTGCGGATCGCGCCGCGCGGTTCGGCCTGCCGCTGGTGATCGCGGCCGCGCACGGCGAGGACGCGATGGTGCGCTCGATCGAGCAGTACCGCACCGACTTCCGGCCCGGTCCGTGGGGTGCGGCGCCCTATGTCGTCGTGTCCGGATCGGTCGTCGTCGCCGACACCGCCGAGCAGGCGCGGCGGCTGCTGATGCCCGAGGCGTGGTCGGCCGCGTACTCGCGCACCCGCGGCGAGTTCCCGGTACTGATGCCGCCGGACACCATCGATCCCGCGGCGATGACCGAGCGCGAACGGCGCCTGTTCGAGGAGTCGATGCAGGGGCATCTGGCGGGTGACGAGGACACCGTCGCCGACGGTCTGGAGCGGCTCATCGATCGCACCGGCGCCGACGAGATCCTGGTGCACACCAGCACTTTCGACCGCGCGGCCCGGCTGGAATCGCATCGGCGGCTGGCGCGGCTGGCCGGACTGGGACCGGTGCGACGGCCCGCCGAAGCGACAGACTCTGTGCCCCGGTAGGGCACAGAGCCTTTGGTCGCCTCGAGGGCACGAACTAGTGCAGGCCAACAGGAGCCCCACACCGGTCCGAGCGGGAATCTTACTTCGGCACGGCGGTTTGTTCGGTAACTCGGGACTGCGAGTTGCCACCGAATCCGACGTGCGCCTCGCTCCGCATACGGTCGACCATGTGCGGGTAGTGCAGCTCGAATGCCGGACGCTCCGAACGGATCCGCGGCAGCTCGTAGAAGTTGTGCCGCGGCGGCGGGCAGGTCGTCGCCCACTCCAGCGAGTTGCCGTAACCCCACGGATCGTCCACCGTCACCACCTCGCCGTACCGGTAGCTCTTGAAGACGTTCCACACGAACGGCAGCACCGAGCCGCCGAGGATGAAGGCGCCGATGGTGGAGATGGTGTTGAGCAGCGTGAATCCGTCGCTCTCCAGGTAATCGGCGTAGCGGCGCGGCATACCCTCCGCGCCCAGCCAGTGCTGCACCAGGAATGTGGTGTGGAAGCCGATGAATGTGGTCCAGAAATGCCATTTACCGAGGCGCTCGTCGAGCATGCGGCCGGTCATCTTCGGGAACCAGAAGTAGATGCCCGCGTACGTGGCGAAGGCGATCGTTCCGAAGAGTACGTAGTGGAAGTGCGCGACCACGAAATAGGAATCGGAGACGTGGAAGTCCAGCGGCGGGCTGGCCAGGATGACACCCGACAGACCACCGAACAGGAACGTGACGATGAAGCCCACCGAGAACAACATCGGTGACTCGAACGTCAACTGCCCCTTCCACATCGTGCCGATCCAGTTGAAGAACTTCACACCCGTCGGCACCGCGATCAGGAACGTCATGAACGAGAAGTACGGCAGCAGGACCGCACCGGTCGCGTACATGTGATGCGCCCACACCGCGATCGACAACGCCGCGATACCCAGCGTCGCGTACACCAGCGTCGTGTACCCGAAGATCGGCTTACGGCTGAACACCGGGAAGATCTCCGACACGATCCCGAAGAACGGCAACGCGATGATGTACACCTCGGGATGACCGAAGTACCAGAACAGATGCTGATACAGCAGCGCACCGCCATTGGCGGGGTCGTAGATGTGCGCGCCCAGGTGCCGGTCGATGAGCAAGGCCATCAGCGCGGCCGTCAGGATCGGGAAGGCGACGAGAATCAGGACGCTGGTGACCGCGATCGTCCAGGTGAAGATCGGCAAGCGGAACAGGGTCATCCCGGGGCACCGCAGGACCACCACGGTCGTGAGCATATTGACCGCGCCGAGGATGGTGCCGAGGCCGGACACCGCCAGGCCCATGATCCACAGATCACCGCCGACGCCCGGTGCGTGCACGATATCCGACAGCGGGGTGTAGGCGGTCCACCCGAAGTCGGCGGCGCCGCCCGGGGTGATGAAACCCGCCGTCGCCATGGTCGCGCCGAACAGGTACAGCCAGTAGCTGAAGGCGTTCAGGCGCGGGAATGCCACATCGGGCGCGCCGATCTGCAGCGGCAGCACGATATTCGCGAACGCGAACACGATCGCGGTCGCATAGAACAGCAGCATGATCGTGCCGTGCATGGTGAACAGCTGGTTGAACTGCTCCGTCGACAGGAACTGCATACCCGGCCGACCCAGCTCCGCGCGCATCAGCAGCGCCATCAGACCGCCGATGAGGAAGAACGACATGGCGGTGAACAGATACATCTGGCCGAGCATCTTGGGATCGGTGGTCGTCAGGGCCTGGTACAGGAACCCGCCCTTCCGCCTGCCCCGCGGTGGATAGGGCCGCACGGCCTCGAGCTCGCGCTCCGGCTTCGGAGATACAGCGGTCAACACATCCTCCTAGGTCGTTCCGCAGCGACCGTGTGCTGACGGAACCGGAACATGAAACCCACGAATGACGCGCACAACTGAACGCAAGCAGCATACTTGCAGCTACCGACAGGCGCGTGAGGAACACTCCGACTCGCCGGGTCTCCCCCTGACATGGGGATTCGTCGTTCCCCGAGGCGATCGGCTATTCTTTTCACTCGTCGCCGAGTGCGAATGCGGATGTAGCGCAGCTGGTAGCGCATCACCTTGCCAAGGTGAGGGTCGCGGGTTCGAATCCCGTCATCCGCTCTCCGAAAAGCCTGGCCGTGCAGCAGTTTCCAGCAGATCTGCCCTGCCGAGGCCGTCCCTCCTCTCCCGCCGTATGGCGATCTCCACAGAGTGGCCATCCTTCTGCTCGCCAACCTTCTGGGATCACAACAGGTTCCGATCGAGTGTGCCGAGTTCGGTGGCACAAACCCGTCAGACGCCCAAACTGCCGGGTGTCCGGACCGGACAGCGAAAGATGGTGCCCGAGCAGGACAATCGCTGGTCTGCGGGCGATCGGAGCCGAGATTTCCCGCGTGATCGAGGTAAATATTCGAGGCAACGTACACAAGGACTGTTTCTTCGAACATGGAGGGTCATTGCCTCGCCGGGAAGCGACGGATCCCAGGGCTGTTCGAGTGGCAGTGGTTGGGTTGGGGAGCGCTGGACAAGGTCATATCGCAGCCATTCGGGACAACCACGAGATGGCGCTGGTGGGGGTCGTCGACGAGGATCCGGCCAAGACATCGAACGCATCGATCCCCGTCTGCTCCTATGACGATGTTCTACGGAATGAAGCCATCGACGTAGTGGCTCTCTGCGTGCCTCCGGGTGGTCGCGCGAGGTTGGTCGCACAGGCTGTGGAGGCAAACAAGCATGTCATGGTCGAAAAGCCACCGGCCACATGTGTTCGCGAGCTGGAGGACCTGGTGACCAAGGCCGCGGCGGCCGACGTCCGCGCCGCGGTCATGTTTCAGCATCGACTGTGCCTGCCGGAGCGCCTGCTCGCGGCAGAACCGCGCGAGCTTGCCCAACGATTCGCCGGCTCGACGGCGAGCCTGGTCGTTTCCCGCCCGCGCCACGAGTCGCACTACACCAGCGGTTGGAGAGCGCGACCGACGTCGTCTTCGGGTGGCGTCACCGCACATCTGGGGGTTCACTATCTGGATCTTGCCTCCCAGATATTGGGACCTGTCGACAGCGCCACGGTGGTCTCCCGAGTGGAGGCAGCTCCGGGCGTGGACACCCAGCTGACAGGCTGGGTTCGGTTTTCGTCCGGCGCGATGCTCGATGTCCTTGTCACCAGCCGATCGCGGTATCGACATGAGCAGCTGATCATCCTCGGATCGACCGATCGGCTGGAGATCCGCGACGGCGCATTCTCCGCCGACCTGGATGGTGAGCGGATTACCCGGCCCGCACGTCCGGCGGCCACACTGCGGTCCGAGGTCTACCGGCGGATGGTCGCGGCAATACGATCCGGCGAGGATATCGGGGTACTTGACCTTGCACGGAGTCGTCCGACCATTTCCGCGCTCAACGGCCTGACCACCGGTGCCCCGGACCAGGTACTCGTATCGGATGGCATCGAATGACTGGCGCCGAGCGGAACATCGGGGTCGGGCTGAGCTCCGGTAGCGCATCCACCGAGTCGGCGTTGGGCCTTGCGGAGGTCACGCTCTCCGCCGGCGGTGCGGGTGTCGATCTCAGGATCGGGAAGGGTCACGGATGGGAGCGTGAGGGAATCTCGCACGGCATCTCGACTCTCACCGACCTGGGGCTGTCTGTCTATTTCTTCGGCATCGGCATGTACCTGGGGAAGCCGGGTATTGGTTTCGACTCGATACCGGCCATGGATCGTGTACCTGTGAAGGTGTTCTGCGTTGAGGAACCGGACAAGCATGTGGTCGCCGAACAGTGCGCCGCCGCTGCCCGGCAGGGCGTCGAGTTGCTGGTGGAAACGCATCTCGGAGGGCCAAACATCCCCCGTCTGATCGAGCTGGCGGAGCAAACCGGAATCGGAATCGTACTCGACCTGCTGGGGCTGGCAGCGATCTCCGACCCAGATCCGGGATTGCTCCGAGGATTGGCCCCTCATATTCGAGCAGGACAGGTGAAGGGTTTCGTCGCGACCGATGACGGGTGGTTGCACCGACCGCTGGTTTCCGCAGACCTGGATCCGATCCGTCAGATCCTTGCATCCGGCGCACCCATTCGCGCCATCACTGTCGAGTCGCGCGCCGGAACCCCTTCTCGGGACATCGCTTTGGTCCACCGTCTGTGCCTGGAGTGTTCCGCATGAAGCTTGCTGTACTGGGTGACGAAATTTCACAGGAGATCGATCTCGTCACGGAGGTGGCCTCAGCCGCAGGAGCGGCGGGTGTCGAGGTCCGATCGGTCTTCGGCCGACCCCCCGGGAAGCTGACCGATTCCCAGCTCCGACAGATCCGCCGGACCTTGAACGACAAGAATCTCACTGTCGCCGGATTCGCACCACCAGCATTCAAATGTCGGCTTCCCGTCACAGACCAGGAGTGTGCAGATGTCGCCGCCGAACTACGCGGATTCATCGCACAGGCCACGGTCCTCGGAGCACCGCATGTACGGATATTCACCTTTTTCAGGAACGGTGAGCCCAACCCGGTACGGGCAGCACACGCCGCTGCGCGGGTGCTCTCCGAGGTTTCTGCCGATATGCCGTTGCTGGTCGAGACGGGAACCCGGACCAACACCCCGACCATGCGCCACACGATCGAATTTCTCGAACATGTGAACCGGCCTGAACTCGGTATCTTGTGGGACCCTGGGAACAGTGTGTTCAGCGGCCGCGACCCTCGGCCGTTCCCGAACGATTACCTGGCTGGCCGGGAACTCATCCGTCATGTCCATGTGAAGGATCCGGACGGTACGGCCGGTTATGTCCGGATCGGAACCGGCGACCTACCGTGGCCGGACATAATTTATCGGCTAGCAGAGGACGGATACAGCGGGTTTCTCAGCCTCGAGACGCATTGGCGGATCGGGCGGGTCTTGTCGGCGCAGGAACGGGACCAACCCTGGGGCGACGCCTTTTCCCGTGCCGGGCAGCAAGCGAGTATCGAGTGCCTGCGTATCCTGCAGCAAATGCTGTGCGGCACCGAGGCGATGGGCCCACGCCCATGAGTCGACCCGTCATCCTCCTCGGCGCTCAACGCTCCGGGACCACCGCGCTCGCTTCGCTGCTGGATGCCGCCTTCGCGGCGACCGGTGGCGTGTTCACGATCAATGGAAAGCTGCCGTACGTTCTCCACCGGTGGGTGACCGATTCAGATCTGAAAGCCCGCCATCTGCGTGCCGACGAGATGATCAGCGCCTTGCGACGTAAGGTCCCATACGGCACGCACAGTGAGCAATGGCTTGCGACAACCGAAACGGTCCTGCGCGACTCGGCGGCGGAGGTGGCCAACGGCCGAGTTCACGACCCGGTGCGGCTGCGACGAGAGGTGATCGAGCGATCGTATGCGGGAGCCACTCGATTCGGCGACAAATACAACGAATATCTGCTGGAACTCGACTTGCTGGCGGAGAGCGTGCCAGAGGCGCACTGGGTGCTCTTGATCCGGCACCCCGAAGCTGTTGCCCGTTCGATGCTGCAGTGGGTCGGCGACCGTCCGTGGCGTCCGGCGGACCGCGAGGCAGCACTGACGAAGTGGGTTGCGTGGCACGAGCCTTGGTTGGCTCATCCACGCACCCGCAACTCCCGACTGTGCACCGTCGTCGAGTACTCGGACCTCTGCGCAGGTTCCGGCGTCGCACGACTCGGCAGCGCCATCGAAATGGACTTGATGTCGTATCGTGAGAATCTCACCGAGAGCACGGGGGCGGGGGACGTACAGAATTTGCCACCTCCGGTGCGCGAGGTGTGGTCCCGGCTGCTCGAACGCACGTAGCTCTGAGAACGAAAGGCTGAAGATGACGGCCCTCCCTTACGACACCACAGCAGCAACGAGCCTGGGGCTCGGTCTTCATCACGTCCAGCTCGCGATCCCGCCGGGCAGCGAGCCGGAGTGCCGCAGGTTCTATGTCGAACTGCTGGGCATGCGAGAAGTACAGAAGCCGGCGGTACTCGCCGCGCGAGGTGGCCTGTGGGTACGCGGTGACCGGCTCGAGATCCATCTGGGTGTCGAACAGGATTTCCGGCCCGCCAGAAAGGCACACCCAGGGATTCTGGTGGATCGCCTCGACGAGCTGGCGGATCGATTGGAAGAGGCAGGTGTCGAGGCGCAGTGGGATAGCGAGTTCCCGGGATTCCGTCGATTCTATTCATTCGACTGTGTCGGCAACAGACTCGAGTTCATGTCGCCGATAATCCAGAATTAGATCACACAAAGTCAACAACAAGGGGAGTTGACAATTCTGCCCTATTGGGCAACAATATAAATTATCGCAGGTGAATCGGTACCGAGACCTACACACTGCGAGCGATCGGTTACGGGGCTGAACCGTAATCGATATTGATCGGGGAGTTTCAATTAGCAGTTGGGGAGTCTG
Source organism: Nocardia wallacei (assembly GCF_029869545.1). Classification (GTDB taxonomy): domain Bacteria; phylum Actinomycetota; class Actinomycetes; order Mycobacteriales; family Mycobacteriaceae; genus Nocardia; species Nocardia wallacei_A. The sequence goes on along the minus strand of NZ_JARWQD010000054.1, from coordinate 14,443 downwards.
CTTTGCTCGAATTACGTGATGTGGTCTTGGTGTCCGGTCGGCAGGGCCGGGAGAAATTGCTACTGCGTGGCGCTTCGCTTCGCCTCAGGAAATCCGAGATAGCGATGCTTTGCGGTCTGACCGCGTCGGATCGGCGGGCACTTCAGCAGCTGATAACTGGTAAAATACGGCCCAACTACGGTTCGGTCGATGCCGGCGTAGACGTTCTCGTCCGCGACATGGGTGATGTCGCAGATTTCGATGCGAACTCCGCGAGCGCTCTCCAAGACCACACCGTTATTCTGCTGACCAGCGCACAACCGGTAGCCACACCCGGAGTTCGCACTTTCGGTGTGCATGGCGGGGAATTCATACCGGTCGGCGCATCGCCGCAGCCCCGTTCGACCAGGATGGACTCGGCCGAACTGTACGGCCGTATCGAGGCGGAGCTGACGGACGCGGGAACTCCCGCTGAGTCCGCACGCGCCGTGGCACGGGCCTTGGTGGACGCCGACGAACGTGGCCACGCGTCGCACGGTGTGGGTTTGCTCCCGATCTACCTGCACCGGATCGCGGCCGGTGGAATCGTCGCGGACGCACAGCCGATCCTGACGGCAGTCGCTCCGGCAGTGGCATCGATCGATGCTGCCGGCGGGCCGGGGCAGGTTGCGGCGGATCGCGCGGCGCGCTGGTGTGCCGAAACAGCTGCGAGCCGGGGTCTGGCCGCAGTGGCGGTGCACAACAACAATCACGTCGGAATGCTCGCAGCGTATCGACAGCCGTTTCAGGACCACCAGGTCGTCGGATTGCTACTCAATATCTCCGGTCCCTCGGTTGCGGCTCCGGGGGCGCGTAGGGCGACACTCGGAAGCAACGCGATGTGTTTGGTCACGCCCGGCCGACCCGGCGATGAACCATTCTGCCTCGATATGGGAACCGGCGTGGTGGCCGCCGGAAAAATCCGCGATGCTTCGAACCGCGGTGCGTCGGTGCCCGACGGCTGGTTGCAGGACCCCGACGGCCGACCGACCCGTGATCCGGCACAGCTGGATGCCGGTGGATCGATTCCACTGTTCGGTGGCTACAAAGGCCTCTGCACAACGTTGCTCATCGAAATCCTGGCAGGGGCTCTGGCAGGCGGACTGGTGAGTCCACACGTCCGTAAACAACGCAAGCAATCGGACGCGGTGATGCGTTGCTCGCAGCTGTTCGTCGGATTTTCGGTCGAACATTTCTCCGGCATCGGTGATCGACCGGATATTCCCGACCTGGTGCAGACACTACGCCGGGCCGTCGCCAATGGCTACGATTCTTTACCCGAGCAGCCATGGTTTCCCGACCAGGCTGAGCGACGGCACACCGAACTGGTGCGATCCACAGGTATCCCCATTTCTGCATCGGTGCTCGAAGAGCTAGGTTGGAGATAAGGTGAACGTCGTATTTTCGGATCCTCGGATCGGTTCGGCGCCCGGCTGGCCGCTCGTTCTGTATTTCCATCATGTGCGTCCCGATGCTACGCATTACACCGCGTTGAGTCCCGACAATTTCCGGCGCGCCCTGGAGCTGGTTCTGACAGGTTTCGGACCGGCCCTCGAACCGGCGGATATATCTCCCGACTTCGCTCCCCCCGATCACCCCTTTGTGCTCATCACCTTCGACGACGGGTATCTGAACAATCTGACGACCGCTGCGCCAATTCTTGCCGAATTCGACGTGCGAATGGTCTTGTTTTGCATCACCGGAGAATTGGATCGATCGAGCGCACTCGGACAACCGGAGACCGACTTCCTGTCTTGGTCACAAGCGCTGGAGCTGCGTGCACTCGGGCATGTCCTCGGCGCGCATTCCCTTACTCATCCACGGCTTACCGAACTCGCAACCGACACCGTACGCGCGGAGGTGGTCGGTTCGCTGGACGCGGTCGCTGTGCAAACAGCTGTGCCGACAACTGCGTTCGCATACCCATATGGTCTTGTTCCACAGACCTCGGTGCTCGACGCCAACGTGCTCGCCTACGGAACAGTCAAGGCCGCGCCGGTGCCGTGGGATATCGCACCGCACCGAATTCGGCGCACTTACCTGCCGGCACACGAACCGGAATCCTGGTCGATCCTCATCCGGGGTTGGAGGCGGCAGTGGCACGCATCTCGGTGATCATTCCGACCCGAAACAGGCCTGATGATCTGCGACGGTGCCTAGCTGGATTGGAAGAGTGCAGTCAGCGACTGGCGAGCACAACAAACATCCGACTCCACGAGGTTGTCGTCGCCGACGACGCTTCGACACGACCGCATTCGATATCGCCCGCGCACGCAAGTCCACTGCCGGTGATAGTCGTCCGGAACAGGGCGCGACTGGGCGCGGGAGCCAGCCGGGCCCGTGCTGTGGCGGTCGCCTCCGGCGACGTCCTGGCCTTTTTGGACGACGACGCAGTACCACGCGGCGATTGGCTGAGTGTCGCAGGGTCGGTCGGCAACGAAAAGCCAGCGATCAGCGGGCGCGTGCTGCCGTTCGACAGTGGGCTGGTCTCCGCGGCCAGGCAGGCACGCTATGACGCGCGGTACACGGCGCTGTCTGCCGGAGATCCCGTCGGATTCTTTGCCGGCGGCAACAGCGCCATCCTTACTTCGGAGTACGAGTCGATCGGGGGATTTACCCGAGCCGGTGTCGGTGGCGACAACAGCCTCGCCGAGACGCTGGCCGAGCGCGGGCGACCGGTTCGGTTCGAGCCGCAGCTGGTTGTTGCGCACCGAAACGGAAAAGGGTTGTACAGGGCGCTGGTCGATGCACTCTCGAGCGGTCGGGACCATCCGGTGCCGCTCGCACCGCAGCAGGCCTTCCGGCTGGTCACCACCGGCGCCGTCGGTAGTACCCAGCCGGTACGAGCACTCAATTTCCTGCTGGGCACCGTGCATGCGGCGGGAAGAGTGAATCTGCGCACGGGAGGTAGAGCGTGATGGGTTCCGCGGACGGCTGTCGATATCCAGCGAGTCGATTGGTAAGCGCCCGATGAATACACCAATTCTGGATGCCGGCAAGGTGTCGGGGTCGAAAGCGTCAGCCGTTGACCGGACCCGATATCAGCGGGTCGGTGTCATCGGACTCGGCTATGTCGGTCTGCCCCAGGCTCTCGCTTTCACACGCGCAGGATTCCCGGTGTGCGGGGTCGACAACGATCCGAGGATTGGCGAATCGTTGCTCGCCGGTCGCAGCCCCATCGACACCATCGCGGATCAAGAGATCCGTGGTGCTGGCGAATCGCTTCATGTCGCGTTGGATCCCGGGGAACTCCAGACCTGCCACGCAGTGCTCATATGTGTACCAACCCCGCTGGGGGCAGATGGTCGGCCCGATCTCGACCCATTGACCGCGGCCGCCGCTACGGTTGCCGAGAACCTCGTGCCCGGCCAGCTGATCGTAGTCGAGTCGACGGTCCATCCGGGAGCCACGGACGAGATCGTCAGACCGATACTGGAGGTCGGTGGGCTGACTGCGGGACGAGACTTTCACCTCGCATTCGCGCCGGAACGTATCGATCCAGGAAACCGTCAGCACACACTCACGAATACGCCGCGAGTAATCGGTGGATTCACGTCGCAGTGCGCAAGAAGAGCTGCCGATCTGTATGGGCGCGTAATGGAGTCCATTCACATCACTCCGGGATTGAAGGAAGCCGAAGCAGCAAAGATCCTCGAAAATATCTATCGACAGGTGAATTTGGCTCTGGTGCACGAATTCGCGGTGTATTGCGGAGTTGCCGGGATAGATGTCGGCGCCGCCATCGAGGCGGCAGGCACCAAACCTTTCGGTTTTCAGGCGTTCTATCCGGCTGCCGGAGTCGGCGGCCACTGTATACCGGTCGATCCGATGTATTTAGTCGCCGCCGCCCGGCAGGTGGGCTCGCCCATGACTCTCGTCGAACGGGCTCAAGAGATCAATGAAAGTCGGCCTCGACGTCTGGTAGAGGAGTCCGCGCAGTTGCTCGCGGAGAACGGTCGCACACTGTACGGCGCTCGGGTACTGGTACTCGGACTCACCTATAAGCCGAACATAGCGGACGTTCGGAACAGCCCCGCGGTGTCGCTGGTGCGTGAATTGGTTGCCGCCGGAGCGAACGTGACGATTCATGACCCATTCATTTCCGAGCTGGTAGTGGACGATGTCGCGCTGCCCGTCGTACTGGACGTGCAGTCTGCAATCGCCACGGCAGACCTCGTGTTGCTCGCGCAGCGACACGAGAATTATCGGCCGGCGTTGTTGCAAGAAGCTCGCCTTCTGCACATCGCCGACGTTCGAATGAGAGGAGGTGACAAAGAATGGACATCGTGAACGAGGAAGCGACCGCCTGATCGCATTGCTGATCGAGGCTACAAAGGCGTTTTGGGGGGGATTACCCCCCCCCCCCCCCGATATGGAAATGACCAGTTTTTTTTGGTTGGGTTCCAATATATCTCTATCGCCTCCCCGTCCAGGCCCCCCCTTTTCCCTATGGCTTCGGCCTTAAATACGGGGGGGGGGGGCTTAGCCCCCCCAACGGCCGCCTTATCGGAAAGGCCCATTTATGGAGTGGCACGAGAGTATTGACACCCTGACTGACCGGCCGCGTTTCTGGCACAACCAGTCACTGCGTAACTTCGCCGCCGTATCCGAGGGGTGGCGGACCTACGACGACGTGTATCGACGAACAGAGTGGGACTCGGAACGACTACAGGCACTTGTCGACCGACAGCTCCGCGACATCCTCAGCGCGGTCGCGCAGCACGGCACGGCGGAGCAGCGAGCCGTACTCTCCGAGGCAGATATGCGCCGCGCTCCTCACTCCACGCTGAATCTGCTTCCGCCGCTTCGGAAATCGGATCTGATTGAGCGGCCCCACGAGCTGCGCACCGGCCTGGTTCAGCAGGTCGACGTACTGCGGGCTCGAACGTCCGGCACCACCGGTGAGCCGGTGGCGGTCGAGCACGGCGAATCCCACTTGGTCCATGGGTTCGCTGCATCGATGCGAGCCTTCCACGCCTACGGTCTGTCGCCCGGGTTCCGTACCTTACGGATCACGTGTGACCCACGGCACGAGCTGGTGCATTTCAGCGCCGATGCCACGACCTGGACACGGTTGCGGATCAATCTGTCGAAAATCGACAGCGGAAACGCCGGTTACATCGAGCGTCTCGTTGCCGATTTCCGTCCGGATGTGCTGTGGGGACAGCCGATGGAGCTCCTGGTGCTGGCCGGAAGAGTGCGTTCGGGAGAGCTTGAAATTTCGACGCCCGAACTGGTCTTCACACATGGCGATACGATCGATGCCCAAACCCGCCGCGCGTTTGCCGTCGCATTCGACGCTCCGCATCGTGATGTTTTCGGTCTCCAGGAGTTCGGCCAGGTCGCCTGGGAGTGTCCCGTGGAGCCTCAGACATACCATGTGAACGAGGAGCGCGTCCATATCGGCACCGACGGCGATGGCGCGCTGCTTCTGACCAATCTGGTAAACCGCGCAATGCTGCTTGTGAGATATCGGCCGGAGGATCGGGCCGAGTTGATCGACGGAGCGTGCCGGTGCGGACGAGCACTGCGTCGGCTGCGCGGATTGGAAGGACGTCAGCGCGGGTTCATAGCGGACCGTGACAGAGTGCCGGTGAACGTGAAACCTGTGCAGCTGTATCTGGAGTCTCTTCCGCTATTGCGATGGCAGGTGCGACAGACTGAGCCGGGCTCGATCGAAGTGCTGGTGGTCCCCCGTGATTCGACTTGTGATGTCAATCGAAATCATATCGCGGCGTCGATGAATCTTGCCGACGTAAAGGTGCGCGAGGTAGAGCTCGAGGAGCTGCTCACCAGGTCCGGGAAGTCGATTCGATTCGATCTTTGCATCAATCAGCAGAATCTTGCCCGCCAATTGACCGGACCGGCCGATGAGTGAGCCGATCGGCGGCATCGCCCGCATCGGGCATCCGATTCTTCGGCGACTGAGTGCTTCCGTTGGGGCTGACGGCTTGGAAAAGTTCGATCTCGACGAACTCTCTCGCTGCCTCTCCGCCGTTCTACACCGATACCGAGCGGACGGCACGGCCGCACCGCTGGTAGGCACAGCGGTTCGAGTGATCGCTGTCGATCCCGCAAACATGTGCCAGGTACGCCGGCTGTCCGGCGTGGAGTCCGGCGTGCTCGTGCATTACGACCCCGAACTGACGCCGCTGGCCGCCGAAACCGTGCTGGATTACGAGGCTTGTCTGTGCATACCCGGCGTCGTCGGCGCTGTGGCCCGCCCGTCGAGTATTCATTACCGGGCAACGACCGGTGACGGCGAGCAAGTGGACTGGGAGTTACATGGCCGAGCGGCGCGAGTTGTCGCCCATCAGGTGGATCACCTCGATGGGGTTCTCTTTCTCGATCGCGCCGAACCACGCAGCCTCTGTACACCACGCGCATTGCGCACACTCTATCTGAAAAATATCGAGACGGCGCGCGCGGCATTGGAGTTCTAGTGATACGAACAGTACTCGCGATGAAGGGTTCGGCTCGGGTGCTCGTGCTCGCCGCGATGGTGAACTCGATGGGTACCGGCTTGTTTCTCGCCGGCGCTGTACTGATTTACACATCCTACCTGAATATTCCGCTCGCGGTGGTGGGCAGTGGGCTGGCAGTCGCGGCCGTGGTCGGCATGGTCGGCAGTGTTCCCCTGGCCCGCCAGGCGGATCGTTTCGGGGCAGTACGCACCCTCTCCGCCCTCTATCTGGGGCTGGGTGTCATCTATTCCACATACCTACTCATAGATACGATGCTCAGTTTCGTGGTCGCCGTTTCAGCAGCGACAGTAATGATTCGAGCGGTGCCGCCGATAAATCAGGCGGTTGCGGGGGCAATAGTCAATGGCGTCGACCGATCAACGACCCTGGCGACGATGCGTGCCACCCGCAATGCAGGGTCGATGGTGGGGTCGGCGACGGCCGGGCTCGTCATAGCAGTTGCGGGCACAAACGGGTACCTGATCATGTTGTTAGGGAACAGCGTGTCGTACCTGATCTGCGGTGTGCTGATTTTCCGCCTACGGAAACTGGAGGTACCGGCGCCGAAGGCAACCGCCCCCGTCACTCCCGCGCTACGCAACGTGCGGTACTTGATGCTCGGCCTGGCGAATGGCGCTCTCGGCCTACACGCGACGATGATGATAATCGCGTTGCCTTTGTGGGTCGCTATGCGTTCCGACGTCCCAAAGGCCTTCATTCCCGGAATCATCACGGTGGGCGCTCTATTGGTGGTGATTCTACAGGTCCCACTGAGCCGGAAAATCGACGCCATCGCACCCGCACGATCCGCGGTGACGAAAGCGACTATCGCCTTGTCCGTGTCGTGCGTGTTGACTGCATTGTTGGCCGGAGCGAACGGCCCGGTGCTCGGGACGGCGCTCTTGCTGACAACGATCACGACACTTACTCTTGGCGAGATTTACCAGACCTCGTCCGCCTGGGTCGTATCCCACGACCTTGCGCCGGAGTGCCGACGGTCCGAATATATCGCCACATTCTCGCTGGGCAACTCGCTGCAGCAGATCGTCGGTCCGCCGCTGTTCACGGTTGTCATCATCGAGGCGGGAGACATCGGATGGTTGTTGTTGGCCGTGGGATTCGCCGTTGCGGGAACCATCTACCGATACGGCCTATCACGACTGGCGCCCACGACTCAGACGGTGCGATCAGCGGAGTCGGCACACGAGAGCGAGAAGGCGTGAAGGGAGCCACAATTTGGTTCACCGGCCTGTCTGGCGCCGGGAAGACCTCGATCGCAAGGGAAGTCTCCAGACGATTGCTCCTGCGAGGCCGTCCTGCTTACCTGTTGGACGGTGACAACCTCAGACAGGGCTTGAACGCCGATCTGGGGTTCACATTCGAGGATCGTCGCGAGAGCACAAGACGAACCGGCGAGGTGGCTGCCCTGTTCGCCGATGCGGGAACGATCGCCCTGGTAGCGCACATCAGCCCTTTCGAAGCGGAGCGCAAGCTGGTGCGGGCAAGGCACGTCGACGCACTGATTCCCTTCCACGAGATATTCGTCGACACCCCGTTGGCCGTGTGCGAAGAGCGGGATCCGAAGGGGCTCTACAAGTTGGCACGACAGGGGCGACTGCAGAAGTTCACCGGAATAGACTCACCGTATGAACGCCCGTCGGCACCGGAACTGAGGGTCGAGCCAGGCGACGGCTCGGTCGAGGAAATCGCCGAGGCTGTGCTGCGGAAGCTCGACTTGTGAGGCCGCGCCCGAGTCGGCGATACGTCTCTCCGGCGTGGTGACCCATCCGGAATCGCGGGCCAGGCGGCGCGGGCGTCCACCCGCTCAGCTGCCGACGCGGTGGTCGTCGACCTCTTCTCCGGCCATGGCGCCGGTCATGATTGCGACGGCGTCGGACATGGTGAATTCGTGGGGGCGGATCACCGCCACGCGACGGCCGAGGCGCTGGATGTGCACGCGGTCGGCGATGTCGAAGACATTGGGCATGTTGTGGCTGATCACGATCACGGCCAGGCCGCGGTCGCGCACCTGGCGGATGAGGTCGAGCACCATGCCGGTCTCCTTCACCCCCAGCGCCGCGGTCGGCTCGTCCATGATCACCACGTGCCGGGCGAAGGCCGCGCTGCGCGCCACCGCCACGCCCTGTCGCTGACCGCCGGACAGCGTCTCGACGGTCTGCTTCATCGATCGGATGCCGATCTTCAGATTTGCCATGTGCTGCTGGGATTCTCGGAGCATCCGGTCCTTGTCGACCATGCGGAACACCGAGCCGAGCAGGCCGCGGCGGCGCACCTCCCGGCCCAGGAACAGATTGTCGGCGATATCGAGCGCGGGCGCGACGGCCAGGTCCTGATACACGGTTTCGATCCCGGCCCGGCGCGCGTCGATCGGGCGACGGAAGCGCACCCGCGCGCCGTCGAGGTAGATCTCCCCCGCGTCGGGGATCAGCGCACCCGACAGCGCCTTGATCAGCGTGGACTTCCCCGCGCCGTTGTCGCCGATCACGGCCAGGATCTCGTTGGGGTACAGGTCGAAATCGGCGCCGTCCAGCGCGGTGACGTGGCCGTAGCGCTTCACCAGGCCCTTGGCCTGCAGCACCGGGTCGCTCATCGCTGCCTCCCGCGGTTGAACTGATCGATGGCCACCGCCGCGATCACCAGCACGCCGGTGATCAGGGTCTGGTAGATCGACGCAACGCCCATGAGCTGCAACCCGTTTCGGATGATCCCGACGATCATGGCGCCCAGCAGCGTGCCGATCACGCTGCCGCGCCCGCCGAACAGGCTGGTGCCGCCCAGCACCACCGCGGTGATCGAGTCGAGGTTGTCGGTCTGCCCGGTGTTCGGGTCGCCGACGCCGGTGCGCGCCACCAGCAGCAGCGCCGCCAGCCCGTAGATCAGGCCCGCCGCGGTGTAGACGCCGAGAAGCACACGGCGCGTGTCGATTCCGGTCAGCCGCGCGGCCTCCGGATTGTTGCCGACGGCGTAGACGTGCCGCCCCGCCGCGGTCTGGCGCAGCACGTACCAGGCGACCGCGAACAGGATCAGCATCGCCACCGAGCCGTAGGTGATGTCGGTATCGCCCACGGGGAAGGTCTTACCCAGGTAGGTCAGCGTGTCCGGGAGCCCGGAGATCGTCTGCTCCTGCGAGTAGATGTGGGTGAGCGCGAACGCGATCCCGTACATGCCGAGGGTGACGATGAACGGCGGCAGCCGCAGAAAACTCACCAAAGAGCCGTTCAGCAAACCGAATCCGGCCGTCAGCGCCAGGCCGAGCGCGATCGCCAGCAGCGGCGGCACCCCGGAATCGACGGCCAGCTTCGTGATGACGATATTCCCCAGCGCCATCACCGCCCCGTTGGACAGATCGATTCCGGCGGTGAGGATGATCAGCGTCTGGCCGATCGCCAGCGTGCCCACCACCATCACCTGCTGCACGATCAGCGAGAAATTGCCGCCGGTGAGGAAGCGATCGGACTGCGAGGCGAAGAAGACCACGGCGATGACGATCGCCGCGATCGGCCCGAAGCTGGGCAGCGCGATCAGTCGGGCGAGGACCGACATCGGCTGCGTCGGAGGCGTTTTCGAGGACGTGGCGGTCGTCATGGATCACCCCCAGCAGTTGTCGAGCCCGTACGGCACATCCTTGGAATCCACGCCCGCTTGCGGTTTCGCGGTGATCAAGTTGACGCCCGTATCGGTGTAGCCCTCGGACTTCCTGCCGTTCTTGGCGTAGTCGACCACCGCCTTCACGCCCTCGCTGGCCATCTTCAACGGGTACTGCTGGGAGGTGGCCGCGATCTTGCCGTCCTTGACCGCCTGCACACCGCTGCAGCCGCCGTCGACGGAGACGATCAGCGCGTTGTTCTCCTTGCCCGCGGTCTTCAGCGCGGTGTAGGCGCCCAGCGCGGACGGCTCGTTGATGGTGTAGACGACGGTGATGTCCGGATCCTTCTGCAGGCAGGTCTCCATCGCCGTCTGCGCCTTGGACTGGTCGCCCTGGGCGGGCTGGGCGCACACCACATTCGGCGCGCTCACGTCCTGGCGCATCTCCTGGGTCGCCTGCGCCGCACCGAAGCCGGACAGAAATCCGTTGTGCCGCAGGACGCCGACGGTGACGCCCGGGTTCAGGTCGATCATCGCGATCTTGGCCGGTTTGTCGCCCTGAACGGCCTTGGCGTACTTACCGATCAGCTGTCCGGCGGTGAAGTTGTTGGTGGCGAACAGGGCGTCGACCGCGCTCTGCGGGTCGGTCGGGGTATCGAGCGCGATCACCTCGACGTCCTTGGCGCGGGCCTTCTCGATGGCCGGGACGATCGCCTTGGTATCGCTGGCGGCGATGAGGATGCCCTTGGCGCCCGCGGCGACCATGTTCTCGATCGCGGTCACCTGGCTGGCATTGTCGCCGTCGAATTTCCCTGCGGCCGTGAGCAGTTCGACACCCGCGGCGTCGGCCTCCTGCTGCGCGCCCTCCTTCATCTTGACGAAGAACGGGTTGGTGTCGGTCTTGGTGATCAGCCCGACCGTGATCTTGCCGTCGTCCGCACCGCTGCCGCAGGCGGTGGCGGCGACGGCGAGACAGGCGGCGGACAGGGCGGCGAGGGCGATGCGGACGGCACGAGGGGACATCGTTGTGCTCCTGCGGTACTGCGTATGACAACGTTGTCACGACGATAGAGCGTGATCCAGCTCACGTCCAGAGAATCGCTCTAAGATGTTCGGCGAGAAGGCGTTTGCGGGGTGTTAGGCGAAAATGGTTGCGATGTCAGCGTTGTCAGGCCCGGGTGCGCCGCGCCGCGGTGCCACCATGCGCGAGGTCGCCGCGCTCGCCGGGGTGAGCATCAAGACAGTGTCGCGGGTGGTGCGCGGCGAGGGTGGGGTTTCGCCGGAATTGACCGCGCGGGTCGCCGAGGCCGCGACCATGCTCGACTACCGGCACAATCTGGCCGCCAGCACGCTGCGCGGGCACGGGCAGAAGACGGCGGCGATCGGCCTGCTGCTGATGGATGTCGCCAACCCGTACGCCGCGGCGCTGCACCGCGCGGTCGAGGACTTCGCCCACCGCCGTGGCACTCTCGTCTTCGCGGTGAGCACCGACGAGGATCCGGTCCGGCAGCGCGAGGTGCTCGATGCGCTGCTGTCGCGCCGGGTCGACGGACTGATCGTGATGCCGGTCGGCACCGACCACGGCCTGCTGCTGCGCGAGCGGCAACGCGGCACACCCATCGTCTTCGTCGACCGCAGCCCCGCCGCCGCCGAGATCGACAGCGTCACGGTGGACAACCGCGACGGTGCCCGCCGCGCCGTCGAACACCTCGCCGCGCACGGCCATCGCCGCATCGCCTATCTCGGTGACCTGCAGACGATCTGGACGGCAGCCGAACGCCACGCCGGATATGTCGAGGGGCTGGCGCGCACGGGCGTCACGCTCGACCCCGGGCTCGTCCGGACCGACCTGCACTCCCCCGCGGCCGCCGAATCCGCCACCGAGGCGCTGTTGTCGGGGCCCGGCCGCCCCACCGCGCTGTTCAGCGCCCAGAACATGATCACCCTCGGCGCCCTGCGCGCCATCCAGAAACACGGCCTGCACAACGAGATCGCGCTCATCGGTTTCGATGATCTCCCCCTCGCCGAGCTGCTCCACCCCGCACTCACCGCCGTCGCCCAGGACCCCGCCGCCATCGGCCGCACCGCGGCGGAAATCTTGTTCACCCGCCTGGACGGCAAGGCATTTCAGGTCCGGCACGAAGTGATCCCCACCCGCCTGCTGGTGCGCGGTTCCGGCGAAATCGCCCCCGCCGACTGACGGTCCCGGCAACACCAAGGGTGGGAATCGCTCACCCCCGGGGAGGCGCACGCGCAGCACTGAGGTGTCTGTCGGTCGGTATCCGAAGCGCCGAGAGTGGACTGTGTCCCGATCACACGAGCCATCCGAGGGGATCGAATCCATGCGGAACCACAGCGAACCGGCGACCGTCGCCGTCACGACCGACGACTGCGAACTGACCTGGGCGGACCTGGATCGCTGGTCGAACCGGCTGGCGCGGCTGCTGCTCCAGCACGGTGCCCGGCCCGGCCACCGGATCGCGATCGCCGTCACCGTGCCGATGGAGGCCGCCGTCACCCGCGCGGCCATCGCGAAGGTGGGCGCGATCCCCGTCCCGGTCGAGGACGAAATGCCCTATACCCGGATCGATCTGGGGGTCACGATCAGGGCGGAGCGCGACGGTCTGGACAACTCGATCGGCTGGCTGGTGCTCGACGACCGCACGACGCTGGTGGGTTATCTCACCGGTTCGGACGCACCGCTCGCGCACGCCGAATGCCAGCCGGCGAAACAGGCTGCCTGAATGCCCATGACTCAGCGCTCGGAAACGGCGCCCACCGGTTCGCGCCCGCCCACCGGAGCCTTCCCCCTGTCTGCCGCCCAGCGCGGAATCTGGTTCGCCCAGCACTTCTCCGGCGCGACTCCGATCTCCATCGCCCAGTTCGTCGAGTTCGAAGGGGCGGTCGACGTCGACGCGCTCGCCGCGGCGGCACGGCAGGCCGGACGCGAGTTCGGCACCGGCTACCTGCGGTTGATCGAGGTCGACGGGATGCCGTACCAGGTGGTCGACACCGAGCTGGACGACCACATCAAAACCGTCGATCTGCGTGGGGAATCCGATCCCGAGGCGGCGGCGCGGGCCTGGATGCGCGCGGAGTACTCCGGGCCGCTGGACCTGCTGACGGACCGGCTCGTGCAGGTCGTCATGCTGCGCATCGGCGAGGACCGCTGGTTCTGGTATTCGCGGTTGCATCACATCGTGCTCGACGGTGTCGGCGCGCTCACGATGATGCAGCGCACCTCCGAGATCTACAACCACACGGTGTCCGGCCGCGAGATTCCGCCCGGCCGGGCCGAGCACCTGCGCCGGATCGTCGACGACGATCTGGCCTACCGGGACTCGGATCGGCTGCGGACCGACCGGGAGTACTGGCGCGAGCACCTGGCCGGTATGGCGCAGCCGGTCACCCTGGCCGGGCGGGCGGCCGCCGTCGACGCCCAGCCGAATCTGGTCAGCGGCGAATTACCCACCGCGACGGCGCAATTGCTCGAGGTCGTCGCCGAGCGGCAGCAGTCGAGCGCGGCGCCGATCATCGTCGCCGCGTTCGGCGCCTACCTCGCCGCCATGACCGGTGCGCCGGAAGTCGTGCTGGGCCTGCCGGTGTCCGGGCGCACCACGGCGACGCTGCGGCGCTCGGGCGGCATGGTCGCCAACGTGGTGCCGCTGCGGCTGCGGCTGGATCCCACGCGGACGGTGGGCGACCTGATCCGCGCCACCCAGGCGGAGCTCACCGGGGCGCTGCGACGGCAGCGGTACCGGCAGGAGGACATCGTCCGGGATCTCGGCTGGGCGATGGACGAGGTCACCTCGTTCGGGCCGACGGTGAATCTGATGATGGTGGACAGCCGGATTCGGCTCGGCGAGGTCACCGGGCGGCTGCACGTGCTGACCTCGGGCCTGATCGACGATCTGTTCGTCAATGTGTATCCGGGTGTCGGCGGCGAGAGCACCCACATCGACTTCCAGGCCAATCCGAACCTGTACGGCGAGCGTGAACTGACCGCCCAGCACGGGCGCTTCCTGACGTTCCTGTCCCGATTCCTCACCGCGGGACCGGATACCGCGCTGGCGTCGGTCCCGGTCATCTCGGACGCCGAACGGGCCGAGCTGGTTCCGGCCCGCGGGCCCGAAGACGCGGAGCCGCGCACGCTGCCCGACATCCTGGCCGCGGGCGCGCGGCTGCGCCCCGACGCCATCGCCCTGCGCGCGCAGCAGCGGGCCCTGTCCTACCGTGAACTCACCGAGTATGCCGCCCGGGTCGCCCCCGGGGTCATCGCCCCGGGCGCGGGGCCCGCACGGGCGGGGGGGGTAGCGCTACCACGGGGCTCGGGGGCCGGGGTGGGGGTGTGGGGG
>NZ_JARWQD010000053.1 GCF_029869545.1 Nocardia wallacei | reverse complement strand
GCGCTGCTGCGGCCCTCCCTCCCCCCCCCCAGGCGCCGGCCGGCGCGGGGGGCGGCCGGGGCCCCGCTGTACTCCGAATGCGCGATGCCGCGCCCCGACGTCATCAGGTTCAGCTGGCCGGGTTCGATCAGCACGTCGGAGCCGAGGCTGTCGCGATGCCGGATCCGGCCCTCGAACGGCCAGGTGACCGTCTGCAGCCCGATGTGCGGATGCGGGTCGATATCCGGGGGCAGTTCCGCGCTCGTGGCGGGGGAGCCGAAGTGGTCCAGGAAGCACCAGGCCCCGACCGTCGGCAGGTCGCGCTGCGGCAGCACGCGCTCCACGGTGACCCCGCGCACGCCGCCCAGCGGGACCACCCGCGCGGGATGGATGTCGGCGCGCGGACCCGGTGCGGGCGATGCCTCGCACAGTGCCTCGCCGGGATGAGCCTCGAGGTCACTCACGACCGAGTACTCACCGCTGAATGCCCTTGCCGACCACGTGCGCATCGTACTCCGGATGCTTGTCCAGCCAGCTCTTGACGAACGGGCACTTCGGCACGATGGCGCGGTCGCGGGCGATGACGTCGGTGATCGCTTCGCGGGCCAGGGTGCCGCCCAGGCCCTTGCCGCCGAATTCGCTGTCGACCTCGGTGTGGATGAACGTCGTATCGTTGTCGCGTTCCCGGTATTCGGCGAAACCGGCCAGCTTGTCGCCGTACCACACCTCGTAGCGGTGCTGTGCTTCGTTGCGGACGACCGCGGTGGTCAGCGCCTGCTCGGTCATGTGCCTCAGTTCTCCTTCCGCGCCCGCACCGGATGCCTGCTCAGGATCGATACGCGGTTGAACGCGCCCATCGTCGTCGCGGCCCAGATGACGACGGACACCTGGTCGTCCGACATGTGTTGCCGCGCAAGAGCATACTCACGCTCCATCGTCTGCTCATCGGGCAGCGTGGTGGTGAGTTCGGCCAGTGTCAGCGCGGCACGTTCCAGCGCGGTGAACAGGTCGGTGCGCCGCCACGCGGACAGCAGGTCGAGTTGCTGCCGGGTGGCTCCGGACTCCAGTGCCGAGCGGGTGTGCAGGTTCAGGCAGAACGGGCAGCCGTTGAGCTGGGAGACACGGACGTTGACCAGTTCGATGAGCCTGCGCTCCAGTCCGGCCGCGGCGCCGGCGGTGCGCACCGCCAGGGCCACGCTGTTGAGCGCGTGAAAGGGTTCGGGATTCTGCTTATCGATCCAGATGCGGGCATCGGCGGCGGGAGATTGCATATCGAAGGCATCGTAACCGTGGTGTGCACGGCCCGCGCCCGCTGTATGCCCGGTCA
The DNA here is from genome assembly GCF_029869545.1 of Nocardia wallacei. Lineage (GTDB taxonomy): Bacteria > Actinomycetota > Actinomycetes > Mycobacteriales > Mycobacteriaceae > Nocardia > Nocardia wallacei_A. The sequence continues at coordinate 3,609 of NZ_JARWQD010000053.1, read as the reverse complement.
CGGCCCGGTCGGGAGCGTGTTTCGGCTACGGCACAGTGGGCGCGATCAGGGCCGCGGTCCGGTCCTCGTACATCGTGATCTTGCGGTCCAGGACCGACAGGGTCTGCTGCAGTTCGTCGATGCGGTCCAGGACCTCGGCCCGGGTCTTGCGGAACATCTGCAGCCGCTGCGGCGTGGTCGCGTCGCCGGCCCGCACCAGTTCGGCGTAGTGCAGCATGTCGGCGACCGACATGCCGGTCAGCCGCAGGCAGCTGATCAGATGCAGCCAGGCCAGGTCGCGGTCGCTGAATCGGCGCTTACCGCCGGAGTCGCGGCCGACGTAGTCCATCAGGCCGATCCGCTCGTACCAGCGCAGCGTGTCCCTGCTCAGCCCGGACCGCTCGGCCGCCTCGCCGATCGAATACCGCGGCCGCTCGTACTCGGTCTCGTCGATGTCCGGTTGCGCGAGAACACCCATCGGTTCGCCTCCTGTCGTCCCCCCTTAGAAGGTACCGACCTGGAGTGCACTCCAAGCAAGCGGAACTTGTGAGCTCAGAACCGCTCCGGCAGCTCCTGCACCGCCCACTTGTTGCCGTCGGGGTCGGCGAAGTAGGTGAACAGGCCCCAGCCCTCGTCCTTGACCGGCGTGGCCTCCACTCCGGCGGCGACGAGCTGCCGATAGGCATCCTCGGCGCTGGCGACCACCATCTGCATGCCCTCGACGCTGCCGGGCGCCGCCTGGGTGATGTTCTTGCCGATGCAGATCGAACACCCGGATCCGGGCGGCGTGAGCTGCACGAAGCGGATGTCCTCGGTGGGGCTGGCGTCGTGATCGGCGTTGAAACCGATCTTGGTGTAGAAGTCCTTGGCGCGGTCCACGTCGGTGACGGGTAGTGCGACGAGCTCGATTTTCCAATCCATGCGAGAAGCCTCCCACCCAGCACCGACAGAAACCGCGAAACGGGGCGAATCGGCCTACTCTGGGAGCCATGGCCAAAGAGATCGACCGGCTCAGGGCCCGCTCGGCCCTGGAGACGGTCAAGGAAAATCCGGTGATCGCCGCGATCGCGGCGGTGCCGGTGCTCATCGTGCTCGGCGTCGTCTGGGCGCTGACGAACTGGTTCGTGGCGCTGCTGGTGCTCGTCCTGTTCGGCGCGGTCGTGGTGGTGCGGGGCAAGCTGGTCCGCTGACGGTGGTCAGCGGGGCACGTGGAATCGCACCAGGTCCCCGGTTCCCGGATCGGCGTCCGCCCAGGGCCGGTCGAACTCCAGCACGGCCAGCGCCGAGGTGGGGAACTTCCGGCTGAGTTCGGCGGCCGGTTCGGAGTCGCGGTTGGCGGCCAATTCCCAGGCCGTCCACGGCATTCCGGGCGCGTGCCCGATCAGTAGCACCGTCTGTAGCTCGTCGTCGGTGAGCTGCACGAGCTCGATCAGCGTGCGCGGCGACGCGTCGTAGATCGACGGCTCGAACACCACCGGGGCGGTGATCCCGGTGGCCGCCAGCGTCTCGCGGGTGCGCACCGCATCCGAGCAGCGCACCGCGTCGATCGGCGGCTGGGTCCTGCGCAGCCAGTCGCCGGCGAGGGCGGCCTCGCGACGCCCGCGCGGCGCCAGCGGCCGCTCGTGATCGATCACACCCGGCGGGTAGCTGGACTTGCCGTGCCGCATCAGGATCAGGGTCCGGACCATAGGCCTACCGTAGCTGTGTGTCGCACGACACCATCCTGAGCGGAGAGGCAGCTCACTCTCGAGGCACACTGATGGTGGCGTCACAATCTGGCCGACCGCCAACAGCCGTGACGCATGCCCGCCCCAACCCAGGGGCGGAGTACAGCCGATGATGTTTTCGAGGATCTGCGAGATATGGCCTATGTGATCACGCAGCGTTGTTGCAACGACGCCAGCTGCGTACCCGAGTGCCCGGTCGATTGCATTCGTCCCACTCCGGAGCAACCCGAGTTCGCGACGACCGAGCAGCTCTACATCGACCCCGACACCTGCATCGACTGCGGCGCCTGCGTGGATGCCTGTCCGGTGGAGGCCATCTTCTCCGAGGACGATCTGACCGCCACCCTGGCACGGTTCCGCGATATCAATGCCACCTACTTCGAGCGGCACCCGCTGGAGTCGAATTTCGATCCGCTGGTGACACCCTCGCGCCCGCCGAAGGAGCTGGGCACGCTGCGCGTCGCGATCGTCGGCGCGGGCCCCGCGGCCTGTTACGCGGCCGACGAGCTGCTGCGCCGCGCGGATGTCGAGGTGGAGATGTTCGACCGGCTGCCCACGCCCTGGGGCCTGGTTCGCGCGGGGGTGGCGCCGGACCATCCCGGCACCAAGACCGTGTCGGGCATGTTCGAGAGCGCCTTCCGCCGCGAGACGCTGCAGTACCACCTCAATGTCGAGGTGGGCAACCACATCTCGCACGAGGAACTGCTGTCGCACCACCACGCGGTGATCTACGCGGTCGGCGCGTCCACCGACCGCAAGCTGGGCGTGCCAGGCGAGGATCTGCCCGGCAGCCATTCCGCCACCGAGTTCGTGGCCTGGTACAACGGCCATCCCGACTACGCGCACCGCACCTTCGACCTGTCCGGCGAGCGCGCGGTCATCGTCGGCAACGGCAATGTGGCGCTCGACGTGGCGCGGGTGCTGACCCTGGATCCGGACGAGCTGGCCAAGACCGATATCGCCGACTACGCCCTGGACGCGTTGCGCGCCAGCAATATCCGCGAGGTCGTGGTGCTGGGGCGCCGGGGCCCGCTGCAGGCGGCCTACACCTCGCCGGAATTCCTCGCGCTGGGCTATCTGAAGGGCATCGATGTGATCATCGACCCGGCCGAGCTGGAGCTGGATCCGGAAAGCCGTGCGCTGCTGGACGATCCGGAGGTCGAACCCTCGCTGCAGCTGAAATATCAGCTGGCGCAGGAGTACGCGGCCAAGACGCCAGATCCGGCGAACAAGCGCATCGTGTTCCGCTATCTGGCCTCGCCGACCGCCGTCACCGGCGCCGACCTGGCCGAGGGCGTCGAATTCGCGCACAACGAATTGGTTTCCGAGGACGGCCGCCTGATCGCCCGCGCCACCGATCGCACCGAGACGCTGTCCGCCTCGCTGGTGCTGCGGTCCATCGGTTACCGCGGGGAACCGGTGGCGGAGCTGCCGTTCGACGATCGCTCGGGCACCGTGCCGAACGAGCACGGACGGGTCGTGGCCGAGGGCGCGCACCTGCCGGGCGTCTACGTCTCGGGGTGGATCAAGCGTGGCCCGCGCGGCGTCATCGGCTCCAACCGGGTCGATGCCCAGGAGACCGTCGAGCAGCTGATCGACGATTTCACCGCGGGCAAACTGGCGGCGCCGCAGGGCGATCGGGCCGCGCTGAAGGCCCTGCTCGCGCAGCGTCAGCCCGATCTGGTGGATCGCGAGGGCTGGAAGGCCATCGACACCGCGGAGCGCAGCGCCGGCAAGTCCGGCGGGCGGCCGCGGGTCAAGTTCACCACCCGCGACGATCTCCTGAAGGCCGCGCGCGGATAGGTCGGTGGGGGGGCCCCCCGGGGGGGGGGGCGCCGCGCGCCGCCCGCCCCCGCGCCGCGGCCGGGCGCGGGCGGGCTGGGTGGAGCGGCATCCGCATCTG
>NZ_JARWQD010000052.1 GCF_029869545.1 Nocardia wallacei | reverse complement strand
GGGCGCGCCCCCCCCCCCCCCCCCCGCGCCGGCCCCCCCCCCCCCCCCCCCCCCCCCCCCCCCCCCCCCCCCCCCCCCCCCCCCCCCCCCCCCCCCCCCCCCCCCCCCCCCCCCCCCCCCCCCCCCCCCCCCCCCCGCGGGCCCGATCCTGCGCACGCTGATCGATGAACAGGTGCGGGCCGCCGGAATCACCGTGCCGGACATCCAGATCGGCAACTGGGCGGTGCCCACGCTGCTGCAGTACGGCACGCCGGAGCAGATCGAACGCTTCGTGCAGCCCACGCTGCGCGGCGAGGTGATCTGGTGCCAGCTGTTCAGCGAGCCCGAGGCCGGATCGGATCTGGCGGCGTTGCGCACCACCGCGACCCGCGTGGACGGCGGCTGGACGCTGCGCGGCCAGAAGGTGTGGACCTCGCTGGCGAACGTCGCGAACTGGGCGATCTGCCTGGCGCGCACCGACGCGAATGTGCCCAAGCACCGCGGCATCAGCTACTTCCTGGTCGATATGAACAGCCCCGGCATCGATATTCGGCCGCTGGTTCAGATCACCGGGGAGGCGCGTTTCTCCGAGGTCTTCCTCGACGAGGTATTCGTCCCCGACGACTGCCTGGTCGGCGAATTGGGCGGGGGCTGGAAAATCGCCCGCTCCACGCTGTCCTCGGAGCGGGTCGCCATGGGCGGCAGCGGAATCGGCGAGGAATTGGAAACACTCATCGCCACCGCGCCGACGGAAGGTCCGGGCGCCGAATTGATCGCCGACCGCATCGGTGATTTGGTTGCCCAATCGGTCGCTGGGTTGTTGCTGGAGACCCGAGCGGCGCAGCGAATGCTCGCCGGAATTGATCCCGGCCCGCAAAGCAGCGTGCGCAAACTGGTCGGTGTCCGCCATCGTCAGGCGGTCGCGGAGTTTGCCGTCGAACTCGCTGGTGTCGCGGGCGCTCAGGAATCGGATGTGGTGAAAGAATTCCTGCTAACACGCTGTTTGTCGATCGCGGGGGGCACCGAGCAGATCCTTTTGACCGTGGCCGGCGAACGGATTCTCGGGCTCCCGCGCGAATCGCACGGCTGACTCCACACCTGACACGGGAGCAATGAATTGGACTTCAACAGGGACGAGAGCCAGGACGCTGTCGCCGAGGTTGTCGTAAGTTTGCTGGAGCGCAATAGCGCGCGCGATAGCGAGCTGTGGCCCGCCATCGTCGACAGCGGCCTGCTGGCGGTCGCGCTGCCGGAACGTTTCGGCGGCGACGATATGGGACTGCTCGAGGTCTCGGCCATGCTGACCGAATTGGCCACCGATGCCGTGCAGGTCCCGGCATTGGCCACGCTGGGTTTCGGGGTGCTGCCGTTGGTCGGCCGGATACCGGACGCGCTGGCGGAGAAGATATTTCCGGCGGTGTCGAAGGGCGCGGTGCTCACTGCGGCACTGAACGAGCCGGGTGCGCCGTTCGCGATGAAGCCGGAGACGACCGCGGTCGCCGACGGTGCCGTGGCGCGGATCAGCGGCCGCAAGATCGCGGTACCCTACGCCGATCGGGCGCAGTGGATGCTGGTGCCCACCGATTCCGGCATCGCCGTGGTGGAGGCCGACACGCCCGGCGTCACCCTGGTGGCGAGCCCGGCCTCCACCGGCGCGCCGGAATTCTCCGTGCACCTCGAACGGGCCGAGATCCCCGCAGAGCAGTTGCTGACCGAGGGCTCGGGTTCTCCGCTGCTGGCGGACCTGCACCGGCTGGCGCTGGCGTCGATCGGTGCGGTGGCGGACGGCCTGCTCAAGGGCGTGCTGACACTGACCGCCGAGCACGTGCGGACCCGGCATCAGTTCGGCCGTCCGCTGGCCGAGTTCCAGGCCGTGGCCCAGCAGATCGGCGACGTCTACGTCGTCTCGCGCACCCTGCACGCGGCGGCGCTGTCGGCGAACTGGGCTCTGGCGCAGCAGGATCAGAGCCCCGAACATCGCGAGCGGGTCGACGACGACCTGGACGTGCTCGCCTACTGCGTCGCCTCGGATCTGCCCGCGGCCATGCAGAAGTGTCACCACCTGCACGGCGGAATCGGTGTGGACATGACCCACCCGCTGCATCGCTACTACTCACAGGCCAAGGACATCGCCCGCTGGCTAGGCGGCGCGTCGTTCCGGCTGGATCGTTTGGGAGCCAGATGTTCATCGACCTGACGGCCGAGCAGCGCCGGCTGCGTGACGAATTGCGTTCGTACTTCGCCGATCTCGTGACTCCCGAGGAGGAGGCCGAGATGTCGGTGAACCGGCACGGCGACGCCTACCGAGCGGTGGTGCGGCGCATGGGCCGCGACGGCAAGCTCGGTGTGGGCTGGCCGAAGGAGTACGGCGGGCAGGGATTCGGGCCGGTCGAACAGCAGATCTTCTACAACGAGGCCGCGCGGGCGGATGTGCCGCTGCCGCTGGTCACGCTGATGACGGTCGGCCCGACCCTGCAGCAGTTCGGCACCGAGGAGCAGAAGCGGAAGTTTCTGCCCGCAATCCTTTCCGGTGACGTGCATTTCGCGATCGGCTACTCCGAGCCGGAGGCGGGCACCGACCTGGCGTCGCTGCGCACCAGCGCGGTGCGCGATGCGAGCGGCGACTGGATCGTCAACGGGCAGAAGATCTTCACCACCGGCGCGCACGAGGCCGACTATGTGTGGCTGGCCTGCCGCACCGGCACGGCCGAGTCGCGCCACCGCGGCATCACGATCCTGATCGTGGATACCAGGGACCCGGGCTATTCGTGGACGCCGATCATCACCTGCGACGGCGCGCATCACACCAACGCCACGTACTTCGACAATGTGCGGGTTCCGGCGAATATGCTTGTCGGAGAGGAGAATCGGGGCTGGAAGCTGATCACCACCCAGCTCAATCACGAGCGGGTGAGCCTGGGTCCGTCCGGCAAGATCGAGCAGCTCTACGACCGCGCGCGGGATTTCGCGCAGCGGCAGGGGGTGCTGGGAGAGGCCGATGTGCGGCGCTCGCTCGGTCGCATGCATGCCATGGTCCGGCTCAACGAGCTGCTGAACTGGCAGGTGGCCGCCGATGCCGGTAACGCGGACAGCGATCCTTCGGGCGTGATCGCGGATGCCTCCGCGACCAAGGTCTTCTCGACCGAATCGCTGCAGGAGGCGGGGCGGCTGGCCGAGGAGATCGTCGGGCGCTACGGCGATCCCGCCGATCCGCCGACCGCCGAACTGCTGCACTGGCTGGACCGGCGCACCAAGCAGAACCTGGTGGTGACCTTCGGCGGCGGCGTCAACGAGATCATGCGCGAACTCATCGCCACCGCCGGGCTGCAGCTGCCGCGCGTACCGAGATAGGAGTTTCCCATGCCGGAAACCATGACGGCGGAACAGCTCTCCGCCGCCGGGGAACGAATCAAGGACAAGGGCGAGTGCGCACCGCGCGTGGCGCGCGATCCGGTCAACCAGCCCATGATCAACAACTGGGTCGAGGCCATCGGCGACGCCAACCCGATCTACGTCGACGAGCAGGCCGCACGCGATGCCGGGCATCCGGGCATCGTCGCCCCTCCCGCGATGGCGCAGGTGTGGACGATGCCGGGGCTGCACGGGGCGCGCCCGGCGGACGATCCGATGAACGCGGTCAACGACCTGCTGGATGCCGCGGGTTACACCTCGGTGGTCGCGACCAACTGCGAGCAGACCTATCACCGGTATCTGCGGCTCGGCGAGCGCGTGCAGGCGCGCACGCGGCTGCAGGATCTGGTGGGGCCCAAGCGCACCGCGCTCGGCGAGGGCTGGTTCGCGACCTACATCCTGACCTGGTACGTCGGCGACGAGGCCGTCACCGAGATGTCGTTCCGGATGCTGAAGTTCGCGCCCGGTACGGCGAAACCGGCCGCGGCACAGGAAGATCTGAGCAAGCGCGCCCGGCCGACCGTCTCGAAGGACACCGAATTCTTCTGGGAGGGAACGAAGGCGGGGGAGCTGCGCATTCAGCGGCTGCCCGACGGCACCCTGCGGCATCCGCCGGTGCCCGCGCTGTGGGAGGACAGGACCGAGCCGACCGACTACGTGGTCGCCTCCGGTCGCGGCACGGTGTTCAGCTACGTCGTGCACCACGCGCCGAAGGTGCCGGGTCGGCAGGTGCCCTATGTGGTGGCGCTGGTCGAGCTGCAGGAGGGCGTGCGGATGCTCGGTGAACTGCGCGGTGTCGAACCGGACGCGGTGCGGATCGGACAGCCGGTCGAGGTCGCTTTCGAGAAGCTCGATGAGGACAACACAGTGCCGTATTGGAAGGTGAGCGCATGACGGCCACGCTGGAACCCGGTGCCGTGCAGGTGGGTTCGGCCCTGCCGGAGCTGTCCATCCATGCCGATCCCACCTTCGTGGTCAGCACCGCCCTGGCCACGCGGGACTTCCAGGACGTGCATCACGATCGGGACAAGGCCGTCGAGCGCGGCTCGAAGGACATCTTCGTCAACATCCTCACCGATACCGGGCTGGTGCAGCGGTACGTCACCGACTGGGCCGGGCCGGGCGCCCGCGTGAAGTCGCTGAAGCTGCGGCTGGGCGTGCCGCTGTACGCGGGCGACACCCTCGTCCTGAGCGGCACCGTGACGGCGGTCGAGGGGCCGGAGGTCCATATCGACCTGGTCGGCCGGGACAGCCTCGGTGACCACATCACCGCGAAAGCCGTTATCGCACTGCAGGAGACGAAGTGAGCCAGCTCAGCGGCAAGGCCGCCATCGTCGGTATCGGCGCCACCGACTTCTCCAAGGAGTCCGGGCGCAGCGAATTGCGGCTGGCGGCCGAAGCCGTCACTGCCGCGCTGCACGACGCGGGGCTGAAGCCTGCGGACGTCGACGGGCTGACCACCTTCACCATGGACACCAACACCCAGGCCGCCGTGGCCCGGGCGGCCGGTATCCCGAATCTGAAGTTCTTCAGCAATATTCCGTTCGGCGGCGGGGCGGCGTGCGCGACCGTGCAGCAGGCGGCCATGGCCGTCGCGACCGGGGTCGCCGATGTGGTGGTCGCGTACCGCGCGTTCAATGAGCGTTCGGGCCACCGATTCGGCCAGTTCGCAACACATTTGGCGACCGCGGCGACCTCCTCCGGCGTCGATGCGGCGTGGGCGTACCCGCAGGGCCTGGGCACTCCGGCGGCTCAGGTCGCCATGGTCGCCCGGCGGTACATGCACGTATACGGCGCCACCAGTGCGGATTTCGGGCGAATCGCGGTCGCCGATCGCAAGCATGCGGCCGTGAATCCGGCGGCGCACTTCTACGGCAAGCCGATCACCCTGGAGGAGCACCAGAACTCGCGCTGGATCGCCGAGCCGCTGCATCTGCTGGACTGCTGCCAGGAGACCGACGGCGGCGTGGCGATCGTGGTGACCAGTGTCGAACGAGCCCGGGACCTACCGCAGAAATCGGCCGTGATCGCCGCCGCCGCACAGGGTTCCGGCGCGGACCAGTACGTCATGACCAGCTACTACCGCGACGCGATGACCGGGCTGCCGGAGATGGGGCTGGTCGGCGATCAGCTCTGGGCGCAGAGCGGGCTGCGCCCGGAGGATATGCAGGCCGCCATCCTCTACGACCACTTCACGCCCTTCGTGCTGATGCAGCTGGAGGAGCTCGGCTTCTGCGGCCGCGGCGAGGCCCGCGACTTCATCGCCGACGGCGCCATCGAGCTCGGCGGCCGCCTACCCCTCAACACCCACGGCGGCCAGCTCGGCGAGGCATACATCCACGGCATGAACGGCATCGCCGAGGGCGTCCGCCAAATCCGCGGCACCTCGGTCAACCAGGTCGATGGCCTGTCCAACATCGCCGTCACCGCCGGAACCGGCGTCCCCACCTCAGGCCTGGTGCTGACGGCCGCCTGAGGCTCAGCGTGCGGAGAGCTGTGCGCGCAGTGGGGCCTCCAGCTGCGCGACGCTGCGGGGCGTACCGGCCTTCGAACCCCTTCTCGCACCGGCGAATCGGTCGAATACCAGGCCCTCGAGCACCGCGATGAAGTCGGCCGCGGACGTCGCCGGATCGGCCGCGCCCAGGCTTCGGAACAGGGAGGTGGCGTGGTCGTGGGAGAACAGGCACGAGGTCAGGCGGCGGTGCAGGTCCGGGTCGCCGAGCTGGTCGATGATCAGTGCGTGCCGCACGATCAGATGATTGCGGCGGCGTGCGAGCAACTGGTCCAGCCAGCGTGCGATGCCGTGGGCGATCTCGTCCGGCTCTGTTGTGGACGGTTGGGGATCGCCGAGCCGGGCCTCCGTGAAATCGGCGCGGGAGCGGGTGGCTATTCGGTCGACGATGGCCTCGATGAGCGCGCGTTTGGTGCGGAAGTAGTAGGAGACCGAGCCCGGGGGTAGGGCCAGGGTGGTGTCCAGGGCGCGGTGGGTGAGGGCTCGAAGGCCCTGGGTGGCAATGAGATCGATGGCGGCATCGATGATCCGGGTGCGCCGGTCGGCTGTGGACATCGTCACCTTTCCTCGCGGTGCGACCCGCGATCCTCTACAAGTGTAGATCGGACTCTACACATGTAGAGAATGGAGCGGGTTGTGGACGAGTTGGTGCTCGATGAACAGCAGCGCGCGGCCGCGGCGCGGCTGGCGGCCGTCGCGACGGGAGTCGGGCGGCGGTGGCGTCGTCCGGGCGGTATCTATCTGCACGGTCGGCCGGGGCGCGGCAAGACGATGCTGATGGACAGGTTCTTCACCGAGGTCGGCTCGGAGTGCAAGTGCCGCTATCACTTTCACGACTTCTTCGCCCGGTTGCACGGTGCCGTGGCCGAATTCGGGTCCATCGACCGGGCCGTCGACGCGGTGCTCGGGAAGGCCGTTCTGGTCTGCTTCGACGAATTCCATGTCCACGACATCGGTGATGCCATGCTCCTGGCCCGCCTGCTCGAGGCGCTGTTCGCCCGGCGCGTGGTGCTCGTGGTGACCTCGAACTATCCGCCGGAGGGGCTGCTGCCGAATCCGCTGCTGCACCACCGGTTCCTGCCGACGATCGAGCTGTTGCGTGCCCGGCTGGACGTGGTGGCCGTGGACGGTCCGCAGGATTACCGACGGCTCGGCGGGCGGCGGAGGGGCTTCGCGTCGGGGCGCTATCTCGAGGAGGTCGCGTCCTTCGAGCGGGACACCGAGATTTCGATCGGACACCGCGTCCTGCGGGTTCGTGCCGAAACCGGCGGCGTGATCGTGGATTTCGCCGAGCTGTGCGGAAATCCGCTGTCGGCGACGAACTTCCTGGACCTTGCCGGGCGCTACCGGCATTGGACCCTGTGCGGCGTCCCCGCCCTGCGCACCGTCCCGATGGACTGGGCAACCCGCTTCGTGAACCTGGTCGACATCCTCTACGACGCCGACCGCCCCCTGACCATCTACGCCAAGACCTCGCTGCCCGAGCTGGTTCGCGACGTCCCGAACGTCCCGGACCTCGCTCGCACCGCCAGTCGGCTGAGCGAGATCCCGGCCAAAAGCATGCCGGGAATGAGGTAGGGCGCCCGTGTGGGAGGTGAGACGCGTGGCAGGTGGCTGTTGCAAGATGGCGTTCGCATGTGGGCGTTAGCTCGCTGTGACGCAACTTGGTTGCGCCGCAGCAGGATTGTGGGTTCTCACAGTTTGCGCACACATCAACTACCCGCAAGAGGGATAGACGGGAATCCGACGGTTCGGGTGTGGCGATTTCCCTGCTGACGGACCGTCCGGCATGTAACGATGTGCCTGCTTTGCAGTACCGGAGTTTGGGAGAGGCTCGTGAGTGAGCTTGCGAGCGCCCGTCGATACAGTGCCCCCCGCGCGCGACGGAGCCGAGCGTCAGCGAGGTGAAGGCGTGAGTGGGGTCAGGACGGCGATACCGCGCGCGATCGGACCGATCGTGCTGCTGTCGCTTGCCGTTTTCGCGCTGCGCGGATACATCCCGGGTAACGGTGGGCCGCATGCGGTTTCGCCGCCCTCGGCGGTCACGGTCGCGCTGATGCCGGTGCTGGCGCTGGTGTCGATAGTGATCCTGCTGGCGGGGGTGATCACCAGCCAGCACCGGCTGCCGCTGGCCATGCCCGAACACGATCGCGAGTCCGACCGGAGGCCGGGGCAGCTGCGCCGGTTGGGCCTGATGCTGCTGGTCGCGCTGGCGGTGCTGGCCGTATTCGCCGCCCTGACCTGGATGGTGTACCTGCTGACGGCCGGGACCGGCGACGAGGTGCAGCAGCCACCGGCGGCCCGCCCGACACCCACGACGCCCGTGCAGACGCCGCCCCCGACGACGCAGCCGTTCTCGGGAACCCCGCCACTCGACAACCGGGCCCTGATGCTGGTCGGGATCGCGGCCGCCGCGCTGGTGGCCACGGCCATCGTCGGCCTGGTGGTGGTCGCCATCGGCACCCGCAGCCGCCCGGTGCCGCAGCCCGCCACCCCCGACCACGTGCCCGCCGAGCAGCCGGTGTCGCTGGCGCAGGTGGCAGAGATGGGCCTGGCCGCGATGATCGCCTCGGGTCAGGATGCCCGCACCGCGATCATCGCCTGCTACGGCGCCATGGAGCGCGGCCTCGCGCAGGCGCGCGAGGTGGCGCCGCTGATCTCGGACACCCCGTCGGAGGTGTTGGCCCGCGCGTTCGAACGCGGCGCACTGCACGATGCCTCCGCCCGCGAACTGGTGGCGCTGTTCGAGGAGGCGCGCTTCAGCCCGCACTCGATGCTGGAGTGGCAGCGGATGCGCGCCGAGCAGCTGCTGCGCATCGTGCTGAACGATCTCCAAGGGGAAACTGTTGTGAGCGAACCGAATACACAGCGCGAGGCGATGTCATGACCCGCTCGGTGATCGTGGGCGGCGCCGTCGCGGTGATCGTGCTGCTCGAGGTGATCGCGCTCGGAAACCAGCGCGACCTGCTCCCGCTGCTGGCGGGGGTGCCGGTGCTCGGGGCGCTGGGGCTGCTGGTGTGGTCGCTGGTCGAACGTTCCCGCACCGAGGCGTCGACCGGACCGGCCGACGACGAGATCGACAACGGTCCCGCGGAGATGTTGCGGCACTGGCGGGCTCGCGCGCAGATGCTGGCCGAGCGGGCCGACGGTTCGCGCGCCGACTGGGACCGCCACCTGCGCCCGTTGCTGGCCAAGGAATTCGAGCTGTCCAGCGGACATCGGATCAGCAAGAACCGGCGCGCCACCGAATCCGCCGGAATCCTGCTGTTCGGCCCCGAGCTGTGGCGCTGGGTGGATCCGGCGAATTCGGCGCTGCGCGACCAGAACACGCGCGCACCGGGACGCCCGGCGCTGGACGAGATTCTGCGACGACTGCAGTCGATGTGAAAAGGTAGAGATGAGTGCGAGTGCGAACATGACGACACCGATGGACGTGACCATCAAGCGCTCCGAGGCGGTGCTGCGCGAGATCGCACGCGTCGTGGTCGGCAAACGCGATGAGCTACAGCTGATCATGGTCGCGGTGCTGTCGGGCGGGCACGTCCTGATCGAGGACCTACCGGGCCTGGGCAAGACGCTCATCGCCCGATCCTTCTCCGCCGCACTGGGTTTGCAGTTCACCCGGGTGCAGTTCACCCCGGATCTGCTGCCCGCGGACCTGATCGGCTCCACCATCTACGACATGAACTCGGGCCGTTTCAATTTCCGCCGCGGCCCGGTGTTCACCAATATGCTGCTGGCCGACGAGATCAACCGCACCCCGCCCAAGACGCAGGCGGCGCTGCTGGAGGCGATGGCCGAGGGGCAGGTCAGCATCGACGGCGAAACCTTCCCGCTGCCACAGCCTTTCATCGTGCTGGCCACCGACAATCCGATCGAGTACGAGGGCACCTATCCGCTGCCCGAGGCGCAGCTCGACCGTTTCGCGGTGCAGCTGCGGCTGGGTTATCTGTCCGAGCAGGACGAGACGCAGATGATCCGCCGCCGCCTGGAGCGCGGTTCGGTACCGCCGCAGGTGGGGCAGGTGGTGGACGCGCAGGGACTGCTGGAAATGCGGCAGGCCGTCGAATTCGTGACGGTGCACCCCGATGTCGTGACCTACGTGGTGGCGCTGGCCGCCGCCACCCGCAGCCATCCGCAGGTGGAGGTGGGTGCCAGCCCGCGCGCCGAACTGGACCTGGTGCAGATGGCCCGCGCCCGGGCGCTGCTGCTCGGCCGCGACTACGTCGTCCCCGAAGACGTGAAGGCCCTGGCGATTCCGGCCATGGCGCACCGCATCACCCTGCGCCCGGAGATGTGGGTGCGGCGCATCCGCGGCGAGGATGTGATCACCGAGCTGCTACGCCGCCTGCCCGTCCCGCGCGCCACCGTCACATGAGGCATCGAGATACCAGCTCGGTCGCCGAGGCCGAATTGCGTTGGCGCCCGGCGCCTCTGGTGTTCATGCTGGCCGCCGCGGCGGCACCCGCGCTGGCGCTGGCGGTGATGCTGGGGCGGTGGCAGCTGGTGGTGTTCGCGGCGCCGATGCTCGGGGTGCTGGCGACCGCGCCGTGGCAGGTGTCGCGCACCAGGATTCAGGTCGACGGCGCGGGAGTGCTGCGCTGCTTCGAATCCGAGGAGGTGGTGCTCAGTGTCGCCGCCTTCGTCGAGGACGGTAACGCCCTGCTGCGGTGCACGCCGCAGCAGACGCACGGACTCGAGGTGCGGGTGGAGGAGGCGGTCGACTCCGGCCCGGCTCCGGCGGGTCTGCGGCTGGCGCTGTCGACCGGCCGCTGGGGGCGCTATCCGGTGACCGCACGGGTCACCGCGCTCAGCCCGGCGGGGCTCGCGGTGGCGTCGGTCACGCTACCGGCGGGGGAGGTGTATGTGTATCCGATCGCCGATCCACAGCGAATGCGGTTGCCGCGCACCGACCTTCCCGAACGCATCGGCACCCACCTGACCCGGCGACACGGTCCGGGCGTGGAGTACGCCGACATCCGCGCGTACGCGCCGGGCGATCAGCTGCGCACGGTGAACTGGCCGGTGAGTGCCCGGCGCGGGCGGCTCTACGTGACCGAGCGGCTCACCAATCGCGCCGCCGATGTCGTTGTGCTCGTGGATACTTCGCTGCAGGCGCCCGGTCCGGCGGCGGATTCGCTGGAGCTGTCGGTGCGCGGCGCGGCGCAGGTCGCGCAGTCGGCGCTGCAGGCGGGCGACCGGACCGCGGTGGTCTGCCTGGGCCAGGCGCCGCGCTGGCTGCGGCCCGATATCGGGCGTCGGCAGTTCTATCGCATCGTCGACACGGTGCTCGCCGTCGGCGAGGAGCACATCGCCACCTCCGGCACGCTGGCCCCGCACGCCGCGGTGCCGATCGGCGCGATCGTGGTGGCGTTCTCGACGCTGCTGGACACCCAGTTCGCGCTGGCCCTGATCGATCTGCGCAAGCGCGGGCACGTCGTGGTGGTGGTGGATGTGCTGCGCGGCGCGCCGTTCTACGAGGGGCTCGACGCCACCATGGCTCGGATGTGGCAGCTCGAGCGGGCATCGATGTACCGGGATATGGGCACCGTGGGTGTGGACATCGTGGCCTGGCCGGAGGACACCCGGCTCGACCAGGTGATGCGGCTGATCCCGGAACATCGCCGAGTTGTGCGGGTGCGGCGATGACGAAATTCCTGGCCGTGCTGTCCGGCCTGCTGTTGACCGCCGCGGTGGCGATCGTGCTGCCGTGGGCGGCGATCCCCACGGGCCTCGCGGTGGTCGCGGGCTGGCGGTTCCGGATCTGCGCGGTGGTGGCGGTGCTGGTGGCGCTCGGCGCGATCGCCTGGGACGACACCGGCGCCCTGGCCGCCGCCGGTACCGGGCTGGTGGCGACGACCTATCTGCTCAACACCGCCACCGTGCACGCGCCCGCCGGGGTGGTCCCCACCACGCTGCCGTCGGTCACGGGTGCGCTCGTCTTCGCGGCCGCCGCCGTCGCCACCACCCTGATCCCGCTCCAACCGGCCTGGGTCCCCCTGGCCGCCCCGATCGTGGTGGTGGTGCTGTACGCCCTGATCATCCAGGGGTTGAGCAGCGGACGGAAACCACCCGCCGCGGCAGTGGACCCCGGCCAAGAGCACGCCGGGGATGCTGTGAAGCACGCCGGGGATGCTGTGTGACTGGCCACATGAGCGGGTTCCGTAACCCCTGCTAAGTACTACAGCTTGTAGTGTCGGAGGGATGTGGGTTATTCCGATCATCGCCGTCATCTGCTCCGTCGCCATCGCCATCCTCTTCGCGACAGGCTTCCCGGACGCGGAGTGACCCTGTTGTTCCGGCGAAAAGCGTGCCGGAACAACAGGGAACAAAATGGTGCCAGCGTGCCGGAATCTCGGCGAACAGATGGTGCCAGCGTGCAGGTACGACAGGGAACCAATGGTGCCAGCGTGCCGAAGCGACAGGTAAGCGTGTGAGCGCCTACCTTCCCGAGATGCCGGGCACATTCCCGGCGTGCCGGGCCCCTCTCATTCCCGGCGTGCTCGGCCCCTCTCATTCCCGGCGTGCTTTTGGCCGGGATCAGGTGGTGAACGTCAGTTTCACGTCGCCGAGGACCGGGGCGTCCTCGCGGTCTGCCACTGTGGCCGCGATTGTCAGTTCGTTGCCTTCCAGCCAGATTCGGGAGCGGATTGTTTCGCCCGGGTAGAGGACTCCGGCGAAGCGGGCGCGGAAGGCGGTGACGCGGGCGGCGTCCGAGTTGAGCACCGTGTCGACGGCGTTCTTGCAGACCAGTCCGTAGGTGCACAGGCCGTGCAGGATCGGGTTGGGGAAGCCCGCGGCGCGGGCGAACCCGGGGTCCGAGTGCAGCGGGTTGCGGTCGCCGCACATGCGGTACAGCAGCGCCTGCTGCGGCAGCGTCGGCGTCGTGACGTCGAAATCCGGTGCGCGGTCCGGTAATTCGGACTTGTTGCTGGGTCCGCGCTCACCGCCGAAGCCGCCCTCACCCTTGGCGAAGATGGACGACCGCGCGGTCCACAGCGGGTCGCCGTCGGAGCCGGTGACCGTGGTCTCCTGCACCACCACCGCGGCCGAGCCCTTGTCCCAGATCTCGCTGATCCGCCCGGTGCTCCGGGCCTTACCGGTGGCCGGAATCGGCTTGTGCACCACCACTTCCTGGCTCCCGTGCACCACCTTCGCAAGGTCGATCTCCACACCCGGGAAGCTGACCTTCGGCGGCTCGGTCACCCCCAGCGTCGGCGCGACGGTCGCGAAGGTCGGCAACACCTGCGGCGCGCGATCGTCGAGATAGCGCAGCTCACCGGTATCGGTCCAGCGCGCCCCGGCGCCCAGGCCGAGGTGGTACAACTGCACGTCGGACGGAGTCCACGCGAACTCCAGCTCCGGAAGTGCCGCTCCCAGAGCTACTTTCGGATCGATAGGCATTCGTCTTCTCCCGCTACTCGCTCGCCTGCTTCTTCCGCTCGACGATATCCAGCACCGCCAGGTACCCGTAGGCGATGGCCGGGCCGATCGTCGCGCCGGGACCCGCGTAAGTGTGGCCCATGACCGGGGTCGAGCTGTTGCCGGAGGCGTAGAGGCCCTCGATCGGGCTGCCGTCCTCGCGCAGCACCCGGCCCGCGGTGTCGGCGACCAGGCCGCCCTTGGTACCGAGATCGCCCGGCACCATCTTCGCCGCGTAGAACGGGCCCTGCACCAGCGCGGCCAGGCAGGGGTTGGGCTTCACCGTCGGATCGCCGTAGTACCGGTCGTAGTGGCTCTCGCCGCGGCCGAAGTCCTCGTCCCTACCGGTCTCGGCGAACTTGTTGAACCGGGCGACGGTCGCGGTGAGATTGTCGGCGGGCACGCCGATCCGCTCGGCCAGCTCCTCGAGGCTGTCGGCCTTGACGATGTTGTCGTTTTCCATCCAGCGAGACGGGATGCGCTGGCCGGGCTGCAGCGAGGCGAAGATGTAGCGGTTGCGGTAGCGCTGGTCGAACACCAGCCAGGTGGGGATGTTCTCACCCGGCCCGGCGCCCTGCCCGTACTCGCCGCCGTACATGGTGTGCACCGCCTCGACGTAAGGAGCCGACTCATTCCCGAATCGCTTCCCGTCGGCGTTGACCATGATGGCGCCGGGCAGATTCCGCTCCGCCAGCGCGAACCAGGGCTTGCCGCCCTTGAAGATGGTCGGTCCCCACCAGGCGTCCTCCATGAATCCGACCGCGCCACCGGCCTCCATGCCCGCGACGATGCCGTCGCCGGTGTTGGCCGCCGCGCCGGTGGTCCACTCGGTGGTGATGGGCTGGCGCTGGTACTTGGCGCGCATCTCGGCGTTGTGCTCGAAGCCGCCGCTGCCCAGCACCACGCCGTGGCGGGCGGTGAAGGTGACCGGCGTGCCGTCCTGCACCGCCTCCACGCCGGTGACCACGCCGTTCTCGATGACGAGCCTGGTCATCGGCGTGTTCAGCAGCAGGGGCACGTTCGCGTCCATGAGCCCCTTGCGCATGGCCGCGATGATGGCCTGCCCCATGCCGAGAATGTGCTTACCGGTCCACTTGGCCAGGTAGGTGCGCGCACCCACGCGCATGGCCCGCATCATGCCCTTCGGATGGCGCCGGATCAGGTTGAGGCGGACGAAATCGGCCTGCATCACGACGACGTTGAGCGGCGCCTTGGCGTAGGGCGGCTCCAGCTTGAAACGCTCCTCGCCGAGCACCTTGGCATTGAACGGCTTCGGTTCGCACGAGCGCCCGGCGCCCAGGCCGCCCGGTGCCTCCGGGTAGTAATCGGAGTAGCCGGGCACCCACTTCAGCTGCAGCGGCGTGTGGTCGAGCACGAAGTCCAGCGCCTCCGCGCCCCGGTCGATGTAGGTGTCGATCCGCTCCTTCGGCACCGCGGAGCCTTTCCCGCCCCCCTGCCCTTCGGGCCCACCCCCCGTACCGATGATGCTGTGCAGGTAGCGGCGCGCCTCCTCGCGGTCGTCGGGCCGCCCGGACGCCCGCAGCGCCTTGTTGCCGGGAACCCACACGCCGCCGCCGGAGCGTGCCGTAGATCCCCCGTAGTGAGCGGCCTTTTCGATGATCACCACGCGGAGCCCGTGGTGGGCGGCGGTGAGCGCGGCGGTCATCCCGGCGGCACCGCTGCCGACCACCACCACGTCGTATTCCCGATCAGTCATGTAGAACACGTTATAGAATCAGTCTCGGTTCGGTCTATATTGGTGTGGCAGACGGCGCAACTGCGGCCGGTTTTCGCTGGAAAACTCGTTTCAGTTTCCGTCTCGGCCACGATCCCGGGCCCCCAGTGGAAGGAACAAGCGTGCTGTCCGACGCGGTACGGAGTGAACTGGCCGCGGAGCTCGCGGTCGCCGAGCGTGACCGGGTGCCGATCGACCCGCTGGTCGCGCGGCATCCCGGCATCGACGTGGTCGATGCCTACGAGATCCAGCTCATCAACATCCGGCAGCGGCTGGCGGGCGGCGCGCAGGTCGTCGGCCACAAGGTCGGGCTGTCGTCGAAGGCGATGCAGGAGATGATGGGGGTGGACGAGCCCGACTACGGGCATCTGCTGGGTGAGATGCAGGTGTTCGAGGACGTGGTCGTCGATACCTCGAGGTATCTGTACCCCCGCGTGGAGGTCGAGGTGGGTTTCGTACTGGGCAAGGATCTGCCCGGCGCGGAGTGCACCGAGGCCGACGTGCTCGACGCGACCGTCGCCTACGCGCCGTCGATCGAACTCATCGACACCCGCATCAAGGACTGGAAAATCGGGCTGTGCGACACCATCGCCGACAACGCGTCGTCCGCGGGCTGGGTGCTCGGTCCGGAGCGGGTCGACCCGAACCTGTTGGATATCAAGAAGATCGACGCCAAGCTGACCCGCAGCGGTGAGGTGGTCGCCGAGGGCCGCAGCGATGCGGTGCTGGGCGATCCGACCATCGCGGTGGCGTGGCTGGCGCGCAAGGTCGCCTCCTTCGGCGTGCGCCTGAAGGCCGGGGACGTCGTGCTGCCCGGCTCCTGCACCCGTGCCATCGACGCCCGCCCGGGCGACGACTTCCTTGCCGAGTTCACCGGACTCGGTTCCGTCCGTCTGCAATTCAGCTAGGAGATACTCGTGGCTTCCAACGGAAAAGTCAGTGCCGCCATCGTCGGCTCCGGAAACATCAGTACCGACCTGCTGTACAAGCTGCTGCGGTCGGAGCGGATCGAGCCGCGCTGGATGATCGGAATCGACCCGGACAGTGAGGGTTTGAAGCGGGCCCGCGGGCTCGGGCTGGAGACCTCCGCCGAGGGCGCGGATTGGCTGCTGGCCCAGGCGGAGAAGCCGGAACTGCTGTTCGAGGCCACCTCCGCCTACGTGCACCGCGAATACGCGCCGAAGTACGAGGCCGCCGGGATCCGCGCGATCGATCTGACGCCCGCCGCCGTCGGCCCCGCCGTGGTGCCGCCGGTGAACCTGGGCGACAACCTGGATACCCCGAACGTCAACATGATCACCTGCGGTGGGCAGGCCACCATTCCGATGGTGGCGGCCGTCTCGCGGGTGGTCGAGGTGCCCTACGCCGAGATCGTGGCGTCGGTGTCCTCGGTCTCGGCGGGACCCGGCACCCGCGCCAATATCGACGAGTTCACCAAGACCACCAGCCGGGGCGTGGAGACCATCGGCGGCGCCCGGCGCGGTAAGGCGATCATCATCCTGAATCCCGCCGAACCCCCGATGATCATGCGCGACACCATCTTCTGCGCGATTCCCGAGGACGCCGATACCGCTGCGATCACCGAGTCGATCCACCGCATGGTCGCCGACATCCAGGAGTATGTGCCCGGCTACCGGCTGCTCAACGAGCCGCAGTTCGACGAGCCGTCGGTGGTTTCCGGTGGGATGGCGAAGGTTTCGGTCTTCGTGGAGGTGGAGGGTGCGGGCGACTTCCTGCCGCCCTACGCCGGAAATCTCGACATCATGACCGCGGCCGCCACCCGCGTGGGTGAGGTAGTCGCCGGTCAGATCGTCTCGGCCCGGGTGTAAGGAGAAGTAGGACAATGGTTTACAGCAACGAACTCGACATCCGCGTCACCGACACCTCGCTGCGCGACGGGTCGCATCACAAGCGGCACCAGTTCACCGCCACCGAGGTGCGCGATATCGTCACCGCCCTGGACGGGGCGGGCGTGCCGGTGATCGAGGTGACCCACGGCGACGGCCTGGGCGGTTCCTCGTTCAACTACGGCTTCTCGAAAACTCCTGAGCAGGAGCTGGTCACGATCGCGGCGCAGACCGCCAAGCAGGCCAAGATCGCGGTCCTGATGCTGCCGGGCGTCGGCGTGAAGGAGGACATCAAGGTCTCCCAGGACAACGGCGCCTCGATCGTCCGCATCGCCACGCACTGCACCGAGGCGGACGTGTCCATCCAGCACTTCGGTCTCGCACGGGAACTCGGCCTGGAGACCGTCGGTTTCCTGATGATGTCGCACACCCAGCCGCCGGAGGTGCTGGCCAAGCAGGCCCGCATCATGGCCGATGCGGGCTGCCAGTGCGTGTACGTGGTGGACTCCGCGGGTGCCCTTGTGCTCGAACAGGTTTCCGACCGCATCGCCGCGCTGGTCGCCGAGCTCGGTGACGACGCCCAGGTCGGCTTCCACGGCCACGAGAACCTGGATCTCGCCGTCGCGAACTCGGTCTACGCCGTCCGCGCGGGCGCCAAGCAGATCGACGGCAGCGCACGGCGTTTCGGTGCGGGCGCGGGCAACACCCCGGTCGAGGCGTTCGTCGGCGTCTGCGACAAGCTCGGCATCAAGACCGGCATCGACTTCTTCGCCATCGCCGACGCCGCGGAAGACGTTGTCCGCCCGGCCATGCCGCAGGAATGCCTGCTCGACCGCCAGGCCCTGATGATGGGCTACGCCGGCGTCTACTCCAGCTTCCTCAAGCACGCCGAACGCCAGGCCGAACGCTACGGCGTCTCCGCCGCCGAAATGCTCGTCCGCGCCGGCGGGCGCAACCTGGTGGGCGGCCAGGAGGACCAGCTCATCGACATCGCCCTGGAACTCCAGCGCGAACAGCAGACCGTCACCGCCTGACGCGCGATGAACACGTAGAGCCGCGGACCGGAATCCCGTCCGCGGCTCTCGGCCGTTCGCACCGGCGGGACTACAACCAGGTGTCGAGTGTGGTGGTGGTGAGGAAGTGTTCCAGGTCTGCGCGCCAAGGGGCGGGAACGGTCTTCTCGGGCTCGATGGCGGTGTATTGGCCGCGGTAGAACAACAGCGGCCTGCCGGAGTCCGTGGACTCCGACAGGGCCAGCACCCGGCCGAACACCACGTAGTGATCGCCGCCGTCGAGCACGTTCGCCACAGTGCACTGGATCGTGGCCAACGCGCCGTCGAGGGCCGGAAGCCCCAGATCCGAGGTGTGCCAGTCGATTCCGGCGAACTTGTCGGGTTCGCGCGAACCGAACCGGGCGCACACCGGCTGCTGCTCCTCGGCGAGCATGTTGACGCAGAAGCTGCCGTTGCGCTCGATCGCGGCCCAGGAGCGGGATTCCTTGGTGGGGCAGAACAGCACCAGCGGCGGGTCCAGGGACAGGGCGGCGAACGACTGGCAGGCGAAACCGACCGGCGTCCCCTCCGTATCGAGCGTCGTGATCACGGTGATGCCGGTGCAGAACTGCCCCAGCACATTCCGGAACTGCCGCGCATCGATCTCGGGAAAGTCGGTGCCCGCCAAGCCGTCCGTCGCCATGCCATCTACTCCTGTCCTACTGTTCCCGGAACCCGATGCTGAAGTCGTGGCCCCACAGGCTGACCGCGGTCGACTCCCGCGCGATCCAGTTCTCGTCCTCGACTTCGAGTCCCTCGCAACCGAATTCGATATCGAAGCCGCCCGGTGTCTTCATGTAGAACGAGAGCATCTTGTCGTTGATGTGCCGTCCGAGGGTGGCCGACATCTTGACCTTGCGGCGCAGTGCGCGATCCAGGCAGAGGCCGACGTCGTCGGAGTTCTCCACCTCGACCATGAGGTGCACGATGCCGGTCGGGTTGGGCAGCGGCAGGAACGCCAGCGCGTGATGGCGCGGGTTGCAGCCGTAGAATCGCAGCCAGGCCGGGTCACCATCGGCGGGACGGCCCACCATCTGCGGGGGCAGCCGCATCGAGTCGCGCAGCCGGAAGCCCAGCACGCCCTGGTAGAACTCCTGCGCCGCGGCGTCGTCGGTGCAGGTCAGCACCACGTGGCCCAGGCCCTGCTCGGCGGTGACGAACTTGTGGCCGTAGGGGCTGACGAAGCGCCGGGCGAGGTACTGCATGCCGTGGAACGCCTCGAGCGTATTGCCGGACGGATCCTCGAACTGGATCATCCCTTCGACGCGGCGGTCGGCCAGCTCCTCCTTGGTGGCCTCCTTGAAGGCCACGCCCGCCGCCGACAGCCGCTCGCGCAGTTGCTGGAGTTCGGGTGCGTCGGCGACCTCCCAGCCCGAGACCAGCAGCCGGTCCTTGTCGCCGGGCACGATGACCAGGCGCGCCGCGAACTCGTCCATGCGCAGGTAGAGGGCCTCGGAGTCGGGCCCGTCGCCCTCCATCATGCCGAGCACCTTGAGCCCGTATTCGCGCCAGGCCGCCATGTCGGTGGCCTCGATGCGCATGTATCCGAGTGCTCGAATACCCATGACTACTTCTCCTCGGGAGACAGGAAATCGGTGGTCAGCCGGTTGAATTCGTCGAACCGCTCCCGCTGCGCCCAGTGCCCGCACCGGCCGAACACGTGCAGCTGCGCGCGCGGGATCGTCTTCAGGGCCACGAGCGCGCCGTCGATCGGATTCACCCGATCCTCACGGCCCCAGATCAGCAGCACCGGCTGGCGCAGCCTGTAGGCATCGCGCCAGAGCATGCCCTTCTCGAAATCGGCCGCGGCGAACGACTTGCCCATCGCGCGGGTGGCGGCCAGCGACTCCGGCTGCGAGGCCGAGGCGAACCGCTCCTCGATCAGTTCCGGCGTGATCAAATTCTGGTCGAAGACCATGATCCGCAGGAAGGCCTCGAGATTCTCCCGGGTGGGCTCGACGTTGAACCTGCCCAGCGCCTTCACGCCCTCGGTCGGATCGGGCGCGAACAGGTTGGTGCTCAGCCCGCCCGGTCCCATCAGCACGAGCTTGCCCGCGCGGTCGGGGTAGTCGAGCGCGAACCGCACCGCCGCGCCGCCGCCGAGCGAATTGCCCAGCAGGTGAACACGATCGGTGATCTGCAGCGTGTCGAGCAGATCCTTCAGCGCCGACGAACTGTGCACGAAATACTGCGGATGCTCGGTCGGCTTGTCCGACAGCCCGAATCCCGGCTGGTCCACGGCCAGCACATGGAAGTTCTCGGCCAGCACCGCGATATTGCGGGAGAAGTTCGACCAGGACGAGGCGCCCGGACCGCCGCCGTGCAGCAGCACGATCGTCGGGGCGTTGCCGACGCCCGCCTCGTGGTAGTGCAGCTTCAGATCCGGCCGCACCTGCGCGTAGCGGGAGGTCGATTCGAAGGTCAGTTCCGCTGTCGTCGTCATTCGGCAGACTCTCCTAGACCATCGTGTCGGTGACGGGCAGGCCGAACGTGCCGGTGCCGAAGGCGACGTAGGCCCGCTCGGCATCGTTGGCCGCGTGCACCCGGCCCGCGTGCGCATCCCGCCAGAACCGCTGCAGCGGTGTGTCGTTCGCCAGCGCGGTGGCGCCGGAGCTTTCGAAGAGCTTGTCGATCGAGGCGATCGCCCGGCCGGTGGCACGCACCTGGTCGCGCCGTGCGGCCAGGCGCAGTTCGAACGGAACCTCCTCGCCCGCAACGATATGCGCGTACTCCGCGGAGAGGTTACCGGAGAGCTGACGCCAGGCGGCGTCGATATCGCTGGATGCCTCCGCGATCCGCACCTTCGCGAACGGGTCGTCCTTGGCCTTCTCCCCGGCGTAGGCGGCGCGCACCCGCTTGCCCTGGTGCTCGACGTGCGCGTCGTAGGCGCCGTAGGCCATGCCGACGATGGGCGTCGAGATCGTGGTGGGATGGATTGTGCCCCACGGCATCTTGTACAGCGGGTCGGTGTTGCGTTCCAGGCCGGGGGATTTCAGCTCGGACATGGTCTTGAAGCTGAGGAACCGGTAGCGCGGGACGAAGACGTCGTCGACCACGATGGTGTTGCTGCCGGTGCCGCGCAGGCCGACGACATTCCAGACGTCGTCGATGCGGTAGTCGGAACGCGGGATCAGGAAGCTGCCGAAATCGACGGGCTTGCCGTCCTTGATGACGGGTCCGCCGACCACCACCCAGTCCGCGTGATCGCAGCCCGACGACCAGGCCCACGAGCCCTTGACCGTGTAGCCGTCGCCGGTGACCACGCCCGCGCCCATGGGCGCGTAGGAGGAGGAGATCCGCACCTCGGTGTCCTCGCCCCAGACATCCTCCTGCGCCTGCTGATCGAACAGCGCCAGATGCCAGTTGTGGATGCCGATGATCCCGGCCACCCAGCCGGTGGAACCGCACGCGCTGGCGATCTTGCGGACGGTGTCGTAGAAGACGACGGGATCGGCGGCATGGCCGCCCCACTGACGCGGCTGCACGAGCCGGAAGAACCCGGTCGCCTGCAGGGCCTTCATGGTCTCGTCGGGGATGCGGCGCAGATCCTCTGCCTCCTGCGCACGCTCGCGCAGCATCGGCAGCAGCGCTTCGACCCGCTCTACTACTTCTTGCGTCATCTCGGGGGCTGCTCCTTGCCTGGTCGATCGACAACGGGTTCATCGGCCCCGAAGTCCTGCGGTGAGACCGATACTAGTCTTGAGACTAGAACACGTTCTTATTCCTGTCGAGAACGGGTATCCGCGTCATCGACGGACGGGGCTTTGCCTGGTAGTCGATGCAATAGCTGGCGCTGCGCCGCACAATTTTGTAACGTGTTCTAGTGCTCGTAGAGGAGGGATCGCAATGGCAGTAACCCCACAGCGGAGCGGCGGGAAGGTTCGTGAGATCGATGTCGGCACCGCGCCCACCCGGTATGCGCGGGGATGGCATTGCCTCGGCCTGGCCGCACCGTTTCGGGACGGCAAGCCGCACGCCATCTCGGTTTTCGGCACCAAGCTGGTGATTTTCGCCGACAGCAAGGGCGAACTGCAGGTGCTCGATTCGTACTGCCGGCACATGGGCGGCGACCTGAGCATGGGCGAGATCAAGGGTGACTCCGTCGCCTGCCCGTTCCACGACTGGCGCTGGGGCGGCAACGGCCGCTGCACCGGGATTCCGTACGGCCGCCGCGTGCCGCCGCTGGCCAAGACCCGGGCCTGGACCACGCTGGAGCGCAACGGTCAGCTGTTCGTGTGGCACGACCACGAGGGCAATCCGCCGCCGGACGACGTCACCATCCCCTACATCGAGGGTCCGTGGACCGATGCCGACGGGAATCCGAGCGAACAGCTCAACAGTGCGTGGACCGAGTGGACCTGGCACTCCCTGCTGATCGAGGGCGCCAACTGCCGCGAGATCATCGACAACGTGGTCGACATGGCGCACTTCTTCTATATCCACTTCGCCTTCCCGACCTACTTCAAGAACATCTTCGAGGGCCATATCGCCACGCAGTTCCTGGAGACCAAGGGTCGCCCGGACATCGGCATGGCGGCGAAGTTCGGCGGTGACACGCTGCTGAAGTCCGAGGCCTCGTACTTCGGGCCGTCCTACATGATCAACCCGCTGATCAACATCTACAGCGGATACGAGGTCAAGAGCGTCCTGATCAACTGCCACTACCCGGTGACGCAGGATTCGTTCGTGCTGCAGTGGGGCGTCAGCCTGGAGAAGCCGACCGGCGTCGACGGCGAGATGGCAGATCGCCTGGCGGCCAAGATGACCGAGGGCATCAGCGAGGGCTTCCTACAGGACGTCGAGATCTGGAAGCACAAGTCCAAGATCGAGAATCCGCTGCTGGTCGAGGAGGACGGCCCGGTCTACCAGCTGCGCCGGTGGTACGAGCAGTTCTATGTCGACGTCGCCGATATCGATCCGAAGATGACGCAGCGCTTCGAATTCGAGGTCGACACCTCCAAGGCGAACGAGGCGTGGGAGGCGGAGGTCGCCGAAAACCTGCGCCGCAAGCGGGAATCCGAGGAGGCCGCGAAGTCCGAGGCCGCAGCGGAGGCGAGCGTCTGATGGCCACCTGGGCGAAAGCACCGGACTTCGCGGACCGGCCGGAGCGGCGGGCCGAGGTGCGCGCCCAGACGGTCGTCGACAAGCGGCATTACCTGGAGAACGGCATGACGCCGGTCGCCTGCCGGGCCTGCGGGACGAAAGTCCTGGTCCGCAAGGCCAGTTCGCATCAGAAGTCGGTGCAGTGGACGTCCAGCCCGGCCGAGCACTGCCCGGTCTTCAAGGAACTGTCGGGCGGCCTCGGCCGTCCCGACTCCTGCCCCGATCTGGAGCAGGCGATCGAGCAGGCCGTCGACGACGGCGTGCTGCGAGTCGACGAGTAGCGGGTCGGCGCGGCGCTTGGAGCGAGCCGTCGCGCCGCCCCCGCTCAGTCGAGGCGGAAGTCGGCGAAGTCGAAGCCGGGGGAGACCAGGCAGCTGACGAGGACGTACTCGTCGCCCGCGGGCCGGGCGGACTGGCTGACTCCGCCGGGGACGACCGCCTGCAGGAGCTGGCCGTGCTCCACGTCGGGGCCGAGCACGATCTCCTCCCCGCCGATATCGAGCAGCAGCGGTCCGCCGCGCTGCCACAGCCACAGCTCGTCCGAGCGGACGGTGTGCGGGGCGGACTTGTCGCCGGGCATCAGCAGGAAATGGATCGCCGTCGCCGCCGATCGCGGCCCGTCGTAGCCGTGCGGCTCGAATTCCACCGGGCTGCGCCAGGTTTCGCGAAACCAGCCCCCTTCGGGATGCGGCTGCAGATCCAGTGCGACGGCCAGGGCGGGCCGATCGGTCATGGGCTGTCTCCCTGTGTGTCCAGAAGGGTTGGTGGTTGGTTATGTGAATGGCTGACGGCTGATTCGTAAGCTCGTCGTCGCTTGCCGGTGGAAGTCCGGTCCGGGTAGCTGTCAGGAGGCCCGGTAGCAGGCTGGCGGTATCGCTTGGAAACG
>NZ_JARWQD010000051.1 GCF_029869545.1 Nocardia wallacei | reverse complement strand
CGAAAACCTAACCTAAACGCCAGCCGGAAAATAGCTGACAAAAACGTCCTGCCCTCACACGGGGGTATGAGAACAGGCACCAAAAATAATTGGCACTGACATTCATCGACACACTATTGAGTTCTCAAAGAACACACGCACCAGTGACCTCACGGGAGGACCCCGATCGATCGGCTGGGCAACTTTCAACAGCTTAGCTCGCCCTCGGACGCGGAACCAAATCCGTCCCTCGGGTCGAACCAGTGTGATCGTCAGGCGCTCCTCGTCCAACCTCGTGTCCCGGGCCTTGGGGGCTCCGGGTCGGCGTCCGTGTCGCTCTGACCCGGAATAAGTTACGTGGCACCAGAATCGATGTCAAATCGCCTGGTCAGGACGCATTCGATGATCAGCTGACGCGCTGCACATCGGCGCCGAGGGAGCGCAGATTCTCCACGAAATCCGGATAGCCTCGATCGATGTGGAACACGTCGTGCACCTCGGTGACGCCATCGGCCACCAAACCGGCCAGCACGAGCCCGGCGCCCGCCCGGATATCGGACGACCACACCGGAGCGCTGGACAGCCGCGGGATGCCGCGCACCACGGCATGGTGCCCGTCGGTCCGGGCATCGGCCCCCAGCCGGATCATCTCCTCCACGAAGCGGAACCGCGCCTCGAAGACGTTCTCGGTGATCATCGAGGTGCCGTCCGCGATCGCCGCCAGCCCGATCGCCATCGGCTGCAGGTCGGTCGGGAACCCCGGGAAGGGCAGCGTCGAGAAGTTCACGGCGCGCGGGCGCTCGGCCTGTAGGACCCGAAAACCGTCCGGCTCGAACGAGATTCGCGCGCCGGAGGACCGCAACTTGTCCAGCACCAGGGACAGATGCTTGGGGTTGATCCCCGTCACGCGGACGTCGCCGAGCGTCATAGCGGCGGCGATACCCCAGGTCGCGGCGACGATGCGATCGCCGATCACCTGATGGGTGGTGGGCGAGAGCTTGCGCACGCCGTCGATCGTGAGCACCGAGGTGCCCGCGCCGCTGATGCGCGCGCCCATCCTGGTCAGCATCGTGCAGAGGTCGACGATCTCCGGCTCCCGCGCCGCATTGTCGATGACCGTCTCGCCCTCGGCCAGCACCGCCGCCATCAGGATGTTCTCGGTCGCGCCGACGGAGGGGAAGTCCAGCCGGATGCGCGCACCCTGCAGTTCGTCGGCGCGGGCGACCAGGCAGCCGTGCTCTATTTCGCTGGTCGCCCCCAGCAGCCGCAGGCCCGTCTGGTGCATGTCGAGCGGGCGCGAGCCGATCGCATCGCCGCCGGGCAGGGCCACCACCGCGCGCTTGCACCGGGCCATCAACGGACCGAGGACGCAGACCGAGGCCCGGAATTGCGTCACCGCAGGGAAATCCGCGTGGTACTTCGGTTCCGTCGGCGTCGTGATCGCCACCACGGAGCCGTCGACGACCACGTCACAGCCGAGGCCCCGCAGGACCTCGGCCATCAGCGGCACGTCGAGGATGTCCGGACAGTTCGTGATCGTTGTCGTGCCCTCGGCGAGCAGTGCGGCTGCCATCAGCTTGAGCACGCTGTTCTTGGCACCGCCGACCGCCACCTCGCCGACGAGCCGACTGCCCCCGGTCACCAGAAACCGTTCACTCACGGGGGTCAGCCTAGTGGGCACATCCGCCGATAGTGGCCACTCCGTCCGCCGTGGGCGGATGTCGCAGTCGGGCCGGGGGCGCATTACCGCAGGGCTACCGGGCGATTGCGGTAGTGCTAGGACTCCGTGCCTGCGGCCGAGCCGCCCGGACGCCAGAGCACATCGCCGTCCGGGTTGGCCACCCTGCCCAGGATGAACAGCAGATCCGACAGGCGGTTCAGGTATTTCGCGGGCAGCACCGAGGTGTCGTCGGGATACGCCGCGACCGCCGCCCATGCCGAGCGCTCGGTGCGGCGGGCCACGGTACGCGCCGTGTGCAGCAGCGCGGCCAGCGGCGTGCCGCCGGGCAGGATGAACGAATTCAGCGGCGCGAGTTCGGCATTGAATTCGTCACACCAGCGCTCGAGGCGGTCGATGTACGCCTGGGTGATGCGCAGCGGCGGGTGCTTCGGCTCCGCGACCACCGGGGTCGACAGGTCGGCGCCGGCGTCGAACAGATCGTTCTGCACCTGCCGCAGCACCTGCTCGATCTCCGGGCTCGGCGCCCCCAGCGCGATCGCGACGCCGATCGCCGCATTGGTCTCGTCGCAATCGGCGTAGGCCACCAGCCGCGCATCGGTCTTGGACACCCGGGAGAAATCGCTCAGCCCGGTGCTGCCGTCGTCGCCGGTACGGGTGTAGATCCGAGTCAGATGCACGCTCACACATTCACAGTACGTGGTGGATCCCGGCCAAAAGCATGCCGGGAATGAAGGCGGTCGCAGGTGCCGGGAATGAAGGCGGTCGCAGGTGCCGGGAATGAAGGCGGTCGCAGGCGCCGGGAACGAAGGCAAGCCCAGACGCCGGGAATGAAGGCAGGCGCAGGCGCCTGCCGGGAATGAAGGCAGGCGCAGGCGCCGGGAACGACAGCGAACGCAGACGCCGGAACAAAAGCCAGCGCAGACGCCAGGAAAGAAGGCGGGCTGAGGTTCCCCCGCTTTCACGGAGAGCTCTGACGTGGTCCGATAGGGGCCGGAAGGAGTTCATCAGTGGCAGCACCGAAGAAGTATCCGGACGAGTTGAGGGCTCGGGCGGTCAGGTTGTATCGGGATGCGGATCCCAAGC
>NZ_JARWQD010000050.1 GCF_029869545.1 Nocardia wallacei | reverse complement strand
TTCTCCCCCCCCCCCCCCCGGGGCGGGTTTGGGGTTCATTAACCAATTTTTTAAAACCCCCACCACACCGCGGGGGCCCCCGGGGCCGGCGGGGCCACGGGCGACAGCCCAGCGTGCTAGCTTTGGGGGGCATTCAGCGCCGAGCTCTCTGCTCGAAAAAGCCCGAGCAGATGGGGGAAACGTGACACCTAACGACAACTCGACCTCACCACCCTGGTTGCAGAACCACAGTGTGGACGTGACCGCCGAGCAGGACGATCCGACCTCGAACCCGGCGCGCGAGGAACAGGCCGACGAAGCCGAGGCCGCCCAGGCCGAGGCCGGGTCTCCGGATGCGGAATCCGCCGACTCCGATGCGGCGCACGAAGAACAGGCCGCGGGCATCTTCCCGCCCGTGCCGGATTCGATCGAGCAGACCACGTTCCAGCCGCCCTACGGCCAGGAGCAGGGCTTCGGTCCCTACTCGCCGCCGCAGCCGGGCTTCGCGCCCGGGTACGGCCCGCCCGGCAGCCCGTACCCGCCGAACCAGGGATTCCCGGGTGGCGGATTCCCGATGGAGCAGGGTGGCCCCTTCGTTCCCCCGGGCGAGCAGAACCAGTTCATGCCTCCGGGCGAGCACGGGCAGTTTCCACCTCCCGGTGAGCACGGTCAGTTCGCTCCTCCAGGTGAGCAAGGGCAGTTCCCGCCTCCCGGCGAGCAGGGCCAGTTCGCTCCTCCGGGTGAGCAGGGCCAGTTCCCGCCTCCGGGTGAGCAGGGCCAGTTCCCGCCTCCGGGCGAGCAGGGCCAGTTCCCGCCTCCCGGTGAGCAGGGGCAATTCGCTCCTCCCGGTGAGCCGGGGCAGTTCGCGCCTCCGGGCGAGGGGCAGTTCCAGCCCCCGGGTGAGTCCGGCCAGTTCCCCCCGCCGGGCGATCCGGCGGGCTTCGCACAGCCGCCCACGGGCCAGTACGCCGCGGCCCCCGGCGATACCACCGAGAAGTACGGCTCCGCCCCCGGCGGTCCGGCACCCTACGGTGAGGTGCGGCAGGAGATCGGTGCCGACGGCATGGTCCGCCGCGTCTTCGACGAGGACCAGCCGCCCGCCGCGCCGCCGAGCCCGGAACAGTCCGGCGGGGGCGGCGAGCAGTACAGCTGGGCGCCGCCCCCGCTGCCCCCGCAGCAGCCGCCGCGACCGCCGCAGCCGTCGTACCAGCAGCCCCCGCAGCAGCAGTCCGGCCACGACAATTGGCAGGGCGGCCCGCCGCAGCAGTTGCCGTCGGGCTTCCAGCCGCAGCACCAGATGCAACCCGGACATCCGGGGCAGTCGATCAGCGACCTGAATCTGCTGAAGCGGACGCGCCGCGCGCCCCGCAGCGGATGGCGCAAGGCCGTGCACAAGGTCACCGGCGGCGCGATCAACCCCGGCGAGGCGCCGGCCGATGTCGTGCACCGCGAGCTCGTCGACCGAGTGAACGAGCCGGTGCGCGGCGACTACCGGATCGCGATCCTGTCGCTGAAGGGCGGCGTCGGTAAGACCACGACCACCGTCGGTCTGGGCTCCACCTTCGCCTCCTCGCGCGGTGACCGTGTCATCGCCATCGATGCCAACCCGGACCTCGGCACGCTCGCCCACCGGGTGCCCCGGCAGACCCGCTCCACGGTGCGAAACCTGTTGGAGGACCAGCACATCAGCCGCTATTCCGACGTGCGGGCCCACACCTCGCAGGCGCCCAGCCGCCTGGAAGTGCTTGCCAGCGAACAGGATCCGGCGGTGTCGGAGGCGTTCAGCGAGGCCGATTACCGGCGCGCGATCGGAATCCTGCAGCAGTTCTACAACATCATCCTCACCGACTGCGGCACCGGTCTGATGCATTCGGCGATGAAGGGCGTGCTCGATCTCGCCAGCTCGCTGATCCTGGTGACCTCACCGGCGATCGACGGCGCCCGCAGTGCCTCGGCCACGCTGGACTGGCTCGAGCACCACGGCTACGGCAAGCTGGTGGAGCGAACGGTGGTGGTGGTCAACGCCTCTCGCCGCGGCGCCTCCACCGTCGACCTGGACCAGCTGCGCAAGCTGTTCCTGGACCGCACCCGCGCGGTCCAGGTGGTCCCGTTCGACGACCACCTGGCCGAGGGTGCCGAGATCGATCTGGAACTGGTCGGCAAGCCGACCCGCAACGCGCTGCTCGAGCTGGCCGCCATGGTCGCCGACGATTTCGGCTACCACGTCCCCCAGCCCCCGTTCCCCGGCCCGCACACCCAGTACTCCGGGCCTCAGGGCCAGTACCCGGGTTCCCAAGCACCGCAAGGCCAGTACCCGGGCTCCTACCCCGGCCAGGACCCCTACCCGAGCCACGACCGATACCCCGGCCCCCAGGGCTACTGACCAGGTGAAGCACGACCGGTACTCCGGCCCCAGGGGCTACCAGCTCGGGGACGCACTACCGATACCCGGCCCCGAGGGCGCTTACAGCCCCGGGGCGGGTCAGCGGTCGTCGGTGATCGTTCGGGCGGCGGTTCGGAAGGCCTCGAGGACCGTGGCTATGGCGGGGCGGCTTTCGGCGTGGGGGCGGGTGGCGAGTTCGTAGAGGCGTGCGGAGCGGACACCGGCCAGGCGCAGTACCGCCAGGTCCGGGTGGCGGACGGAGAAGCGGGGCATGAGCGCGACCCCGTACCCCGAGGCGACAAGTTCCTCGATGACGAGGAAATCGTTGAGCCGCTGCGCGATTCGCGGTTGCACGCCGGTGACGGTGGCGATCGAGCGCAGCACGTCGTCGACCGGGAACCCGCCGCGCACGCTCAGCCAGGTCTCGTCGGCCAGCTCGCCGGGCACCACCGCGCCGTGGTCTGCCAGCCGATGCCCGGGCGGGACGACGACATCGATCGGCTCGCGCATCAGGACCTGCGCGTGCACCCGCGGCCCGGCGATCGATGACGCGCGCTCGTCGCGATGGGTCAGCACCACGTCGTAGTCGGCGAGCAGGCGCGGCACCTCGGTCGGCGGTACATCCTCGTCGCGCGCGGTGACTTCGACGCCGCTGCCGGACAGCGCGGCGAGCACCCGCGGCAGCAGCAGGGCCGCGCCGGACGGGAACAGCGCCACCCGCACCCGCCCGCGCGGCGAGCGCCGGTACAGGGCCATCTCGGCCGCGGCCCGTTCCATCGCGGCCAGCACATCGTCGGCGCGCACCACCAGCGCCCGCCCCGCATCGGTCAGCCGGACCCGGCGCCCGTCCGGCTCCAGCAGCGCCACCCCGGCCTCCCGCGCCAGCACCTTCAGCTGCTGCGACACCGCCGACGGCGTCATCGACAGCGCCCGAGCCACCTCCGCAACCGTCCCGCGATCGGCGAATTCCCGCAGCACCCGCAGCCGTTCGACGCCCATGGCAGCGCCCCCTGCCGATTCACCCCGGAGCGGCACCCCACCCGCAGGTCCCCGCACCCCGCTCGGTGGCCCGCCCGCAGGTCCTCGTGGCTCGTTCGGTGGCTCGCTCGCAGATTTTCGCGCCCCGCTCGATGGCCCGCCCGCAGATCCTCGCGCCCCGCTCGGTG
This sequence comes from Nocardia wallacei, assembly GCF_029869545.1. Classification (GTDB taxonomy): domain Bacteria; phylum Actinomycetota; class Actinomycetes; order Mycobacteriales; family Mycobacteriaceae; genus Nocardia; species Nocardia wallacei_A. The sequence continues at coordinate 12,635 of NZ_JARWQD010000050.1, read as the reverse complement.
GCCCGCCCGCAGATTCTCGTGGCTCGCTCGGTGGCCCGCCCGCAGGCCCCCGCGCCGCACTCGGTGGCCCGTCCGCAGGTCCCCGCGCCCCGCTTGGTGGCCTGTCCGCAGATTTTCGCGGCTCGTTCGGTGGCCCGCTCGCAGATTTTCGCGGCTCGCTTGGTGGCCTGTCCGCTGGTCCTCGTGGCTCGCTTGGTGGCCTGTCCGCAGGTTCTCGTGGCTCGTTTGGTGGCCCGCTCGCAGGTTCTCGCCGCTTGCTCGGGGGCCCGCACGGCGCATTCACCGGTGGCTCCCGACGGCCCGTGCGACCGAGCGCCCTATCGGACGGGTGGATCTGCTCCCACGTTGCCGTGCGGATGGATCCCACCGTGGGCGTCGGCTGCTCGTCCCACCTTCCATAGTTCAGTTTTACTACATCAATAGTCCAGATATATTAGATTGTTCTTATTAGTTGCGAACTTCATCATTAGCGGCGTGAGTTACCGCGATCGCCTGCTGGGACTGGCCGTCGTCGTGCTGTGGGGCCTGAACTTTCTCGCCCTGCACGTGGGCCTCGAGCACTTCCCGCCGTTCTTCTTCGCCGCGCTGCGGTTCGCCGTCCTCGCGATTCCGGTGGTGCTGCTGGTGCCGCGGCCGCGGGTGCCGCTGCGGTGGCTGCTGCTCTACGGCGCCGGGTTCGGCATCGCGCAGTTCGCCTTCCTGTTCACCGCGATGCGGGCGGGGATGCCGACCGGGCTGGCCTCGCTGGTGCTGCAGTCCTCGGCGCCGTTCACCGTGGTGCTGGGCGCGCTGTTCCTGCGGGAGCGGCTGCGCGCGATCCAGGTTCTGGGTCTGGTCGTGGCCGTGCTGGGCATGGTCGTGATCGGCTGGGATCGCGCCCACCACGCCACCCTGCTGCCGGTGTTGCTCACGCTCGCGGCCGGACTGGGCTGGGCCTTCGGCAATATCGGATCGCGGCTGGCGGCCGCGGGCAGCGCCGACCGGAGGGTGGATCCGCTGCATCTGGCGCTGTGGATGGCGGTGGTGCCGCCCCTGCCGATGTTCGCGCTGTCGGCGGCCGTCGAGGGCCCGGCCACGGGGCTGCGCGCGGTGGCGGATTCGTTCACGGCCGACGGCTGGCCCGCGCTGGTGGCGCTCGGCTATACCGCTGTGCTCGCCACGGTCGTGGGCTCGGGCCTGTGGACCTATCTGATGGGCCGCTATCCGGCCGGAGCGGTCGCCCCGCTGACGCTGCTGGTGCCGGTTGTGGGTATCGGCGCGTCCTGGGCCTTCCTCGGCGAGCAGCCGACGGCATGGTCGCTGGTGGGCGCCGTGATCGTGATCGCGGGAGCCTTCGCCGCGACGTCGGGTCGGATGCGTCCGACGCGCCTCACCGAGCGCGCGGCACCGGCCGCCGCGAAGGCGGAACTGGCCATCAGCAAGTAGTCGGCAAATAGCAGCGGTCCGACCGGATTTCGGACCTCTCGCGCCGTACGCCGGGGCCGAGCGCTTACAGTAACCCCGGCGTGGAGGTCCGATAGATGGCAGAACGGCAGGGGGCCGTCTCGCGGAGAACGATGCTCCGTGGGTCGGCGGGTGTACTTGTCGGGGGGATGGCGGCAGGCGCGGCGGCGCTGCGGCCGGGTCGGGCGGCGGCGGCCGCGGGTCCGCGGGTCGCAGTGTTCGGCGGCGGCGTGGCCGGTCTCACCGCGGCACACGAACTGGCCGAGCGCGGCTTCGGGGTCACGCTCTACGAGCGTCGCGCGCTGGGCGGTAAGGCGCGCAGTATCCCGGTCCCGGGTACCGGCCGGGACGGCCGCCCGGATCTACCCGGCGAGCACGGATTCCGGTTCTTTCCCGGCTTCTACCACCATCTTCCGGACACCATGCGGCGAATTCCGTTCCCCGGCAAAGCCGATGGAGTCTGGAGCAATCTGGTCCCCGCGGCCGAGGCGCGATTCTCCCGTCAGGGCGCCGCCGACGCCATCCTGCCCATGCGCAGCGGTGGGGGCCGGGGATGGGCGAGCCCGGAGGAGTTCCGGCAGACCGTGGCCTCGCTGATCGCCACCTCGACGAGGATGCCGGTGACCGATGCCGCCTACTTCGCCAACCGCCTGCTCGTTTTCAACAGCAGCTGCGACGCCCGTCGATTCGGCCAGTGGGAGAACCTGCCCTGGCGCGACTTCGTCGGCGCTCGCGGGCGCTCGCACGAGTTCCGGGCCCTGCTGTCGCGCACGCTGACCACGCTGCTGGTGGCGGCGAAGGACGAGCAGGCCAGCGCCCGCACCATCGGCAACATGGGCGAGCAGTTTCTCGGCAACCCGTTCGAGATCGGCAACGACGGCCCGCTGGACCGAGTCCTCGACGGGCCCACCAACGAGGCGTGGATCGATCCGTGGGTCCGGCGGCTGCGCGAGCTGGGTGTGCGATTCGTGACGGCCGAACTGCGCGGCCTGAACGTGCGCGACGGCCGGATCTCCGGTGCCCGGATCACCGACGGCTCCGGTGCCGGAAGTGCCGTCGCCGCAGACTATTTCGTCCTGGCGGTGCCGGTCGAGGTCGCCCGCGGGCTGTGGACACCCGAGATCCTCGACGTACAACCGGAATTGGCCGCGATGGACCGCCTGGTCACCGACTGGATGGCCGGAATCCAGTTCTATCTGCGCAGGCCGGTGCCCATCGCGCGCGGGCACACCGCGTACGTCGATTCGCCGTGGTCGCTGACCTCGATCGCGCAAAACCAATTCTGGTCGCGCGCAAAGCTTCCCGCGTACGGCGACGGCACCGTGCAGGACTGCCTGTCGGTCGACGTCTCCGACTGGAGCACACCCGGCGTGCTGTTCGGCAAGCCCGCGGCCGAGTGCACCCACGACGAGATCGCCCGCGAGGTCTGGGCGCAGCTGCAGGCGCACCTGAAGGGTTCGGTGGATCTGCACGACGCGGATCTGCATTCGTGGTTCCTCGACCCGGGCATCACCTGGGACGCCGCGCGCCGCGGCAACCGCAACGCCGACCCGCTGCTGATCAATACGGCGGGCTCCTGGTCGGCGCGCCCACCATCGCACGGAGCGCTCGAAAACCTGTTCCTGGCAGGCGATTACGTACGCACGAACGTGGATCTCGCGACCATGGAGGGGGCGTGCGAGTCGGCCCGCACGGCGGTGAACGCGCTGCTGGACGCGTCCGGTTCCGACGCCGAACGCTGCCGGCTGTTCACGCTGTATCGGGCCGCGGAACTGGAACCGCTGCGCCGACTCGACGCGGAACGCTATGCGGCCGGGCAGCCCAACCTGTTCGACGTGCCGGTGTGAGGATTCGATTGCTCACAAACCCCTGGCGTCGCGCGGAGTTCGGCAGTTCAATCATGGGATGAGTGAGATCACGACCGCCGCCGAGCTGCGTGAGCTGCTCGGCGAGCCGAACTCCCGCGCCGCCAACAAGGACCGTGCCGCCCTGCACCCGCGCGATCGGCAGTGGATCGCCACCTCGCCGTTCATCGTGCTGGCGACCAGCGACGCGGACGGCAACTGTGACGCCTCGCCGAAGGGTGACCCGGCGGGCTTCGTGCAGGTCATCGATGATCGGACCCTCGCCATCCCGGAGCGTCCGGGCAACCGCCGCGCGGACGGCTATCTCAATATCCTGTCCAATCCCCATGTGGGCGTGATCTTCCTGATCCCCGGCCGCAACGAGACCCTGCGGATCAACGGCCGCGCCCGGCTGCTGCGCGACGCGCCGTATTTCGACGACATGATCGTCAAGGGGCACCGCCCGGTGCTGGCGGTCGAGGTCGCGATCGAGCAGATCTTCTTCCACTGCGCCAAGGCGTTCATGCGCAGCAGCCTGTGGAAACCGGAGGGCTGGCCGCTCGACGAGTTGCCCGGTCCCGCGCGGCTGGCCAAGGAGGTGCAGCCGAACGTCACCGAAACGCTCGAGCAGCTGGAGCAGTACTACTCGCCGGAGACCTACGAAAAGTTGCTGTACGAGCGCCGGTAGCGCGCCGGAAACCGGCCACCGATAAACGCCCGCCTCGTCCCCGCCACCGCCCTCAACGAAGGCGCTGCGCGCCGCGGATAAGATCCGGTGGTGGCAGACATCTCGATGCGCGGACGGCTCGCGCTGCGCGCGGCGGCGACGGCGTCCTGGGCCTCGCAGCGGGCCGGTCGCGGCAAGGGCTCGATGATCGGCGGCCTGATCGCGCTGCTGATCGATCCGAAGCTGATGACCCAGCTCGGCCGCGGGCGGCGCACGGTGCTGGTGACCGGCACCAACGGCAAGTCCACCACCACCCGGATGACCGCGGCCGCGCTCGGCACGCTCGGCCGCGTCGTGACCCAGGCCGACGGCGCCAACATGGACGCGGGCATCGTCTCGGCGCTGAGCACCGACCGCACCGCGCCGCTGGCCGCGATCGAGGTGGACGAGCTGCATCTGCCGCATGTCAGCGACGCGCTCGACCCGGCCGCGGTGGTGCTGCTGAATCTGTCCCGCGACCAGCTGGACCGGGTCGGCGAGATCAACATGATCGAACGCAAGCTGCGCGCCGGGATGGCACGCCACCCCGATACGGTGCTCATCGCCAACTGTGACGATGTCCTCATCACCTCGATCGCCTACGACAACCCCAACGTCGTGTGGGTGGCCGCGGGCAGTGGCTGGTCGGTCGACGCCACCAGCTGCCCGCGCAGCGGCGAGCCGATCGTGTGGGAGGGCACGCACTGGCGCAGCACCGGCGCCGACTTCCATCGGCCGGAGCCGGACTGGTGGGTGGACGAGGAGCACCTGTATGGTCCCGACGGCCTGAAATTGCCTCTGCACCTTGCGCTTCCGGGTCGCGCCAATCGCGGTAACGCCGCGCAGGCGGTGGCCGCGTCGGTCGCGCTGGGGGTGCGGGCCGAGGCGGCCGCCGAGGCGGCCGGGACGGTGCGCGAGATCGCCGGGCGCTACCGCACCGTGCAGGTGGGTGACCACAGTGCCCGGCTGCTGCTGGCCAAGAATCCGGCCGGTTGGCAGGAGGCGCTGTCGATGATCGACCCGGCCGCAACGGGTTTGGTGATCGCGGTCAACGGCCAGGTGCCCGACGGGGAGGACCTGTCGTGGCTGTGGGATGTGCGCTTCGAGCATTTCGAGGGCACGCAGGTAATTGCCGCAGGCGAACGTGCTACCGATCTCGCGGTGCGCCTCACCTATGCCGGTGTCGAGCACACCACGGTGCCGAATCCGTTGCGCGCCATCGCTTCCTGCCCGCCCGGGCAGGTGGAGGTGCTGGCCAACTACACCGCCTTCCGCGACCTGAACCGTGATCTGGAGGGCCGGGAAAGCGCGAAAGGATACAGCGCGTGAGCGAATCGACCGTGCGCATCGGACTGGTGCTGCCCGATGTCATGGGGACCTATGGGGACGGCGGCAACGCGGTGGTGCTGCGGCAGCGGCTGCGGCTGCGCGGGTACGCCGCCGAGATCGTCGAGATCACCCTGAACGACCCGGTCCCCGAATCGCTGGACGTCTATCTGCTGGGCGGCGCGGAGGATTCGGCGCAGCGGCTGGCCACCCGGCACCTGCAGCGCTACCCGGGCATGCAGCAGGCCGCCGCGAGAGGCGTTCCGGTGCTGGCGATCTGCGCCGCGATCCAGGTGCTGGGCCACTGGTACGAGACCTCGACCGGCGAGCGGGTGGACGGCGTCGGCCTGTTCGACGTCACCACCTCCCCGCAGGCCGAGCGATCCATCGGCGAGGTGGCCTCGACCCCGGTCCTCCCCGGCCTGTCGGCTCCGCTGACCGGTTTCGAAAACCACCGCGGCGGAACGAAACTCGGCCCCGACGCGGCCGGTCTGGGCCGCGTCACCCGCGGTGTCGGCAACGGCGTCGGCGATGGCCTGGAGGGCGTGGTCCAGGGCTCGGTCCTGGGCACCTACATGCACGGCCCCGCCCTGGCCCGCAACCCGGAACTCGCCGACCACCTGCTCCTGCGGGCCCTGGGCGTCGACGAGCTGTCCCCCCTCGACCTGCCGGAGGTGGATCAACTCCGCCGCGAACGCCTCCGCGCCTGAATCTCACCCGAGGCCGCGGGCCGCGATCAAGCTGATCACGAGTTATAGCGCCGAGCTATCCGACCGCACCGGCTGGGAATACCGATTCTGTTGAGCCGGAAGGCATCTGCCGGGTACTCTTCGCGCGGCCATGCGCGATGAGGGAGGTGGCCGGGTGCGCAGACGTACCTTCATGAAGGCCGCCGGGGCGGCGGCGCTGCTGGGTGCGGCCGGGACCGTGCATGGGACGGCGGGGGCCGATCCGCTGTGGAACGAACTGTTCCGCGGCTGGGTGCCCGAGATCTTCGCCCCGCTGCCCGATCCCCCCGAACACTCGCCGGCCATCGTCGTCGGCTCCGGATTCGGCGCGGCGGTGACGGCGCTGCGGCTGGCCGAGGCGGGCATCGCGAATACCGTGCTCGAGCGCGGCTCGCGCTGGCCGAACGATCCGTGGCGGGAGATCTTCACCGGCGACGACCTGCCCGACGGGCGCGGCTTCTGGCATCGCACCAGCTTCACCGGCGTCACCAAGGTGCCCATGCAGTTCGCCGACTTCGGCGGCGTTCTCGATGTCACCGAGTTCCAGGGCATCGACGTGTGGCGCGCGGCGGCGGTGGGCGGCGGCTCGGTCGTGTTCACCGGTGCGATGGTCGCCCCCGAGCGGCGCTGGTTCGATCAGATCTTCGGCGGCGCAGTCGATTTCGACGAGATGGACCGGGTGTACTACCCGCGGGTGCGGCAACAGCTGCGGCTGAGCCCGCTGCCGCCGGACCTCTACGGCACCTCGCCGTTCAGTCACTCGCGGCGCTGGGACGAGCAGGCGCGCCTGGCCGGCTACCAGCCGCGAGCCAACGATTCGATCTTCAACTGGGATATCCTGCGTGGCGAATTGTCCGGTGCGACAAGGGCTTCCGCGACCGCCGCGCGCAGTAATCTCGGCAACTCCAACGGCGCCAAGTTCGATCTCAACCAGAACTACCTGAAATACGCCGAGGCGACCGGGAAGTCGGGCATATACCCGGGCCATCGCGTCGACGCCATCGCGCAGGAATCGGGCGGCCGCTACGTGGTCACCGTGACCAAGCTGGACCCGACCGGGGCGGTGCTGGCCACCCGCACGCTCACCTGCGACCGGCTGTTCCTCGGCGCCGGTTCGGTCGGCACCTCCGAACTGCTGGTTCGCGCCCAGGCCACCGGCGCGCTGCCGCGCCTGAACGAGCACATCGGTGACGGCTGGGGCACCAACGGCGATGTCGTGCTGGCCCGCGTCGACAATTCGCTGTCGGGCACCGGTCAGGGCGTGCCGAGCGCGAGCCGCATCTTCGACGACTCCGGGATGCCGCTGACCCTGGAAAGCTGGTTCATCCCGGGCATTCCGCTGGAGACCGGCGCGCTGGCGTCGCTCGGCATGGTGCTGGACCCGACCCGCGCCCGCTTCGGCTTCGACGCCGGGCGCAACCGGGCCACCCTGAGCTGGCCGCGCCCCGCTCAGGACCAGGTGGTCCAGGCGTGCCGCGCGGTTGATCACCGCATCGCCGAGCGCGCCGGTGCCGTCTTCGACTACGTCACCCCGCTCGGCTACGACGCCAACGCCGTCTTCACCGCGCATCCGCTGGGCGGGGCGGTGCTCGGCCGCGCCACCGACAATTACGGCCGCGTCCACGGCCACCCGGGGCTGTATGTGGTGGACGGCGCGGCGATACCGGGCAGCACCGGCACGGTGAACCCGTCCCTGACCATCACCGCTCTGGCCGAACGCAATGTGGAAGCGATCATCCGCGCAGGCAAGTAGACGGCCGAATTGTGACGCGCGGCGTACTCGAGACATCGTGTGGTGCGTCGGCGTGATCCGGTTGCCGCGCGAGATCTGCCCGATGGTTGCCGATACCTATTACCCTCGGCGGGACCGTTCGACGTGGAAGGGATCGCCGTGGCGCAGTACAGCACCGGAACGGACCCGTGGGGCCGGACCGGCACGGGGTGGGCGGGCCGGACCGGTGCCGAGCCCCCGGCGGGGCCGGAGAAGTACCCGCGCAAACCACCGGCGCTGTGGACCGATTTCGTGATGCTCGCCCTGGCCGTGGTGTCGGTGGTGCTGGTCGGATGGGTGACCTTCTTCCCGGTCTCGGACGGCGCGTACCACGCGATAGTGATCGCCGACTACACGATCTGCGCGATCTTCGCCGCCGAATTCCTGTGGCGCTGGCACCGCGCGGGCTGGCCGTGGACGTTCCCGTTCGTGTACTGGTACGAGGTGCTGGGCATGATCCCGGTGACCAGCCCGCTGTTCCGCGGCTTCCGGTTACTGCGCATCGTGGTGATCCTGGTCCGGCTGGCCCGGGTCGCCGACCGCGCCTTCGGCGACCGGGTGACCGCGGCCGTGGTGAATCGCTCGGTGGGCACGATCGTCGAGACCATCAAGCGCCCGGTGACCATGGCGGTGCTGGAGGAGGTCGCGACGGTGCTGCGGGCGGGCCGGTACACCCGCAATATCGCCGCCGCGCTGGAGGAGAACCGGGGCGAGCTCGACGCCATGATCGTGGAGCTGATCCGCAAGGACCCGCAGATCGGCCGCGTGCGCTACCTGCCGTTCCACGAGGACATCATCCGCACCATCGCCGATATCAGCTTCCGCATCCTGTTCCAGGCGCTGGCCGACCCACGCACCGACGAACTGATCGGAGATGTGCTGCGGGAGAACGTGAATCAGATGCGCGAGGCGGTCCGCGACGGCATAGAGGTCCCGGAAACAACCAACCACGCGGCCGGGGTCGGCTGAGCACGCACACTCAATGCCCCGACCCGTGCCGGATCTCCTCCCGCGGCTGCGCGAATCGCACTGTCTCCCAGACGATCAGCGCCAGCAGGATCGCGCACAGCAACCCCAGCTGCGCCATCGCCGGTACCTGCCAGGCCGCCGGTACCAGCGCGGTGAGCATCACCGCGGTCACGATCCGCGCCGACGACACCTGCCCGGTGGCGTACTGCTTGAACCCGACCAGCGCGATCAGATACAGCACCACCCCGCCGTAGAGCGAGAACAGCGGAATCCCGTGCAGCGCATCGTGCAACGTGTGCCCCTCGGCACCGCCGAGGTAGTTGAGCACCTTCTTCAACCCGAGCGAGAGCGCGATGATGCCCGCGATCATGGGAAAGTGCCAGTAGGTGTAGCAGTTTCGCGCGATCTGGATGCGCCGCTCGCCGCGCGCGTCGATCAGTGCCCGCTCCACCGTGGCCGCCGCGACATCGAAGTACGCCCACCACAGCAGGCCCGAAACCGTCAGCGCCAGTAGCGATCCCACGGTGATCGGCCAGGAGATGGGCAGCCCGGCCACGCCGATGCCGATCGAGACGATGGATTCGCCGAGCGCCACGATGACGATGAGCCCGTGCCGTTCGGCGAAGTGGCTCACCGAATTCACCCGCCACTCGTTGCCCGCGAAGAACGTCCACAGCATGTCGCCCGCGATGGCGGCGATCCACAGCCAGAGCTGGGCCGCCCCGTGATTGAGCGCGGCGATGATCAGCAGCGTGGTGCCGATCGTGATCGATCCCGCGGCCCAGCGGGTCACCTGCCCGCGCAGCTGCGTGTCCTCGCTGCTGGCGAGCCAGAACACCCACAGGTGCACCAGCCGGATCACCAGGTAGCCGATCGCGAACACCAGCGGCGCGTACCAGCCGCCGGGCATGTCGTGGAAGGCCTCGGGGATCACGAGCGCGACGATCAGCGCCGCCCCCATCGCGACGAACATCGCGACCCGCGCGACCCCCTCGTCGGCCCGCACCACATTGCCCAGCCAGGCGTAGGCGATCCACACCCACCACATCACCGCGAGCACCAGCAGGGCGCGCAGCATGTTCGCCGCGGTGGCCTCGTGCGCGGCCAGGTCGGTCACCTGGGTGAACGCGAACACCAGCACGAGATCGAAGAACAGCTCGAGCTGTGTCACCGAGGCGTCCTCGGAGACCGCGCGAATTCGCCGTTTGACACCGGTCATGCGGATATCGTGCCAGGCCCCGGGGTGAACTCAGCCAACCTCGTAGTTCTCGAATCGGAACTTCTCGATGAACTCGATGAGATTCTGCACCGCTTCCTCGTTGACGCGGGCGATACTGCGTTTCATCAGGATTCCCGGCACCGGGATCGGCAGATAGAGCTCCGCGTGGTACCAGACCTCGGTGCCCTCATCGGTGACGTCGAGTTCGAACCAGCCGCGTCCGCCGCCGCCGGCGCCGCTCTCGATCACCTCCCAGGTGATCCGGTCGTCGGTGCAGTCGTATTCGATGACCTGCCGGTCGGAGTTGCCCAAAGGTGTCACGGTGGCGTACACCCGCTTGGGTCGGCCGTAGTCATCGCGAGTCGCCACGCGCACGTCCTTGTGCGACGGTGACCATTCCGGAATCCGATCGACCGCGAGCAACGCCTCCATGACCTGCTCGGGATCGAGATCTATGACGAATCGGTGGTCGGTCTTCGTGCGCATGTCATGCCCTCCACCCCCCAAATGCTTCGGCCCGATTGTCTCCGGGGTCACACCGCTCGTCAACTGGCTGGTCTGTTGGGCAGACAGGTTCGATCGGCGCAAGAGTCACAAGGCCTTTCGCTCCGGGCGGCCGGTCCGGCCGCGGCGGGGCCTCGCAGAGGGGTGGGGCGAGTCCGCTCAGTGCTGCGGCAGGACCTCGCATTCGGGGCCCGGGAACATCAGGCTTTCGTGCCCGTCATCGAACCGGACCACGAACGGCGGGTTCCCGTCGGCGCCGCGCACTTCGACGATTTCGCCCGTCTGGACGCGCATTCCCACCACTCGGCTGTGCACCAGAAGTTGGTCACCGACATTCGCTTGCATGACCGCATTATCGGCCGACAGTGATAAGCATCACAAGGTGGTCGAGTGCTAATCGCCCCTCTATCCGCGGCCGGATTCCTCGGGTATCGCCCGTGCGACCGCGGCCCGCATCAGTTCGCGGCTCTGCTCCGCGGTGAAAATATCGGGCAGGGTGAGCCTTTCGAGAATGAGCCAGTTCAGCGCCAGATACAGCAGCAGCACCGTGGTCTCGTCGCCGGGCATCCGGTTGTCCACATGGTTGCGGATGTTGAAATCGATATCGGCGCGGACCCGCTCGGTGAGCACCGCCTGCAGCTCCGGTCGCCGGGTCGCCTCGAGCCGCAGCTCCAGCTGGGCCAGGTAGCCGGTGCGGAAGGCGGCCACGCGCTCGACGACCTCGGTCATCAGATCGGTGACCGCGTCGCGGGTCCTGGGCGAGGTGGTCACCTGTGCGAGCGTCTCCGGGCTGGGCTGCAGGCGCTCGTAGTACCGGCTGCCGACCTGGGTGAGCATGTCGTCGCGGTTGGCGAAGTAGTTCGAGGCCGTGCCCGCCGGTACGGCCGCCTCCTTGTCCACCGCGCGGAACGTCAGGCCGCGCGCCCCGTCCCTGGCCAGCACCTCGATCGCCGCGTCCAGCAGGGTCCGCCTGCGCTCCGGGTTGGTCCGCACTTGACACCACTCCATTCGTAGTACTACGGTTCAAATCACTACAGACAGAGTACAACAGGCAAGGCGGTAATCACATGCGAAAGCTTGTCTACTACGTCGGCGTGTCCCTCGACGGCTACATCGCCGGGCCCGGCGGGGAATTCGACTTCTACCCGGTGCCCGACGACATGGCGGCCTGGCGGGAGTATCCGGAGGCGGTGCCGACGCAGCTCCGCGCCCATGTCGGGATGGCCGTGGACGAACCGAACAAGCACTGGGACGCGGTGCTCATGGGGCGCGGGACGTACCTGGCGGGCGGGGTGGCCAGCCCCTATGCGCACCTGAAGCAGTACGTCGTATCGACCACGCTCGATCCCGTCGACGCTCCGAATGTCGAGGTGGTCAAGGGCGATCCTGTCGAATTGGTGCGCGGGCTGAAAAGGCAGGAGGGTAGGGACATCTGGCTGTGCGGTGGCGGTGAACTCGCCGGTGCGCTCGTCGACGAGGTCGACGAGCTGATCATCAAGAGCTATCCGGTGATCGCCGGTGCCGGTGTACCGGCGTTCACCGGCAATTTCCGCCCGACGACATTCCGCCCGGACCGGCGCCGGGAGTTCAGCAACGGCGCCCAGGTCACCTGGTTCTCCCGGGCATAGTCCCGCCCGCAACCGACAAATCGACAGCAAAGGTGGAATTGATATGCGAAAGCCCGTGCGAAACTACGCGGTTCAGCAGCGCTTCGCCGCTCGTCCCCGTCCGATCCGCAATGTCAACTGGGGTCGGCAAGGAAAGAGAGGCGGACACGGCGGTCCGGGTTGTCGACGTTGAGGTCGACGAATGCCACCGATTGCCAGATGCCCAGGGCCATTTCCCCGCGCAGCACCGGCACGGTGGCATACGGCGCGATGAGCGCGGGCATGACGTGTGAGCGGCCGTGCCCGCGCGAGCCGTGGGGGGGGGGGCCAGGGGGGGGGGGGGGGGGGGGGAGAGCCCCCGCCGGCCCCCCGAAAGAGGGGGGGGCCCCCCCCCCCCCCCGGAGCGCCCCCCCCCCCGGCCGACGACCCACCCGAACCGGCCTCGTAGCTAAAATACCTGGGCTACAACGCATTCGGTGACGACGCCGCCGCCGGTCCGGCCCGTCAGGGGCTGCGCT
>NZ_JARWQD010000049.1 GCF_029869545.1 Nocardia wallacei | reverse complement strand
CGTACTTTGTTATCCCACTAATACTCCCCCGGGGCGACGGCCACCGGGACCCGCCGGGCGGTGAGCGGGGCGGCCGGACTGGCCGCGGGCCGCCGAATACATCTCCGGCTTGGGCAGGCGCAGCAGCCTGCTCATCCGGCCGTCCTGGCCGTTGTGCAGGGCCGAGACCGCCTCCGGTTCGTGCCGCGCCGCGTTGGCGATGATGCCGAACATCAGCAGCGTGATCGCCAGCGACGAACCACCGGCCGACACCAGGGGCAGCTGCAGGCCGGTCACCGGCAGCAGGCCCACCACATAGCCGATGTTGATCACCGCCTGCATGGTGATCCAGAACGTCGCCGTCGCCGACAGCAGCCGCAGGAACGGATCCACCGACCGGCTCGCGATGCGCAGCCCGGTGTAGGCGAACAGCGCCAGCAGGCCGAGAACCAGTGCGCAGCCGAGGAATCCGAGCTCCTCGCCGATGATGGCGAAGATGAAGTCGTTGTGCGCGTTGGGCAGATAGCTCCACTTGGCCCGGCTCTGCCCCAGCCCGCGGCCCCAGATACCGCCGTCGGCCAGCGAGAACAGCGCCTGCCGCGCCTGATAGCCGATGCCCTGCGGATCGTCGCCCGGGTTGAAGAACGCGCGCATGCGGTCGGACCGATAGCCCGCCGACAGCGCCAGCACGCCCGCGGCGACCATGCCCGACACCGCGATGGTCACGAACAGCCGCACCGGCAGCCCGCCGAACCACAGCAGCGCCGCCAGGATCAGGCCCAGCGCGATGGTGGTCGACAGGTTGGGCTGCAGCACCACCAGCAGGCACGCCAGCAGACCGGCGGGCACCAGCGGCACCATGATGTCCTTGTAGCTCGCCTGATCCGAGCGCCGCGCGGCCAGCAGGTGCGCACCCCAGATGATCAGCGTCACCTTCACGATCTCGGACGGCTGCACCGACAGCGGGCCCAGCATGAACCAGCGCCGCGAACCCTGCACCTCCGAGCCGATGCCGGGAATCAGCACCAGCAACAGCAGCACGACCGAGCCCGCGAACAGCGGGAACGACAGCTGCCGGATCCGGCGCAGCGGCATCCGCAGCGCCAGATAGAACAGCACCGCGCCGATCACCGCGAACAGCGCCTGCTGAATGAACAGCTTGTAGGCAGAGCCACCGTCGGCGTACGACTCGACGCTGGACGCCGACAGCACCATCACCAGCCCGAGCGTGGTGAGCAGGGCGGCGATGGTGACCACCAGGTGGAAGTCGGCCAGCGGGCGCGCCAGCCAGGCACCGAACCAGGTCCCTGCGGGCTTGCGCGCCGGTTTGTTCACTGTGGGCTCCCGATATCTCCCTCGTCGAGCGCCTGCACCGCCGCGACGAAACTGCGTCCCCGGTGGGTGTAGTCGGCGAACATGTCCAGCGAGGCCGCGGCGGGCGCCAGCAGCACCGTGTCACCGCGTCGGGCGTACCCGGCGGCGATGCGCACCGCCCTGGCCATCACCGCGTCCGCGCCATCCATCTCGGACGTGAGTTCCGCACCCATCACAGCATCGTCACCCGAACCGAGCTCCACCACGGGGACATCGGGCGCGTGTCGCGCGAGCGCCGCGGCGACGACCGGGGCGTCCTGGCCGAACAGCACCGCGCCGACCAACCGGTCGGCGACCTCCTCGACCAGATCCTCCACGTGCGCGCCCTTGAGCTGACCACCCGCGAGCCACACCACCTGGGAGTGCGCCAGGATCGACGAGCGCGCGGCATGCGGGTTGGTGGCCTTGGAATCGTCGACGAAGGCGACCCCCGCCAGCTCCCGGACCAGCGCCGCGCGGTGCGGGCCGACCTTGTGCTCCTGCAGCCCCTCCTTGACGAATTGCGGTGCCACGTCGATGGATCGGGTCAGCGCGGCCGCGGCCAGCGCATCGGCCACCCCGGCCGGACCGGGCGGGCTGATATCGACGGTCTCGGCGAGGATCGCGGCCTTGGTGAAGGCGCGGTCGAGCAGCTTGCCGTCGACCACGCCGAGCTCGCCGTCGGCGGGCACTCCCACCCGGAAGCCGACGGTGCGGCGCGCCTTGGACTTTCGCGCCAGCGCGGCGGCCACCGGATCGTCCAGGCCGACCACCCCGACCCGGCCCGTCAGCGCGCGCGCCTTCGCCGCCGCGTAGGCGTCGAGGCCGCCGTGCCAGTCCAGGTGATCCTCGGCGACATTGAGCACGACCCCGGCCTCCGGGCGCACCGACGGCGCCCAGTGCAGCTGGAACGACGACAGCTCCACGGCCAGCACCTGCGGACCGGGATTGCGCCGCAACGCATCCAGGATCGGCAGCCCGATATTGCCGCAGGCGACGCTGGCGATACCGGCCGCGCGCAGAATGGCATGGGTCATCTGGGTGGTGGTGGTCTTGCCGTTGGTTCCCGTCACCACCAGCCACTTGCGCGCCGGGCCGTACAGCCGGGCCTGGTCCACCCACCACGCGAATTCGACGTCGCCCCAGACCGGGATGCCCTCGGTGACCGCGGAGACCAGCACCGGCGAATCCGGGCGCCACCCCGGGCTGGTGATCACCAGCGCGAACCGGTCCAGGGCGGCGGGGGCGAGCAGTTCGTCACCGGTCGCGGTGGTCAGGCCCAGCTCGGCCGCCTCGGCCATCGCCTTCTCGCCCGCGTCGGTGACCACCGGGCGGGCGCCGATATCGCGCAGCGGCTCGATCAGCGAGCGGCCCGACACGCCCCAGCCCGCGACGAGAACGTCGCGGCCGCGCAGGAATTCGAGCATGGGCCCCGGCGATCGCAGGGCCCGCGGAGTGTGTTCGACCATCGCTGCTACCCGACCTGAGAGAGGTATTCGCTGTAGAACAAGCCCAGTCCGACCGCCGACGCTATGGCCGCGAGTAACCAGAACCGTATGATCACCGTCGTTTCGGCCCATTTACTGAGCTCGAAGTGATGGTGGAACGGCGCCATCTTGAACAGCCGGTTGCGCGTGGTCCGGAACACCGCCACCTGCAGGATCACCGACGCCGCCTCGGCCACGAACAGCGCGCCGATCACGATCATCAGCAGTTCGGTGCGGGTCAGGATGGACAGGCCCGCGAGCAGGCCGCCGAGCGCGAGCGAACCGGTATCGCCCATGAAGATCTTCGCCGGTGCCGCGTTCCACCACAGGAATCCGATGCACGCGGCCGCGCCCGCCGCGCAGATCAGCGCCAGATCCAGCGGATCGCGGACGTTGTAGCAGCCCGCCTCGGCATGTACGGCGCAGGAGTTGCGGTACTGCCAGAAGGTGATGATCACGTAGGCGCCCAGCACCAGGCTCATGGATCCGGCGGCGAGCCCGTCGAGGCCGTCGGTCAGGTTCACCGCATTCGACCAGGCGACCACGACCAGGCAGACGAACGCCAGGAAGATGATCACCCCCATGGACACGGTGGTGATATCGCGGACGTAGGACAGGTGGCGGCTGGCCGGGGTCTGCTTGTTCGCGCCCGGGAACTGCAGCGCCAGCACGCCGAAAACGACTGCGGCCGTGAGCTGCCCGAGATACTTGCCCGCCGCCGTGAGGCCCAGGTTGCGCTTGTTGCGCAGCTTGATGAAGTCGTCGATGAAGCCGACCGCGCCCAGCGCCGTCGTCAGCGCCAGCACCAGCAGGCCCGACACCGTCGGCCCCTCGGCCTTGTACCCGATGCCGATCAGATGCGAGCCCCAGTAGCCCGCCCACAGACCGGCCAGGATCGCCACGCCGCCCATCGTCGGGGTGCCGCGCTTGGCCTGGTGGCTCTCCGGGCCGTCGATGCGGATCTCCTGGCCGAAGCCGCGCTTGGCGAACATCCGGATCAGCAACGGCGTCAGCAGGATCGACACCGCCAGGGCGATGGCCGCCGCGAAAAGAATCTGTCTCATACCGCCGCCTCCGTGAGGTGGTCCGCGACCGCCCACAGTCCGACGGAATTCGACGCCTTCACCAACACCACATCACCCGCCGCGATCTCGTTGTCCAGCACCGCGATCGCGGCGTCGATATCGGGCACGAGAACCGATTCCTCGCCCCACGAGCCTTCCATGACCGCCCCCTGGTGCAGTGCGT
This sequence comes from Nocardia wallacei, assembly GCF_029869545.1. Taxonomy (GTDB): domain Bacteria; phylum Actinomycetota; class Actinomycetes; order Mycobacteriales; family Mycobacteriaceae; genus Nocardia; species Nocardia wallacei_A. The sequence continues at coordinate 2,951 of NZ_JARWQD010000049.1, read as the reverse complement.
GCGCCGGGCGGCCGTCGCCGACGACGATGAGCCGGTCCACGTCCAGGCGCACCGCCAGCCTGCCGATGCGGTCGTGTTCGATCACCGAATCCTCACCCAGCTCGGCCATTTCGCCGAGCACCGCCCAGGATCGGCGCTCACCGGTCCTCGCCATGCTCACCAGCGCCTTGAGCGCTGCGCGCATGGAATCCGGGTTCGCGTTGTAGGAGTCGTTGACCACCGTGACGCCGTCGGCGCGGGTGCGCACGTCCATGCGATGCGCCGACGCGATCCGCGCATCCGACAGCGCCCGCACCACCGTGTCGAGATCGGCGCCGCACTCCAGCGCCACCGCCGCCGCGGCCAGCGCATTGCCCACCTGGTGCTCGCCGTGCACCGCCAGCCGCAGCTCGACCGCGGTGCCCCCGTCGGGCCGCGGGGTGCCGCCCTTCGACACGGAGCCCTTGGCGTGCAACGTGAATCGGGACCGCGCGTCGGCGTCGAGTACCACGTCGGTAGCACGCACGTCCGCGCCGGAGGACTGCCCCACCGTCACCACGCGCGCGCGGGTGCGGCTCGCCATCGCGGCCACGTTCGGGTCGTCGGCGTTGAGCACCGCGACGCCGGACGGCGGAAGTGCTTCCACCAGTTCGCCTTTGGCCTGGGCTATGGCCTCTCGGCTGCCGAACTCGCCCAGGTGCGCGGTGCCGACGTTCAGCACCACCCCGATACCGGGCGGCGCGATCTCGGTGAGCGCCTTGATATGTCCCGGCCCGCGCGCCGACAGCTCCAGCACCAGGAACCGGGTGTCGGAGTTCGCGCGCAACGCCGTCCACGGATGGCCGATCTCGTTGTTGAACGATCCGGGCGGGGCCACCACCGGGCCCAGCGGGGCCAGCACGCTCGCCAGCAGATCCTTGGTCGAGGTCTTGCCAGAGGATCCGGTGACGCCGACGACGGTCAGGCCACCGGCCGCGACCAGCCGGTCGACATTCACGCGGGCCAGCGCCGCCAGCGCCGTCAGCACGGCCGCACCGGAACCGTCGCGGTCGTGGGCCAGGGCCATCGCCCGGCTCGGCGTCACCGGCTGCGGCTCCACCACGATCGCGGGCACACCTACCGGCCGCGCCGCCAGCACCGCCACCGCTCCGGCCGCCACCGCGGCGGCCGCGAAATCGTGCCCGTCGGCGTGCTCGCCGGGCAGTGCCAGGAACAGGTCACCGGAATCGACTCGGCGCGAATCGAATTCGACCGCACCGGTCACGGTCACCGCGGGATCCGGAACATCGTGCAGCGTGCCGCCGACGATATCCGCGATCTCCCGCAGGGTCAGCTCGATCATGAAACCGTCAAATCCTTCGCTTTCCGAGAGAGGGCCTCCGCCAGCACCTCGCGGTCATCGAACGGATACTTCACACCCGCAATCTCCTGCCCGGTCTCGTGCCCCTTCCCCGCCACCAGCACGACATCGCCCGGCCGTGCCCACTCCACGGCCGCCGCGACGGCCGCCGCCCGATCACCGATCTCGGTGACCTCGCCGCGCTCGGCCTCCGCGATCCCCAGCGCGCCGCCGCGGATCGCCTCGCGGATGACCGCGGGATCCTCGCTGCGCGGATTGTCGTCGGTGATGATCAGCAGATCGGACCCGCGGGCCGCGGTCGCGCCCATCAGCGGCCGCTTCCCCGCGTCCCGGTCCCCGCCCGCACCGACCACCACGGCCAGGCGGCCGCCGGAACCGCGCACGTACTCGCGCAGCGTCGCGATCACCGATTCGATCGCGGCGGGCTTGTGCGCGTAATCCACCACGGCCAGGAAGTCCTGTCCCCGGTCCACGCGCTGCATCCGGCCCGGCACATCCACCCGGGCCAGGGCCGCGGCGGCGGTGGCCGCGTCGACACCGGCCGCCGCGCACACCGCGACCGCCAGCAGGCCGTTGGCGATGTTGTAGCGGCCCGGAAGACGCAGCCGCACCTGGGTTTCGGTCCCCGGCCCGGCGGCGGTGAAGGTCTGCTCGCCGCCGTCGGCGGACGGACCGAGCGCGGTCCAGTCCGGCTCGTCCTCCCCCGTCGGGCTGGACGTGGTCGCCACCGTGGTCACCGAGGTGCGGCCACCGATCTCGCGCACCAGCCGCTTGCCCCAGGCGTCGTCGACGACGATCACGCAGGTCTGCGCGGCGACGGGCGATTCGGGTTCGAACAGCCGGCGCTTGGCGGCGAAGTAGTCCTCGAAGTCGGCGTGGAAGTCCAGGTGGTCCTGCGACAGATTGGTGAACGCGCCCACCGCGAACCGCACGCCGTCCACGCGGCCCAGGGCCAGCGCATGACTGGACACCTCCATGACCACCGCCTGCACGCCCTGCTCGACCATCAGCGCGAACATCGCATGCAGCTGCGGCGCCTCGGGCGTGGTCAGCGCGCTGGGCACCCGCCGCCCGCCGATGCGGGTCTCGATGGTGCCGATCAGCGCGGTCTGCCGACCGGCGGCGGCCAGCCCGGCCTCGATCAGATACGACGTGGTGGTCTTGCCGGAGGTGCCGGTGATCCCGATGACCTGCAGCCGCTGCGACGGATTGCCGTAGATCGCCGCCGACAGCTCCCCCAGCACCGCGCGCGGATCGTCGCGGACCAGCACGGGCACGCTCACCGCGCCGATCAGCTCGGCCCCGGCGGAATCGGTGAGCACCGCGACCGCGCCCCGCTCGATGGCGTCGGCGGCGAAGCGGGCGCCGTGCGCCCGGGACCCGGGGAGCCCGGCGGACAGATAGCCGGGTTGCACAGCGTTCGACCGCTGTTCGATACCGGTGACCACGACATCGTCGAGGTCGTCGCGGCTCGGGGGCGCGCCCCCGCGCGAGCCCCCCCATAGCACCGCGGGGGGCCGCGGCGCCCCCCGGCGCCGCCCCGGCCGGGGGGGCCCGCCGCCGGTGCGCGGCGGCACCTGATAGCCCGCAACCGGTTGCCCGACGGGAGCGC
>NZ_JARWQD010000048.1 GCF_029869545.1 Nocardia wallacei | reverse complement strand
CCCCCCCCCCCCCCCCCCCCCCCCCCCCCCCCCCCCCCCCCCCCCCCCCCCCGGGGGGGGGGGGGGGCCCCCCCCCCAAAAAATCACCTTCGAACGTGGGAGTGGGCCCCGGATGGGGGCCACGAACAGGCAACCCCTGAGAAGGTGGCCAAGGCCGGGATCGAACCGGCGACCTTCCGCTTTTCAGGCGGACGCTCGTACCAACTGAGCTACCTGGCCGGAGGCACCCGTACCGAATGCCTGGCTTGTCTTGCGACCCTGACGGGACTCGAACCCGCGACCTCCGCCGTGACAGGGCGGCGCGCTAACCAACTGCGCCACAGGGCCTTGCTCTGCTCCTTCGACGATGTTGCCATCGTCGTACCCCCTACGGGATTCGAACCCGCGCTACCGCCTTGAAAGGGCGGCGTCCTAGGCCGCTAGACGAAGGGGGCCCGCCGGATCTCTCCGGTCCGTTTCTCAACGGCTTCCGTTGGGAGCCCGCATAGCTTATGACAGCTCGATCGCGAATCCCAAATCGGCTGGTCAGGGGTTCAGACGCCGAGGTCCTCCAGCCGCGCGGACGCGCGCCAGCCGATGCGCCGGAACTCCTCGAGCCACTCGGGTGTGGCCATGGCCTCGACGATGACCTCGAGGGCCTCGGTGAACCGCGACCGCAGGTCGATTCCGCCGCCGAGCAGGTCGATGATGTAGCGCTGCCCGGCCAGCGCGGCGGCGAGGGTGCGGGTGAACCGGTCGGGGTCGGCGTCGGGCCGCAGCTGTTTCTGGTCGACCGCGCGGACCGCGAGCAGCCGGGTGGCCCGCCCGAGGATGCGCCCGCCGCCGGCCTGGACGTCGCGATAGAACTCCGGTTCGATGATGAGCCGGAATTCGGCCTGGATGATGATGTCGTTCTCGAGCCGCAGCGCGATCTCGTCGATCATCCCGTGCAGCACATCCAGGGATCCGAGATCCGTTCTGGTGAGCCATCTTTCCGTGGTCGCGCGGTAGCGTTCGACCGCGGCGTCCAACACCGCGCGCGCCAGATCCTCCTTGGAGTCGAAGTGGAAGTACATGGCGCCTTTGGTGGCGCGCGATCCCTCCAATATGCGGTTGAGCGACGCCGCGGCATAGCCGCTCTTCCCGAATTCAACGGCGGCGGACCTGATGATCGCCGCACGTGTCCGGCGGGCCCGCTCTTGCTGCCGTGCCATGCTCGAAACGCCTCCGAAGCTACTTGCCGTCGGAAGGACCCCCGTGGGGAGCAGTCCTCGACGCGAAGTTATACGATTTTCAAATACTTCAATGCGGGCTATCGCCCGGTTTTTCAAACTTTTGGTACGAAAACTCGCGAGAAAACCTGAAACACGCTGGCTGGTATAGTTCTCGGCGCCCGGGTGCGCCGCAGGGGGTGCGCACCCGGGCGTTTTCTTCGTCTCGGATCTGCCTCCTGCGACGCAATCTCCAGGGCGTCGCGATCGGGTCTGACCGGTCGCGACATCGTCGGGCACATCAACCATAGGCCGAATCCCATCGCACCGGGGCACTCCCGATTCTTACGGAATTCACCAAGCGGTCACCGTACCCCGAATCAGCACTCGCCGTAGGGCGTACCGGCAAGTCAGTTCGCCCGATTGCGTTTCTCGAACGCTGGCAAATACACGGCTACCCAATGGGCGATTGGTTCCTTTCGCGAATTCCGCCGCGCCCCAGCGCCGTTCACCCCCGGGCGATCTCCGCCCGGACGGCCCGACACCCACCGAACACATCCACCCCCGTTCCCGTCGTCCCCCCGGACGATCCGCGGACACACTCACCTCCACTGCCAATTGCGTTGCTACGCACCACGTTTGGTTGATATTTCCACACTTCTGCGCTCAAACAAATTGGGAACCAAGATGTTTGCCCCCGGCACCGGGGGCACAGGGATCCGAGTCCACGCCTCAGGACGTATCGCCCGACCACCCCTCCGCGTATCAATCGCGCGCACACCATGTCCCGCCCCGCCGCCCGCCGATCGATCCACCACCACCCCGCGGCGCCCGTCCACCACCCCCGCGCGGACCCACCGGCGGCATTCGAGGGCACCACCCGGCCCGGCGGCGGAACACCCACGCAGACAGCGCAAACACCCACACCCGGATACCGGTTACCACTCGCGCATCCGGCGCATTAGACTTGCGATCCGCGCCCCTATAGCTCAGTTGGTAGAGCTACGGACTTTTAATCCGCAGGTCCCAGGTTCGAGCCCTGGTGGGGGCACGTTTTCCGACGGGCCGGAGCCGCAGGGCTCCGGCCCGTCGCGCATTGCCGGTCACGACCTGGCAAATCTTCCGCGTTCGCCCGGAACCCTCGCTTACTGTGAGCACATCCGGTGGCCACCGGTCCATCCCACGAGAGGGGCTTCAGCCATGAATTCGTTCGATGACCTGCTCTCCCAAGTTCCGATCGGCCAGATCGCCGACAAGCTCGGCGTCGACCGGGCGACCGCGACGAGCGCGGTGCAGACCGCGCTGCCCGCCCTGCTCGGCGGCCTTCAGGCACAGACCGGCAATCCTCAACAGGAACAGACCGTCCAGGGTCTGGTCGACCAGCATCAGGACGACGGCCTGCTGGCGGGCGGCGTCGATATCGAGCAGGTCGACGCGAACTCGGGGGAACAGATCGTGGACAACGTCTTCGGCGAGGAGAAGAACACCGTCATCAACGCGCTGGGCGCGACCGAGGGCTCCGGCGGCAACGAACTCGTCGCCAAGATACTGCCGCTGCTGGCCCCGATCGTGCTCGCCTATCTCGGCAAGCAGATGGCGGGCGGATCCGCGGGGGCGGGCACCACCCCGGCCCCGACGCCGAGTGCGGGCGGCGGCCTCGGCGACATTCTGGGCGGGCTACTGGGCGGGGCGGGCAAGAGCGGCGGCATCGGCGGAGCGATCTCGGATGCGCTGGGCAAGAATGCCGGCGGCGCGCTCGGAAACATCCTGGGTGGACTGCTCGGCGGCAAGCGCTGAGACCCCGCGCCCACCGCCCGTCGCCGCGCGCGGCGGGCGGTTTTCCGTGACCGGCTAACACTTCGCAGCTGGGAACGATAGTCAGCACGGCGCGGCCCGGACGCCTAGACTCGGAGGCGTTGTACCCGCCCCGACGTCGCCATATGAGTTCCATCACGGACACTGTGAAGTCACCCAGATGCGTTTCGCATCACACCTACGGTGCCGTAAGGTATGGGCCGCGGCGGCAAGGCCAAGGGGGACTGACGAGCAAGAGCGCACGACACACCGAAGGGCAATGTATATGGCAAGGGATCTGACTCAACTCGAACTGCTGACGGAGTTGGAGCCGGTTGCCGAGCAGAACGTCAACCGCCACCTGTCGATGGCCAAGGAATGGCACCCGCACGACTACGTGCCGTGGGACGACGGGCGCAACTTCGCCGCGCTGGGGGGCGTGGACTGGGACCCGTCGCAGTCACAGCTCAGTGAGGTCGCCAAGGCGGCGATGATCACCAACCTGCTGACCGAGGACAACCTGCCCTCCTACCACCGCGAGATCGCCGAGAACTTCTCCCAGGACGGTGCCTGGGGCACCTGGGTCGGACGCTGGACCGCCGAGGAGAACCGCCACGGCATCGTCATG
>NZ_JARWQD010000047.1 GCF_029869545.1 Nocardia wallacei | reverse complement strand
TTTTTGGTGATTGTTGGTGATTGCGGGTTTGGGGTGGGGGTGTTAATTTTTTTGGTTTTCTGTGGGGGGGCACCAAATTGGTGGTTTTACATGGGTTTTTTGTGTTGGGTGCGGGGGTTGTGGGGGAAATCACGGTTGGTGGGGTGGGCTGCAACAACTTGCCACCAAATGGCGGCACATTGCGTGTCGTGACAAGGATTGACAGGCAGGGGTGCTGAAGGGGCGGTTCGGCGTGCGTACTGGTGGGGCGGACGGGGTGCTCCGGGTGGTGCGGCCGCCGATTCTGCGCGTCCGGCCGACGCCCCGTATGTGCATGGCAAAGGCGTGGTAACCGGTGCGGCTCATCGTGATTCGACGATGTCGGAAGGGGTGGGCCACCCGGTCCCGGCGCCCGGGTGTCGACGATCACGAGGTCTGAAAACTTACTTCTGATGGGAATACCACGAACGGCCCAGGGTGTGCCACACTGAACGTGCCGTTAAATAACGGTACATAGAACGGGTTGAGCCGCTTCCAGTCAGAGGTGGCACGAAGGACGGAAGAACAATGGCCGACAATGCACATTCGAACACCCGCCGGATCCTTACCGGGCTGCTCGCCGCCGGTGCGATCGCGATCGTCCCGGTCGCGGCGATGCCCGCCGTCGCCGATGCCGCGCCGGGGCAGGGTGGCAGCCGCGGTGGCAGCCACGACTCGTCGTCGTCGGACCGTGGCAACAGCGGCCGGACCAGCAATTCGGGCTACAACCGTGGCCGGGACAACCAGCTGCGCTGGGGCGGCGAGCGCGCGCGCGACAACAACGCGTCGCAGCGCAACGGTCGCACCCACGGCGACAGCGACTGGTTCGTCTGCCGCGCACACGCCACATCGTGCGGCCAGCAGTAATCGAATCCGACGGCGGGAAGACGGGTCCGGCGGCCGGGTCGCCGGGCCAGACACCTCGGGGTGAATCGGGAACCGGCAGTATCGCCGGTGACGACATCTCGCGGGGTGGGACGGTCCCGGCGGTGCCGGACCGATGCACCATTCGGGGGAGAGTGCCGGTTTCCTCACAGGGACCTAACAGCCTCGCCGGGCAGGATGGGCGGCGTGCGGGTTCTGGTGGTCGAGGACGAGCGGTTGCTGGCCGATGCGATCGGCGCGGGGCTGCGGCGCTACGCGATGGCGGTGGACGTCGTCTACGACGGTGGCGCGGCGCTGGAACGTGTGGGGGTCAACGATTACGACGTGGTGGTCCTGGACCGGGACCTGCCGGTGCTGGGCGGGGACGAGGTGTGCACCGAGGTGGTGCGCACCGGCGGTGAGACGCGAATTCTGATGCTGACGGCGGCGACCGCCGTGCCCGATCGGGTGGCGGGCCTCGGGCTGGGCGCCGACGACTATCTGACCAAGCCGTTCGCCTTCGCCGAACTGGTGGCGCGGGTGCAGGCGCTCGGGCGGCGGGCGCGCCCGGCGACGCCTCCGGTGCTGGAGCGCTCCGGCGTCCGATTGGATCTGCACCGGCGCGCGGTCACCCGCGAGGATGCGCCGGTGATGTTGTCGCGCAAGGAATTCGCCGTTCTGGCAGAGTTGCTGCGGGCGGACGGGGGAGTGGTGTCGGCCGAGCAGCTGCTGGAGAAGGCATGGGACGAGAACATCGATCCGTTCACCGGGGTGGTCCGCTACACGATCATGATGCTGCGCCGGAAACTGGGCGATCCCGACCCGATCGCGACCGAGCCCGGCGTGGGCTATCGCCTGCGGTGAAACGCCTGATGCGGCCGACGATCCGGCTGCGGCTGACCCTGCTGTACGCGGGAGCCTTCTTCCTCGCCGGTGCCGTGCTGGTCGGGGTGCTGTACTTCTCGCTGGAGCAGTGGCTCGGGCGCCGACCGGGCGCGCAGTTCATCGTGCGCGAGTATCTTGACGAGCCGCAGTTCCGGGTCCGGATGGGCGCCGCCGACGAGCTGGCCTCCGCGGTGGCCGCGCAGGCCGAGGCCGACCGGCGCGCCACGCTGCACGCCATGCTGGCGTGGTCGCTCGCGGCGCTGGCCGCCGTCGGCGTGGTGGCCACCGGATTCGGGTGGTTGCTCGCCGGGCGGGTGCTGTCGCCGCTGCAGCAGATCACCGCGACCGTCCGGCGGGTGGCCGACGACAGCCTGCACGAGCGCATCGCGCTCGCGGGCCCGCACGACGAAATCACCGACCTCGCAGACACTTTCGACGCCATGCTGGAGCGCCTGGACCGCGCCTTCGACAGCCAGCGCCGCTTCGTCGCCAATGCCTCGCACGAACTCCGGACCCCGTTGACGATCAATCGGACCCTGCTCGAGGTCGCGCTCGATCGGCCCGACCCGCCGGAATCGATGCGACAGCTCGGCGCGACGCTGCTGGAGGTGAATCGGCGCCACGAACGCCTCATCGACGGGCTGCTGGTGCTGGCGAGCAGCGAACAGCGGCTGACCGAGCAGCGCCGCGCCGACCTCGCCGAGATCGTCCGCCACGTCCAGGCCATCTCCCTGCCGACGCCGAAGGTGGCCGGGGTGGACGTGCGCACCGACCTGAAACCGGCGCCGGTCGTCGGCGATCCGGTGCTGCTGGAACGGTTGGCGCACAACCTGATCGACAATGCCGTCCGCTACAACCACGAGGGCGGCTGGGTCGTCGTGCGCACCGAGAGCGCGGGCGGCCGCTGCCGGATCGTGGTCGAGAACACCGGCCCGGAGGTCCCCGAATACGACATCGACGGGCTGTTCGAGCCGTTCCGCCGCCTCACGACCACCACCCGTCGCGCCGACAGCTCACTCTCGCGCGGCGCCGGGCTGGGATTGTCGATCGTGCGCTCGGTCGCCCACGCCCACGGCGGTGCCGTGACGGCGGCGGCGCGGCCCGGAGGCGGTCTGCGGGTCATCGTCGATCTGCCCACTGCGGCAACCGGATCCGGAGTATCGCCGACCGGCGTTCTCGCGCAACAGCACTGACCGCGCGGGCGGGGTGGTGCGATGGCGGTGCACAGCGTCCCCAACACCGTCGCCGCGACGCCGCGTTCGGAAGTGGGGGGGGGCGCCCACACCACACCCCGCGCCCCCCCCGAGGGCCCCAGGGGGGGCCGCCGCGCCGGGCACGCGGCCCCCCCCCCAAGCCCCCCCGCGAAGACCGAACCGGG
>NZ_JARWQD010000046.1 GCF_029869545.1 Nocardia wallacei | reverse complement strand
CCCCCCGCCGGGGGGGCCCCCCCCACCACCCCCGCCCTGCCGGGGCGCCCCCCGGGCCCCCCCGCCGGCCCGGGGGGGGGGCCCCCCCCCGACGCCGGGCGCCCGCTTGAGCATGTTCGCGGCCAGTCCGGCCTGCGGCTGCGCGTTACCGCCGCCGCGCTGTGGCAGATTCGCGCCCGGCTGTGCCGCCGGCGCCTGCGGACCGTTCGCACCGGGCTCCCGTTGCGGCAGACCGGTTTTCCCGGCGTCGGCGGGGCGGCCGTCGGGACCGGCCACGTTCTGCCGGACCGTCGGACCGTTCGCGCCGGGCTGGCGCTTGGGCAGGCCGGGCGCCGAGGTGCCGGGCTGGCGCTGCGGTAGCGCGCCGTTCGGCGTGGCCGTGCCGTTCACCGGGGCGCCGTTGGCGGCCGCGGGACGCTCCCCGCGGTCGGCCCCGGCACGATCGGCCCCGGCCGGAATCGGCCCGCTCCCACCGGGATCCACGGTGACCATCATGTTGCCGCTGGGCGTGCGGGTGACGCCGCGCATCTGCATCGACGACGGGGCCTGCCGCTGCGGCGCGGGCGCCTGCTGGGTGGGCTGCTGCTGCGCCGGGATCTGCACCCCGACGCCGCCCGGCGTCACGATGAGCGGCTTGGGCACGTGCACCGTGACCGTCACACCCGGATCGCGCGCGGTGTCGAAGGTGGGCCGCAGCCGCACGGTCAGCCCGTGCCGCTCGGCCAGCCGACCGACCACGAACAGACCCATGTGGCGCGCGGTGTCGGGCCCGACCTCGGCCACGTTCTCCAGGCGCCGGTTGATCTCGGCCATCTCGGCCGGGGGCATACCGATGCCGCGGTCGGCGACCTCGATCAGCAGGCCCTGGTCGTGCGCCTGGGCGAAGGTGAACTTGACGTCGGTCTCGGGCGGGGAGGCGCGCAGCGCGTTGTCGAGCAGCTCGGCGAACAGGTGCGCCAGGTCGGAGGCGGCCGGTTCGGTGATGGCGCCGCGCGGGGTGGCGCCCAGCTTCACCCGCTCGTAGTCCTCGACCTCGGAGATGGCCGCGCGCAGCACGTCGGCGATCTCGACGGGCGCCGTCTTGCCGCGGCGCTGCTTCGGCGTACCGGCCAGAATCAGCAGGTTGTCGCCGTTTCGGCGCATGCGGGCGGCGAGATGGTCCAGCCGGAACAGGTTTTCCAGCAGGCGCGGATCCTTCTCGTCGTACTCCATCGCCTCGATGAGCGAGAGCTGATGGTCGACCAGCGATTTCGACCGCCGCGCCAGGGTCTCGAACATGTCGTTGACCTGGGTACGCATGGCGGCCTGGTCGGCGGCCAGCCGCAGCGCCTGGCCGTGGATGTCGTCGACGGCGCGGGCGAGCTGGCCGACCTCCTCCTCGGTGTGCACCGGCATCGGTTCCAGCGGAACGTCTTCCGGGCTGGCGCCGTCGCGCAGCCGCGACACCTCGTGCCCGAGATCGTGCTCGGCGACGCGCAGCGCGGCCAGGCGCAGCTTGCGCAGCGGCACGATCATCGAACGCGCGATGAGCACGGCGAGCACCAAGGCCGCGAGGATGGTCGCGATAACGATCACCGCGTACCGGATGGCGCCGGTGCGGGCGCTGTCGGCCAGGCCCTTCACCTCCGAGTCGATCTCGGCGGTCGACTGGCCCACGATCTTGGTGTAGTCGGAGAGGCTGTCCAGCACCGACTGCCGCAGATCCTGGATCGGGATCTGGCCCGCGGCGGCCTGCGGGCCGCTGACGAGCTGAATTCGGCTGTTCACCAACTGGTTCAGGTTGGCGATCGTCGGATCGCCGTCGGGGAAGCGGGTGGTGAGAATGCCCAGCATCTGCCGCTCGGTGTTGGCGGCGATCTGCATGTCGCGCAGCCCGTCCTTGGGATTGCCGCGCAGCGCCTCGGCCATGCCGGCGGCCTCGGCGACCATCACCGCGCGAGTGTTCAGCGAGTCGACCAGGCGCAGCTTCGCGGCCTCGACACCCGGGTCGGCGATCGTCGACACGATCGCCTCCACGGTGCGGACGCTGTTCTGCCGGATCGACTCCTCCTGATTGAGGGCCTCCTGGACGGTCGCCGACGGCGCGGTGCCGCCCTGGCGAACCGCCTTCGCGCCGTTGATCATTCCGTCGATCGCGGCGCGGCCGCCCGGCACGCCGTCCAGGCGCGGCGCGGCCTTCTCGGCGGAGGCGATGGCGTTGTCGAGCTGGGCGAGGTCGGCCTCCTGCACCAGCGATTGGCCGGGGCCGATCTGCACCATCTGCTCACCGGAGACGACGGCCGCCGCGGCACTCAGGCCGGTGACCGCCGGGATGGTCTGCACGTGCTTGACCGCGGTGTCCAGCTCGCTGGAGTCGCTGAACTGGGCCGCGATCCTGGAAGCACCGAGCACCACCGCGACGAGGAGGGGGACGGCGAGGACCGCCGTGACCTTCCAACGCAGGTCCCAGTTACCAAGCGCCCAACGCTTCCTACCGGACCTAGCGGCGTCACGCATCTCCACTCACTTTCCAAACTGGCCCCGGCCATGCGCCATCAGCGAGCCTCCCACGCGCTCGCGTTGGGCTCGACAGACGGAGCTGGCCGAGAGCTGCGGCTGGCCGAGAAATTGCGTCCATGACGGCCGACATATGTGGCATGCGATTCTAACGGATCAATAACTTCTTGTGTGACCTGTTGGCAACGTCCAGCCGTTGACCTGCCTATTCCGGACAAAATCAAAGGTCGCGGCGCCCGCCCGGACGTCGCGTGAAGTCTGCCACAATCAGGCTGATCTATCGAGGCGGGCATCGATGCGAGGCAGGGAGTCACACGGTTGAACGCGAAGCAGGAGTACCGGCCCACCTACCAGACGAGCCTGGTCGATCCCACCGACTTCTGGCGTACTGCCGCAGAGGCCATCAGCTGGGATGTTGCACCCACACAGATCCTCGACAGCACGGCCCGCCCGACGGCTCGCTGGTTTCCCGATGCTCGCCTCAACACCTCCTACAACGCACTGGACCGGCATGTGCGCGAACTCACACCGGAAGCGGGCTCGACGGCTGCCGGACTCCCGCCGACAGGCGGTCGCGCGGACCAGCCCGCCCTAATATACGACTCCGCTATGACGGGCGCCACAGTCGTTTACACCTACGCCGAGTTGCTGGACGAGGTCGCCCGATTCGCCGGCGCGATGCTGCGGCTGGGTGTGCGCACCGGCGATCGCGTCGTCATCTATATGCCGATGATCCCCGAAGCGGTGGTCGCGATGCTGGCCTGCGCCCGGATCGGCGCGGTGCACTCGGTCGTTTTCGGCGGGTTTGCCGCACATGAGCTCGCCGCGCGCATCGACGACGCCACACCTGTGCTGATCATCACAGCCTCCGGCGGCCTGGAGCCCGGCAGACGCATCGAATACCCGCCGATCGTGCTGCAGGCGCTGGACCAGGTCGAGCAGGCCGCGCCCCGGCACGTGGTGGTCAAGCAGCGCAACGGATTTCCGACCATCCGGTTCGCCGCGCCGCAGCCGGCCACCGAACATCTACCCGGCTCCTCGGAAACGGTTGCGGCGCAATGGCTGGACTGGGAGGACATGGTCCGCGACGCCGAACCGGCCGAACCGGTCTCGGTGGCGGCCACCGATCCGCTCTACATCCTCTACACCTCCGGGACCACCGGAAACCCGAAGGGCGTGGTGCGCGACAACGGCGGCCACGCGGTCGCGCTGTCGTGGTCGATGCGCAACATCTACGCCGTGCAGCCCGGGCAGGTGATGCTGACGACCTCCGATATCGGCTGGGTCGTCGGGCACTCCTATATCGTCTACGCGCCGCTGCTGGTCGGCGCCACCACGGTGCTGTACGAGGGCAAGCCGATCGGCACCCCCGACGCCGCCACCTACTGGCGCCTGATCGACGAGCACGACGTCGATGTCATGTTCACCGCGCCGACCGCGCTGCGCGCCATCCGCCGCGCCGACCCCGAGGCCGCGGGGGCCAAGCGCCACGACCTGTCGACGCTGCGGGCCCTGTTCTGCGCCGGAGAGCGGCTGGACCCCGCCACCTTCGAATGGACCCGCGACACCGTGCTCGCCGATCGGCCCGACTGCCCCGTGGTGGACCACTGGTGGCAGACCGAGACCGGGTGGCCCATCTGCGCGGATCCGCTGGGGCTGCAGGAACTTCCCGTCAAGCCGGGTTCCGCGTCGGTGCCGGTGCCGGGCTACCGGATCCGGGTGCTCGACTACGAGGGCGACGCGGTCACGGCCGGGACCGAGGGCAATATCGTGATCGGGCTGCCGCTGCCGCCGGGCACGCTCACCACCCTGTGGGGCGACGACGACAGATTCGTCCGCTCCTACCTGTCCGCCTTTCCGGGCCACTACCTGACCGGCGACTCCGGATTCTTCGACGAGGACGGCTATCTGTTCGTCCTCGGCCGCAGCGACGACGTGATCAACATGGCCGGGCACCGGCTGTCGGCGGGCGGGATCGAGGCCGCGGTCGCCGGGCATCCCGCGGTGGCCGAATGCGCGGTCATCGGCGTCCCCGACGAGCTGAAGGGTCAGCGGCCGATCGCCTACGTGGTGCTCAAGACGGGCCGGGGCGGCGGGCCGGGCGAGGACAAGTCGGCGATCGACCTGACCCGGCTGCGCGCGGAGGTGATCGAGCGGGTACGCGAGCAGATCGGCGCCATCGCCACCCTGCACGACGTGATCGTGGTGGCCGCCCTGCCGAAGACGCGGTCCGGCAAGATCCTGCGGCGCAGCATCCGCCAGATCGCCTCCGGCGAGAGCCCGGAGATGCCGGCCACCATCGAGGATCCGTCGGTCCTGGTCGCGCTCGAGGACCAGATCCTGGCCAGCCGCGCCGCCGAGCAGACCGGCGGCGAGACCGTGCCGGAGCCCGACGTCCCCGATTCGACCGACACCCCCGCCGACGGGCACACCGCGGTTCGGTGATCGCCCTCACAGTTTTCTCAGTGTCGGCTTATCCGACGATCAGAACCCGGCCCTAGCGTCGAGGCGTCCGCCGCATTCGGCGGCCGAGCTCCGATCCGAAAGGCCACACCATGACCTCGTTACGTGCCCGCCTCACCGGTGCCGTCCTGACCGTCGGCGGCCTCAGCACGGCTGCGGCTCTCCTCGTCCCCGGCACCGCCTCCGCCGATCCGACCGAAATGCTCGCCCCGCTGCTGAATTCGGACTGCACGTTCGCCCAGGTGGACGCGGCCCTGCACGACAAGAACCCGCAGCTGGCCCAGCAACTCGACGCCAATCCGCAGCAGAAGGCCGTGCTGCAGCAGACCTTCGACAAGCCGGTCGAACAGCGCCGCGCCGAGGTCCAGCAGTACATAAACGAGCATCCGGAGGCGGCCCAGCAGGCCGAGAACGACCCGCGCGCCGCCGCGGCGCGGGAGACCATCCAGGCCGTGGCCGATTCCTGCCACAACTACTGACGCGGCGGACACCCGCGGTAGTGCAGCGCGCCTCCCCGCCGGAATCCGGGGAGGCGCGTTGCGCGCCCGGACCGGAACCCACATCCAGGCAGAATGAATCCTGTGACGAGCGAGCGTGAGACCCCCAAGGTGCTGCTGGTCGACGACGACGAGGATCTGTTGGCGTCGGTCGAGCGGGGGTTGCGGCTGTCCGGGTTCGAGGTGCTGATCGCGCGCGACGGGGCGGAGGCGCTGCGCTGCGTGAGCGAGGACGCGCCGGATGCGATCGTGCTCGATATGAACATGCCCGTGCTCGACGGCGCCGGGGTGGTGACGGCGCTGCGGGCGATGGGTAACGAGGTGCCGATCTGTGTGCTGTCGGCGCGCAATTCGGTCGGTGACCGGATCGCCGGGCTCGAATCCGGCGCCGACGACTACCTCGTGAAGCCCTTCGTGCTGGCCGAACTGGTGGCCCGGATCCGGGCGCTGCTGCGCCGGCGCACCGACACCGCCGCCACCCCCGCCGCGCCCGGCGCGATCGCCGTGGGCCCGCTGGAGATCGACGTCGCCGGATATCGCGCGTTGCTGCACGGCCACGAAATCGAGCTCACCAAGCGGGAATTCGAGCTGCTGTCGACGCTGGCCCGCAACGCGGGCGTGGTGCTGAGCCGGGAGCGGCTGCTGGAACTGGTGTGGGGCTACGACTTCGCCGCCGACACCAATGTGGTCGACGTCTTCGTCGGCTATCTGCGCCGCAAGCTGGAGACCGACGGCACCCCGCGCCTGCTGCACACCATCCGCGGCGTCGGCTTCGTGCTGCGGGCGCCGAAATGACCAGCGGCACAGCGACATTCGCCACCACACGCCGACGCCGGTCCTATTCCCTGCGCACCCGGGTGGCCGGGGCGGCGGCGCTCGGCGCGATCATCATCACCGCGGTGCTGAGCTGGGTGTCGGTGCGCGCGCTGGAACGCAACAACCTGGCCCAGGCCGATCAGGAACTGACCATCGCCTCGCGCATCGTGCTGATGCAGCCGGTGATCGCGGTGGGCGTGCTGTCGCTGGTCGGGCCGAACGACGACATCGCGGTCACGGTCCGCGAACACGGCGACGTGGTGTCCTCCACCAGCGTCCGGCTGCCGGATTCCGAGCCGGGCTCGCGGACGCTGACCATCGCCGACACCCCGTTCCGGGTCCTGACCACCACCGAGAACCAGCCGCCGGGCCGCACCGTGTCGATGGCGATCCCGCTGACCGACGCCTACCACGCCACCTCCGAGCAGCGGCGCTGGGTACTGGTCGCGGCCGGGCTCGCGGTGGCGGCCGCGGCCGGGCTGGGCTGGGTGTTCGGTGGGCGCGCGGTGCGCCCGATCGTGGACCTCACCCGGCAGGTGGGCGCGCGCAGCGGCACCGGGGAGCCCGAGGCTCAGGTCGACGGCTCGGGCGTGCGGGAGGCCGAAAAGCTTGCCGACGCGGTGAATTCGCTGCTGGAGCGGGTGAACCGGGCACAGGCCGAGACCGCGGCCGCACTGGAGACCGCGCGTGACTTCGCGGCGGTCTCCGCGCACGAACTGCGCACCCCGCTCACCGCGATGCGCACCGACCTCGAGGTGCTGCGCACCCTCGACCTCGACGAGACCCAGCGCGCGGAGATCCTCACCGACCTGCAGCGCAGCGAGGGCCGGGTGGAGGCGACGCTGGCCGCGCTGGAGCGGCTGGCCACCGGTGAACTCACCGGCGATCAGGACCACGTCGAAACCGATGTGGGCGACCTGATCGACCAGTCCGCCCACGACGCCATGCGGCACTTCCCGCGGCTGACCGTGCGCATCGACACCGACCCGGAACTGATCACCCGCGGCCTGCCCACGGGCCTGCGGCTGGCGGTGGACAACGCCCTCACCAACTCGGCCCGGCACGGCGGCGCCACCGAGGCGCTGGTCTCGGCGCACCGCACCCCCGACGGATTCATCGTGATCTCCGTCGACGACAACGGCCACGGCATCGCGCCCGACGAACGCGCGGCGGTGTTCGAGCGGTTCTTCCGCGGTAGCCGGGCCAGCAAGGGCGGCTCCGGGCTGGGCCTGGCGCTGGTCGCCCAGCAGGCGCAATTGCACGGTGGGCGAGCGTTTTTCGACGACGGCACCCTGGGCGGCGTCCGCCTGGTGCTGATGTTGCCGGACCGCGGCGCGGTCACGGACACCGAGACATCTTGAACGCCATGATCTTTCGCTGATCCGCAACCCTTACCGAATCCTCAGAGACGCGCCAGCACCCGACCATCTCGAACCTCTACGGTCTGTGGGGTGGTCGCAAAACGAACTCGCTGGATCCTGGTCGTCGCGGTGCTGCTCATCGCCGGTGCGGCGACCGGGGGTGCGCTCTGGCTGCGCCAGTCCGCCGCCGCGCCCACCGCGGTCGCCATCGTGAACACCGACACCGGACCGACCGGCGCCAAGATCGTGAAGGGGTTGCAGGACGGCGGCATCCACGACTGGACCGTCGCCGAGCCGGACCAGCTGAGCACCGACGACTACGCGGCGGTGGTCACGCTGCCCGCGGACCTGTCCTCCTCGCTGGCCACCCTGGCCTCCGCCAAGCCGCAGCGCGCGCAGGTCACCGTCGACACCAGCGCCCACGCCGACGCGAACCTGGTCAACGACGCCGTCAACGAGGTCACCCGCCGGATCAGCGCGGCCGGGGTGGACCAGACCCTGGCGGCCGTCACCACGGCGCGCGGCACGGTGCAGCAGGTGGCGTTCACCACCCAGCTCCTCGGTGCCGGGGTGCAGGCGGCGGCCGACGCCTCCGGGCAGTTCACCGGCGGCGCCGACGAGATGCTCGGCTTCCTGAACACCGCCAAGGACGGCGCCGGTCAGCTGACGGCGGGGATCGACCAGCTCAACAGCACCCTCGGGGCCGCGACCGCGCAGGCCGACAGCCTGGCGAACGCGCTGGACGCGACCGGCGTGACCATCGGCCAGGTGTCCGGCTCGGCCGACGCGTTGAGCACCGGGCTGAACGAGGTCCTCCCGGCATTGCGCGCCCTGCCGTTCGCCGGTGATCCGCGGCTGGCCGACATCATCGGCAAAATGGATGCGCTGCAGGGGATTTCCGGGCAGGTCGGATCCCAGTTGGCCGGTTTCGCCGAACTCACCGGTTCGAGCACCGATCCGAATACCCCGGTGAGCGCGCTGCTGCGCGACGCGGCGGCCCGCCTGTCGCAGGGCGCCGCCCAGCTGAATCAGGGCGCCCAGCTGGCCCAGCAGGTGCCGCAGCTGGCCGACCGGGGCGCCGCCCAGCTGACCGGTGCGATCCAGGCGCTGACCGGCGGTGTCCAGCAGCTCCAGCAGATCGTGGCGAACCTGAACACGCAGACGGGCCAACCCCGCAAC
The DNA here is from genome assembly GCF_029869545.1 of Nocardia wallacei. GTDB lineage: Bacteria > Actinomycetota > Actinomycetes > Mycobacteriales > Mycobacteriaceae > Nocardia > Nocardia wallacei_A. Next base: position 252 of record NZ_JARWQD010000046.1, on the reverse strand, counting down.
CCCGTTGCCCGACCCCGCCGCAAAAAACCATAGGCGCAAGCGCCCAAAAAAAACGCCCCCCGGGAAAAATTAGGGGGGGGCGGCGCGGGGGGGGGAGCGGGGGCCCCCGGGGGGGGGCCCCCCCGGGGGGGGGGGGGGGCCCGCCGCGGGGGCACCCCTGGGGGGCGCGCGCCGCCGCGGCGGCCCCCGCGGCGGGGGTGTCGGTGGTCAACGACGTCTCGGGCGGCCGGGCCGACCCGGATATGGTGAAGG
>NZ_JARWQD010000045.1 GCF_029869545.1 Nocardia wallacei | reverse complement strand
GCCGCTTGGGTTTCCGCCGTGGTGGGGGTTGTTTGGCCCCGGGGCGGCGCCCGGTGGATTTGCGCCGCCCCGGGGCCCCTCGGCGCTGGTTATCGTCTATGTGGTTGTGGGCGTGGCTGATTGGTGTTCTCTGTGGGTTCCTCCCGGTGGATGCTGGGGTCAGGCGCGGCGGTCGGCCGCGGTGACGCGGTGTTCGGTGACGACGACGAGCCACGGGAGCAGGCGAGTGGTGACTCCTGGCAGGGTGGTTTCGGTGCCGTCGGTGAGCATGAGCCGGGCGAAGCGGCCGGGGCGGGTCCGCACGCCGCTGATGTGGTGCCAGTGAATGTGTCGGGTGCGGTTGAGGGTGCGTAGCTCCAGGCCGCTTGGGGTAACGCGTGTCCGGATGCGATAGGCCCACGCGATGTACACGACGGCGGAGGCGAGCAGCGGCATCGCCAGAATCGAGATTGTGTAGGCGCGGTGGGCGATCGGCTGGACGACGGCTTGGCCCGCGACGACGAGCAGCGGCAGGCACGCGCGGATCATCCAGTCGGGTGCGACATACTGGGTCACTTCGACCGGCAGAGATGCGGTCGGGTTGTCGGAGGTGGGAGGTGTTGTGGCGGTGGAGGTTTCGGCGTTTTCGTGCATAGCTGTCTTCCTTGGTTGCCGTAATGGGAGTGCGCTGGCGCCGCGGTGATGGCGGATCTCGTGCCGGTGCTCGTGGGCACGGTGGCGCCGTGCGGAGGGCGCTTGCGGGCGGCCGGGACTACGTCGGTGGGTGGGCCGGACCGGCTGGTGAGTGAGCGGTGGCCGGGCCGTCGAGATGGCTGTATGGAGCGCAGCGGAGTTCCGTTGCGCTCGTTACCGGATGCGGTCCGCGGCCGGCGTGGCCGGGCGGGCCGGAGTGTGTCGGCTCCGGCCCGCGCGGCGGGGTCAGGCGGCGGATGGGCTGGCGTCCGGGGTCTCGTCGGGCTCGGGCGTCGGCGCCGGGTCGGTGTCGGCGGCGGCGCTCTTGTCGACTTGCTCCGGTCCGTCGCCCTCGCCGGTGGCTGTCGCGGTCGGCTTGGCCTTCTTGCGGGCCTTACCCGTCCCGTCGGTCGAGGTACCGTCGGATGCCATCTCGGCGGCGGCCTCGAGTTCGAGGGCTTCGGCCAGGGTGATTTCGCCGAGGAGGGCGCGCTCGATCGGGGTCGGCTGGTAGCCCGCGCTCTGTAGCGCGGCCAGCATCGCGCGCGGGGTCTCCTCCATGTCGACGGTGGAGTACACGAGGGGGTTGGGGTGCAGGACGCGCCAGTAGCGCGGGTTCTCCAGCTGGTCTTCGCGAAACTTGCGCGGCTGCATACGAGCTTCGACCGAGCCGATTGCCAGTCCGACGATGAGCGGAGCAATGCGCGGGTCGGTCAGGTTGTCGAACAGTTCGCCGGTGACCATGGCCTTGTGCGCGTCCTGGTTGAGCAGTTCGGCGGTGAGGGTATCGGCGGTGTTCTCGTTGGTGATGCCGCGCTGAGTGAACAGCAGGCGTGCTGCCCAGGTCAGTAGTCCGGCGGGGAGCTTTGTGGCGCGTTTGACTCCGTGGCCTTGCGCTTTGCCGAGCAATCGCGCCTCGAACTTGCGGCGGTTGACGGTGGCGGCGCGGGCGGCCTTGTTGCCCGCCTTCACGATGTTGTTCTCTGCGTGTTTGCGGGCCTTCTCTTCTTGGCTGCGCACGGTCGGTTCCCGGCGGCTGAATTTGAGTCCGGCGCCTTGGTGGTCGATGCAGTGGTATTTCGGTTGCCAGTACCGATCGATTCCGCCGTCGGGGGCTTCGACCTCCGACATTTCGAGGTAGACGGCCCAATGTTCGGGGTTGGTGATGTCGTCCTCGGTGGCGACGCGGCCCTGCGGTGTGTACAGGTACTCGAGCGGCGATGTCTGTTCCTGCTGGGACCAGCGGGGTTCGGTGTCGAGGATGGTGTATCCGCGTTCGATGTAGGGCTGTGCGGCGATCGCGTGCTCGGCGCGTTGTTCGCGCTCGGCGTGCAGCGTGGCGGCTGCGGCGTCGAACGTGTTGTTCTCGGCGGCGGCGAACAGGCGCTGTTCGGCGTCCTCGTCGCCTTCGAACTCCATGAATACTTCGGCCTGCTGCAGGCTGAGCTGTGCGTTGGCGGCGGTCTGCCGGGCACGCGGGGACTTGCGGAGGTTCTTCGCGGCACGCGCTTCGTCTCGGTCGATGCCGAGCTTCTGGGTTGCCCGGGTGGGGGTGATTCCCGGCAGTTCGAGGTAGTTCTCGAGGGTGACGAGTTTGTCACCGGCGGTCATGGCCTCGCGGTCGTCGTTCTCGGTCCATTGCGCCTCGATCTTGGCGGCCTTGAGCGCGTTCTCGTCGCCCTCCGGCTTGGCCTTGAGCACAATCGAGACTCGCTCGGCACCGGCCTGCCGGGCGGCGAGTATGCGCCGCTGACCGGTGATCATCTCGATTTGATCGGCGTCGTTGATGAATGCGGGCGGCTCCTGCACGAAACCGAACTCTTTGACCGACTTGATCGTTCGGCCCTTGACCGTCACGGTGGTGCGGATGTTGTCGCCGAACACGACTTCATGGGGGTCGACGTCGATAACGATCTTGCCGGATGGGGACTGCGCCAGTCGTTCGCGTAGCTCGGCGATCGGGACGCCGCCTGCGGTCGGCACAGCGGTTGTGGTGTCTTCGGTGGTTGTCATGTGCTTCGGTGTCTCCTACGGTGAGGCGTGGGGGGGGGGGGGGGGGGGGGGGGGGGGCCCCCCGCCGCCCCGCGGGGGGGGTGGGGGGGGGGGATGTAACCACGGGGGGGGGGGGGGGGG
>NZ_JARWQD010000044.1 GCF_029869545.1 Nocardia wallacei | reverse complement strand
GAGGTTGAGCCGCTGCCGTGAAGGATGTTGTGTCGCCGCAGTGAACGATGTATTGTCGCCGCCGGGAAGGATGTATTGTCGCCGCCGGGAAGGATGTTGTGTCGTCGCCGGGAAGGATGTTGTGCCGCTGCCGGGAAGGATGTTGTGCCGCTGCCGGGAAGATGTTGTGCCGCTGCGGCTGGGGCCGTGCTGTTGGTGTAGGGGTGGGGGCTGCCGTGGACGGGAATGGTGGTGGTGGGGCGGATAGGGTCGGGGGCATGGATCTGTCGCTGCCCCGCCTGCGGATGCTGCGCGAGCTGCGGCGGCGCGGGACGATCACGGCGGCCGCGAGCGCCCTGCACTACACCGCGTCGGCCGTCTCCCAGCAACTCGCGCAGCTGGAACGCGACGTCGGCACCCGGCTGTTCGAGCGGCGGGGGCGGCGGGTGCAGCTCACCGACGTCGGGGTGTTGCTCGCCGAGCATGCCGAGGAGATCCTCGCCTCGGTCGAGCGCGCGACCCAGGCCCTCGAGGAGGCCGGTGAATCGGTGACGGCGAAGCTCACCGCCGGCGTGTGGGCATCGGTGGCGTCGGGCCTGCTCCCGGACGCGCTCACCGCCCTCGCGCGCACGCACCCGGGCATCCTGGTGCGGACGCAGGAACTCGCGCCGGAGGCGACGGCGGCCGCGGTCCGCGACGGCGCGCTCGACCTGTCGTTCGTCCTCGACTACTCGAATTACCCGACGACCTGGGATCGCGGCCTGGAGCGCGCGATCATCGCCAACGAGCGGATCTATGCCGCCGTCCCCGCCGGTGCGGTGCCCTCGCCCAGCGTGACGCTGGCCGAACTCGTCGAACACCCGTGGATCCTGGCTCCCGCCCACTCGCATTTCGGGCACTCGGCCCGGCTGGCATTCCAGTCCCTGGGCCTGCGGCCGCGCATCCATCACGAGGTGGAGGAGCAGGCGACCGCGATGGCGATGGTCGCGGCCGGACTGGGCGTGACGCTGGTGTCGGACCTGGGCCTGGCGCTGCGCCCGCCGGGTGTGGATATCGTCACCCTCGGCGACGTCCTCACCCGGACGGTCTCGCTGGCCTACCGCACGAATACGGCCCGGCGCGCGGCACTGCTGATCGTGGTGGACGCGATCCGCGTCGCCGCGGCGGACAAGGGCCTGGGCGCCGACGTCGCGTTGTCCGCGACGGCCGATGCCGAGCCCGTGCCGCCGCCGGACCCGCTCGGCGCGGCCAATCGAGGGCTGGGACTCGCCTGAATCCCCTTGGGGCGCGGCCTATTTCCGTGCGGTCAGGTACGCGGACAGGGCGGCCATCTCCGCGGCCTCCGCGGGCAGTTCGGGGACGGGCTGGTCGAACCGCGCGGCCAGTTCCGCGACACCGGCGGAGCGCACCGACCAGCCGCGCCCGGCGAACCACTGCGCGGGATCGGCGCGGTCGTCGTCGTAGAACAGCGCCGCGACGTCCAGATCCCCGAACGGGCTCCGGTCGAACAGGGACTGTTCGACGGCCGAGAATCGCGCGATATCGGGCCGCCCGGTGAAGCATTCGACCGAGACCCGGCTACCGGGAGCCGACAGCGCGTCGATGCGCTCGAACAGCGAATCCTGTGCCGCACCAGGAAGATACGGCAGCAGCCCCTCGGCCGACCAGGCCGTGGGCAGCGCCGGATCGAAGCCCGCGTCGGCGAGCGCGGCGGGCCAGTCGTCGCGCAGGTCGACCGGCACCGCGCAACGGGCCACCCGGGGCGTGGCCTGGCGGTCGGTGAGCACCTGCTGCTTGAACTCCAGCACCTTGGGCTGATCGATCTCGAACAGCGTGGCGCCCGCGGGCCACGGCAGGCGATAGGCACGCGCGTCCAGTCCGGCCGCCACGATCACCGCCTGCCGGATCCCGGTGGCCGTCGCCGCGTCGAAGAATTCGTCGAAGAACCTGGTCCGGAGCCCGATCATCCGCGGCAGCGGGCCGATCGCCGGAGGGTCGTCGAGCGTCTCGAGGAAGTTCGGATCATCGGCGGCCTCGACGAACAGTCGCGCGTAGTCGTCGCGGATCATGGCGTCGGGCCGGGCGGTTTCGATCGCTCGGAAGGTCGCCACCCCCAGCGCCGTCGCGCCCACGCTGCTGACGATGTCCCAGGTGTCTCCATCGGTTCGCACTGCGGATCCCTCGATTCCGGTGTCGGGCTCGATCGTTTCGGCGGCGACCGGTCGGTTCGCGCCGAACTCCAGCGTAGGCGGCGAGTTGATCTAGATTCAAGCCTGTTGATCGCTCAAATCTATTGCTGCCGAAGAAGATTCGCTCATTTCGAACAATTGGTACAGAGCGGGCGAGCGCAGTCCGGGACGTCCGGTATGTTCCTCCGGTATGGCACTACCGTCCGAATTTCTCGAACTCGCCGCGCGTGTGAACAATTGGGGTCGCTGGGGTCGCGAGGACGAGATCGGCACGCTCAATCTCGTCACCGACGACGTGGTGCGCGCGGCCGCGGCGTGCGTGCGCAGCGGGCGCCGGGTACCGCTGGCGGTCCCGTTGAGCCACAAGGGAATCCAGACCGGGATGATCAAGGGCCGGGTCAATCCGCTGCACAGCATGATCGCGGTGAATCGGGAGCTGTTCGGGCCGGGGACCGTCGCCGTCAGCGACGATGTGGTGACCTTCGGGCTGCAGGCCGGAACGCATTGGGACGCATGGACGCATGTGTCGTATGGGGGCCGGATCTACAACGGGCGGCCCGCCGACAGCATCACGGCGCACGACGGCGCCGCCTTCAGCGGGATCGAGAAGGCGCGGCACCTGGTGTCGCGCGGCGTGCTGCTGGATGTGGCCGCCGCGCGCGGCGTGGACCGGCTCGCGGGCGATCACGCCGTGACTCCGGAGGATCTGGCGGCGGCGGAGGAATTCGGGCGCGTCCGGGTGCGGGCCGGGGATGTGGTCCTGGTGCGGACCGGGCAGATCCGGCTGTTCCTCGCCGGTGACCGGACGGGGTACGCGGTGCCGTCGCCGGGGCTGTCGGTGCGCTGCCCGTCGTGGTTCCACGACCGCGATGTCGCGGCCGTCGCCAACGACACCCTGACCTTCGAGATCACCCCGCCGGAGCTCGAGAACGTCTGGCTGGCCGTGCACGCGCTGCATCTCGTGGAGATGGGAATGCCGCAGGGGCAGAACTGGAATCTGGAGGAACTGTCGGTGGTGTGCGCGGAGGAGGGGCGCTACGAGTTCTTCCTGTCCGCGATGCCGGAACCGTTCGTGGGCGCCACCGGAACGCCCGTCGCACCCGTGGCGATCCTGTAGCCGCGGTCACCCGGCGGCCGGAACGGCTTCGGGATCCAATACGGCCGAAAGACGTTGCAGCGCTGCGGGAATCACGCGGTAGTAGACCCACGTGCCGCGCCGCTCGCCGTCGATCAGCCCGGCCTCGCGCAGCACCTTCAGGTGGTGCGAGATCGTCGGCTGCGACAACTCGAACGCCGGTGTCAGCTCGCAGACGCACACCTCCGCGCCCGCGCGGGCCGCGATGAGCGAGAGCACTCGCAGCCGGACCGGATCGGCGAGCGCCTTGAACATGCCCGCCAGCGCGGCCGCGGCGTCGGCGTCCAGCGGCGCCGACAGGGTGGTCGTGCAGCAGTCGGCGGACGCGAGCACCGGCAGATCCTGTTTCGACATACTTCTATATTGACAGCTGCCTATTCAGGGTGCAAGCTTGGATCGATAGTCATCGATACAGACCGGTAGAGGAGTGGAGATCATGACCGATCAGCAGCAGATCGAACTGCGAGAGAGCGTGCGTGTCAGGTATGCGGCCGCCGCGGCGACGGTGTCCGCCGGCGGGGTGGCCGAGGATTGTTGCGGAACGGAGTGCTGCGCGACGGGGTCGGTCGATATCGATCCGAGTTTCGGTGCGAGCCTGTACGGCGCGAGCGATCGCGGCGGGCTGCCGATCCAGGCCGTCGCGGCGTCGCTGGGCTGTGGCAATCCGACCGCGGTCGCCGAGCTGCGCGCGGGCGAACGGGTGCTGGACCTCGGCTCGGGCGGCGGAATCGATGTGATCCTGTCCGCGCGTCGCGTCGGCCCGACCGGCCGGGCGTTCGGGCTGGACATGACCGACGAGATGCTCGCGCTGGCGGGCGAGAACGCCGCCGCGGCCGGAGTCGGCAACGTGGAATTCCTGAAGGGAACCATCGAGTCGATCCCGCTGCCCGCCGACAGCATCGACGTGGTGATCTCCAACTGCGTGATCAACCTGTCGGTCGACAAGCCCGCCGTCTTCGCCGAAATGGCGCGCGTGCTGGTGTCCGGCGGCCGGATCGGGATCGCCGACGTCGTCGCCGACGATGCCCTGTCCCCGGAGCAGCGGGCCGAGCGCGGCGACTACGCGGGCTGCATCGCGGGCGCCCTGTCCTTCTCCGAATACCGCGAGCAGCTGCGAGCGGCCGGTTTCACCGAAATCGACATCACCCCAACCCATTCCGTCGCCGACGGAATGCACTCGGCAATCATCAAGGCGACCCGCCCCGTCGCCGACCAGGCGAATCCGGGAGCCGCGCGGCTATCGTGAGCGGCGGGAGGTGTGCCCTATATCGAACTCGCCGAGATCGGACCGAATATGCGGGCCCTGTTCGAGCAGATCGGGAAGGACACCGACTGATCGCGGAAGGCCATGTCGCACAGAGTATTACGACATGGCCGGACCGCGCAGAGGCGCGCCCACGTGGTGCAGGTGCCGCAGCGCCTCGCGGTAGGAGGAGATCAATCCCGTCTCGTGGTACGGCACACCGATCTCGGCGCAGTAGTCGCGGACGATCACCTGGGCGTGACGGAGATTCGGCGTCGGCATGCTCGGGAACAGATGGTGCTCGATCTGATAGTTGAGCCCGCCGAGGGCGAGATCGGTCAGCGCGCCGCCCCGCACATTGCGGGAGGTCAGCACCTGCCGCCGGAGGAAGTCGGGGCGCTCGCCACCGGAAAACGTCGGCATCCCTTTGTGATTCGGCGCGAAGATGCATCCCATGTACAGACCGAACAGCGCCTGGTGGACGACGAGGAACGCCAGCGCCTTGTCGGCGGGCAGGATGGCGAACAGTGCCACCAGATAGACGGCGAAGTGGCCGAACAGCAGCGAGCCCTCCAGCACCCGGTGCTTGCCCGACCGGTTGCGCAGCGCACGGACGCCGGACACGTGCAGGTTCAGGCCCTCCAGCAGCAACAAGGGGAAGAACAGATACGCCTGCGCCCGCCCGATCAGGCGCGGCAGGCCGCGACTGGCCCGCGCCTGCCGCTGCGACCAGACCAGGATATCCGGCGCCACATCGGGATCGAGTTCCTCGTGGTTCGGATTGGCATGGTGCCGCGTGTGCTTGTCCTGCCACCAGCCGTACGCCAGCCCGATGCCCGCATTGCCGACGATCCGGCCCATGACCTCCGTCGGCCGCCGCAGCCGGAAGACCTGCCGGTGCGCGACATCGTGCATGACGAGCGCGACCTGCGCGAACGTCACGGCCATGAACGCCGCCACCAGAAGTGTCCACCACGAATCGCCGACGAGGGCGAACGCCGCCCAGCCCGCCACGAACGCGGCCCCGACCAGGCCGAGCCGCACCGCGTAGTAGCGGGGACGGCGGTCCATCAGTCCCGCCTCGGAGATCCGGCGCAGCAGGCGGGCGTAATCACCGTCCGCGCCGCGGCGCCGCGATGGGGGTGACTCTGGGACCAAGGCCGATGTCGTCATCACTCGACGCTATAGACGGAATTCTCGTCCGTTGTAATCCCTTGGTATGACACGGAATCGGACCGTGGGGTGAGAGCGTGTCGGCGCCGGTTCGGCGCGGGTCGTGGTTAGTCTGGGGCTGTCGACTCCGAACGGAGGGTATGTCATGGAATTCTGTGCCATTCGCTTCTCGAACTCCGACGGCGATTCGGCGCCGCGGCGATGACGGTCTCGACGCCGGTGTGGGTCGCCACGATCGTGCTGATCGTCGCGCTGCTGGCCTACGACTACTTCTTCCACGTGCGCAAACCGCACGCCCCGACCCTGCGCGAGTCCGCGCTGTGGTCGGCGCTGTATGTCGGTATCGCGCTGCTGTTCGGCGTGGGTGTGCTGATCTTCGGCGGCAGCACGATGGGGGTGGAGTATTTCGCGGGCTACATCACCGAGAAGGCGCTCTCGGTCGACAACCTGTTCGTCTTCCTGATCATCATCACCAGCTTCGCGGTGCCCCGCGCCGATCAGCAGAAGGTGCTGCTGTTCGGGATCGTGTTCTCCATCTTCGCCCGCACCGCCTTGATCCTGGTCGGTGCCACCCTGATCAACAAATTCGCCTGGGTGTTCTATCTGTTCGGGCTCATCCTGCTGATCACCGCGGGAAATATGCTGCGGCCCGAGGGTTCGGAGGGCCATTCCGGCGAGAACTTCGTCGTCCGGCTGGCCCGCCGCTTCCTGCGCACCAGTGAGCACTACGACGGCGACAAGCTGTTCACGGTGGAGAACGGCCGCCGGGTGCTCACGCCCATGCTGCTGGTGATGGTCGCGATCGGCGGCACCGACATCCTGTTCGCGCTCGATTCCATCCCCGCGATCTTCGGCCTCACCCAGAGCACCTACATCGTGTTCACCGCGACGGTGTTCTCCCTGCTCGGCCTGCGTCAGCTCTACTTCCTGCTCGACGGCCTGCTCGACCGCCTGATCTACCTCAGCTACGGACTCGCCGCGATCCTCGGGTTCATCGGCGTCAAGCTGATCCTGCACGCCCTGCACGAGAACAACGTGCCGTTCATCAACGACGGCGAGCCCGTGCACGTCGCCGAGATCTCGACCAGCCTGTCGCTGAGCGTGATCGTCGGCGTGCTGATCGTGACCATCGTCGTCTCGCTGGTCAGTCCCGCCGGTAAGGCGCAGACCGCGGTCAGCAACGCGCGCCGCTACGCCACCCAGTACCTCAGCACCACCTACGAGACCGATCAGAACCAACGAGAAGTGCTGTACGCCAAGGTTGTTCGCGAGGCGGCGACCATCCGCCTGCTCCCCGAGAAGTACCGCAGGCGCATCCGCGAAGAACGCGACCTGCTCGACCTGATCGGACAGGCCAAACGCGTGCACGAGGAGCGGGTGGCCGCGGCCGAACAGGGCCGCACACCGGAGCGGTGAACCGCTCGGCTACAGCGCGTAGAAGCCCTCACCCCACAGGGTGTGCAGCCGCCGGAAGTAGTGGTCGTAGCGTTGCGCGATCACCTCGGTCGAGAAGTTGGCCACCGCATAGTCCCGAATCGCCTGGTAGTCGAGCTTTCCCACCGCCTCGGCGGCGTCGCAGAATTCGCGCAGCGTGCGGCAGCGGAAGCCCTGCACGCCCTGCTGCACCGTCTCGCTGAACGCGCCCCAATCCGTGGTGATCACGGGTGTCCCGCACAGCATGGCCTCGATATGCACGCCGCCGAACGGTTCCAGGTACAGCGACGGCACGAACACCGCGCGGGCCCGGCTCATCAGCTCCCCGCGCCGCTGCACACCCACCACGCCCGCGTACTCGACACCGCTCGGCGGGTTGCCCGCACCGGCCACGATCAGCCGGGCATCCAGGCGTTTGCAGGTGTCGACCGCGATCTGCACGCCCTTGGCCTCGATCAGGCGCCCGATGAACAGGAAGTAGTCGTCCTTCTCGGCGGCGAACGGGAAGTCCGCGACCTCGTAGAAGTTGGGTATCACCGCATCGAAGAAGCGGCCCCGCTCCGACATGATCCCCGGAATGGTCGTACCCGCCCCGTACACCGCGTGCATCCAGGCATAGCTCTCGAAGACCCGGTACTTGGCGAACACGCCGCTGTAGCCGACGCCGAACTCGACGGTCTGCAGTTCGGGGAAGGCGTCCTCGATCGGCTGCTGGCAGGATCCGCCGACGACACAGATGAAGTCTCGCGGCTGCTTGCGCTTGGAGATCTCGGTGATGATGCGCGCGTTGCTGATCAGCCAGTGCCGATCCCGCCCATCCCAGGAGACCCAGCCGAACCCGTCGGCGAGCGACTTCTCGCCGAACCACTCACGCTGGTCCTCCTTGCTGACGACCGTGATCAGTTCCGTACAGGCGGCCTCGTTCTCCTCCCCGGCGTACAGGTACACCTCGTGGCCGAGACTCGTCATCATGTCGCAGAACAGTCGCACCTTCTGCGTGAAGGCACACGGCGAGTAGTACTTGGTGGTCTGCGAGTAGGGCAGTGCGGCCACATGGAATCTCATCGGTGTCATCACCGGCCACCTTCGCACGGCCCGCCCGCCCCGACCATCCGTGGGAACCCGGCCGCGGCGTGCAGTTTCGCGCGCAGGACCTTGCCGCTGGCGTTGCGGGGGATCTCGTCGAGCGCGATGAACCGTTTGGGCACCTTGTAGCGCTCGAGTTCTTCGTGCACATGGGCTTTGAGCGCGTCCTCACTCGGCGCCGCGGCGTCGGGGCCGAGCACGACGAAGGCGTTGAGTACCTGCCCGAACTCGGCGTCCGGGACGCCGATCACGACCGCGTCGGTGATGTCGGGGTGGGTGGCGAGACGGTCTTCGACCTCGCCGGGGAAGACGTTCTCCCCGCCGGAGAC
>NZ_JARWQD010000043.1 GCF_029869545.1 Nocardia wallacei | reverse complement strand
AACGAGGTCGACACCGTGGTGCATCCGGCGGTGCTGTCGCGGCCGCCGTCGGGGGGCGGGCGCGCGGTCGCTATGAGCGCCTCGCGGTTGCGATCGAGCATGTTCTCGATCACCGCTCGCTCGGCGCCGACGGTAATTCGGTTGGTACTCATGGACTTTCGCTCCATTCTCGGGGCGCGCTCCAGCGACAGATCTCTAGACAGGGGACACCGGGCATATCGGTGACGAACCAGCGGAGAGGACACATGCGAATGTGCTCGTCGCGGAATGCGCACTGCGCGTTGGCGATGCGGGCAGAACTACACCGCAGCCGAAGACCGGTCAGGCACCGAACGACTCGACGCCGACCAAGGCCAGTATGTCACTAACCGCGCGCCATATCCACGAACCGGCTCAGGTGCAGCTGGTGCGCGACGGTGATCGTCGCGGTGGGGCCGTTTCGATGCTTGCCGAGAATCAGGTCGGCCTCGCCGCCGCGAGGGTCGTCCCGCTCGAACGCGTCCGGGCGGTGCAACAGGATGACCATATCGGCATCCTGCTCCAGCGAGCCGGATTCGCGCAGGTCGGACACCATGGGGCGCTTATCCGTCCGCTGTTCGGGACCACGGTTCAGCTGGCTGATGGCGACGACCGGAACCTCGAGCTCCTTCGCCAGCAGCTTGAGGCTACGGGAGAATTCCGAGACCTCCTGCTGGCGTGACTCGACCTTCTTGCCCGACGTCATCAGCTGGAGGTAGTCGACCACGACGAGCCGCAGATCGTGGCGCTGCTTGAGCCGCCGTGCCTTGGCCCGGATCTCCATCATCGTCATATTCGGCGAATCGTCGACGAACAGCGGCGCCTCGCTGATCTCACTCATCCTGCGCGCCAGCCGAGTCCAGTCGTCATCGCTCATCCGCCCCGACCGCATATCCCCGAGCTTGATCTTCGCCTCCGCCGACAGCAGCCGCATGACGATCTCGGTCCGGCTCATCTCCAACGAGAAGATGACACTGGACAACCCGTGCTTCACCGAAGCACTCCGCATGAAATCCATACCCAGCGTCGACTTCCCGACGCCGGGGCGGGCGGCGACGATGATCATTTGGCCCGGGTGCAGGCCGTTGGTGACCTCGTCGAGTTCGGTGAAGCCGGTGGGGACGCCGAGGGACATCCCGCCGCGGCTGGCGATGGAGTCGATCTCGTCCATCGTGGGTTGCAGCAGTTCCTCGAGGGGGAGGTAGTCCTCGCTGGAGCGGCGCTCGGTGACCTCGTAGATCTCTGCCTGGGCGCGGTCGACCACCTCGGCCACGTCCTGGCCGTCGGAGCCCGCGTAGCCGTACTGCACGATGCGGGTTCCGGCCTCCACCAGACGGCGCAGAATCGCCTTCTCCGCAACGATTTCGGCGTAGTAGGAGGCGTTGGCCGCGGTGGGGACGGTTTGGGTCAGGGTGACCAGATACGGGGCGCCGCCGATGCGCTTGAGTTCGCCCCGGCGGTCCAGGGAGGCGGCGACGGTGACCGGGTCGGCGGGCTCGCCGCGACCGTAGAGGTCGAGGATGGCGTCGTACACGGCCTGGTGGGCGGGGCGGTAGAAATCGCCCGGCCGGACCACCTCGACGACGTCGGCGATGGCGTCCTTGCTGAGCAGCATGCCGCCGAGCACCGACTGCTCGGCCGCCATATCGTGCGGGGGTTGACGGCCGAAATCCTCCCCCGGCGTCTCGGAGTACTCCGAGTGTCCGCGATCATCGACGACTGCCACCCGACTCGACCGTCCTCTCTCATCACGCCCGGGTTCCGAGAGTATCGATGACTTGTTCTACGCCCCGGTACCGACACGTTCGATCCCCGTCACAGCACCGTCGCCGGTTTGCCGCGGCTCGGAGGAGCCGACTCAGCAAACCGATGGTGCGTTCTGCAAGACTCGCGAAATCGTGGCGTTCGGGGCGTCGGGTCACGACACCGGGAAGAACCTAAGCGACCGAGCTGGGGACTACCAAACCGAGCTGTGCACGCCGCTGTGGATAAGGTGGGGACAGTTCACCTGCTGTTGTGCAGGCCCTGTGCATTACTTGGGGAAAGAGCCGCCGAGTGGACGACAATTCCCTGCTAGGCATGGATTTCCACAACAGAGCCGCTGTGGATTGGCGATGCGTCGGCGTGTCGTCCAAGATGAACGGCCGGGCGTGTTGGGTTAACAGTGCTCTGTCACGATATGGCGTGGATCACAATGCGGATGGTCGGTTTGCGGAGTTCTCCCCAAACCATCCCGAACTGGGAAGAAACGCCCCGAGATCATTTGCCGACAGTATCCGCCGCGACCCCCCGCGGCAACAGCTAATAACTAGTTAACTACAGGGTGAGATGGCTGCGCGCAGCCGAAGACCACCTCCGAACCGACAGGCACGGAGGTGGTCTACGAAGACAGCGTCACTCGGCGGCGACGACCTGCAGGTCGAACTTGGCCGCCACGTCCGGGTGCAGATGCACCACGACACCGTGCTTGCCGGTGCTCTTGATGTGCGCCTTCGGCAGCTCGATGCTGCGCTTGTCGACGACCGGGCCGCCGGCGGCCTTGATGGCCCCCGCGACGTCGGACGGGGTGACCGAGCCGAACAGCTTGCCGGTGCCGGCGGTCTTCACCGACAGCGAGACCGCCTCCAGGCCCTCGATGGCCTGCTTCAGCTCGTTGGCGTGGTCCAGGTCGCGCACGCGGCGGGCGTCCTGCGACCGGCGGATGCCCTCGACCTGCTTCTGCGCGCCCTTGGTGGCCGGGATGGCCAGGCCGCGCGGCAGCAGGAAGTTGCGGCCGTAGCCGTCCTTGACCTCCACGGTGTCGCCGGGCGCACCGAGATTGTCCACATCGGCAGTCAGAATCAGCTTCATCGTCGTGTGCCTCCCTCTCAGCGAGCCGTGGACACGTACGGCAGCAGCGCCACCTCGCGGCTGTTCTTGACCGCGACGGCGACATCGCGCTGATGCTGCACGCAGTTGCCGGTGACGCGGCGGGCACGGATCTTGCCGCGGTCGCTGACGTACTTCCGCAGCAGTGTCGTGTCCTTGTAGTCGATGGTGACCGCGCCGGACTTGCTTTCCTTGCAGAAGGCACACGCCTTCTTCTTCAGCACCTTTTCGCGCGCCGGTGCTTTGGCCATGGTCTTCTTCTCCGTTATGCCTGGGAGCCGTTGGGCCCCTTATGAAGCCGTCCTAGAACGGCGGTTCGTCGTCCATTGCGCCGCCTCCGAAGGAGCCGGCCGCGGGGGCGCTGCCCCAGGGGTCGTCACCGCTGGCGGAGTTCTGCTGTCCGCCGCGATTACCACCACCGGAGCCACCGAAGCCCCCACCACCACCGGAGCCGCCACCGAAGCCGCCGCCACCGCCGCCGCGCGAGGTCTTGTTGACCTTCGCGGTGGCGTAGCGCAGGGAGGGACCGATCTCGTCGACCTCGAGCTCGACGACCGTGCGCTTCTCACCCTCGCGGGTTTCGAAGGAGCGCTGCTTGAGTCGTCCGCTCACGATCACGCGAGCGCCTCGGGTCAGGCTCTCGGCGACATTCTCCGCAGCTTCGCGCCAGATGTTGCAGCGCAGGAACAGTGCCTCGCCGTCTTTCCATTCGTTCGTATTGCGGTCGAACGTGCGGGGTGTCGATGCGACGGTGAAATTTGCCACCGCGGCGCCCGCCGGCGTGAATCGAAGTTCCGGATCGGCCGTCAAATTTCCGATGACGGTGATGACCGTGTCGCCTGCCATGATTCCTCCTGCTCTCCGGTGCAGTCAGTACGCACTCGCCTGTTGCGCTAGAGCCTAGAGACAGGCACCGACGACTACGAGTGCGGTTCGCTCTGCGAGAGGGGATTACTTCTTGTCGTTGCGCAGCACCTTGGTGCGCAGCACCGACTCGTTCAGTCCCAGCTGGCGGTCGAGCTCGCTCACGGTGTCGGGCTCGGCGGTCAGATCGACGACCGCGTAGATGCCTTCGCTCTGCTTGGCGATCTCGTAGGCCAGGCGGCGGCGACCCCACAGATCGACCTTGTCGATCTTGCCACCCTGCTGGGAGACCACGCTGAGCATCTTGTCCAGGTTCGGACCGACGGTGCGCTCGTCCAGGTTCGGATCGAGAATGACCATCACTTCGTATTGACGCACGGGAACCCATCACCTCCTGTGGACTAAGGACGGCCCACGGACGGTCCGTGGGCAGGAGGGTCGTTGCGTCAGCAACCCGGTAAGGCTACAGGAGCTGGGGTTCCGCGGCGAAATCGGCCCCGATCCGGGGAGGGCGCGACGGCCGCGGGCCGCGGCACATATCGTGGTCCCATGTCGAACCGACTCGCCGCGGGCGCCGTGGTGGGTGCCGCGGGTCCGGAGGAGGCGGCGTGTCCGTTCGCGTAGGCCGCCGCCGGGAGACGGCGCGCTCGGCAGGTTCGGTCGCCGCTGTCTCCGCGACGCTGTCGTGCGCGGTGATGCTGGTGCTCGCCTATCTCAACAAGGCGCGCTGTGCCGGTGGGCCGTTCACCGCCGACGGGCGCAGCGAAATGTTCGACAGCATCAAGGATTCGCGGGTCTGCTACTCCGATATCCAGTACCTGTGGCTCGGGCGCAGCATCAACGAGCACGTCTTCCCGTACATCAGCGGTGGCATCACCCCGGACGGCAGCTTGATCGGCGGCGCCGTGGAGTACCCGGTGCTCAGCGGGGTGCTGATGTGGCTGGGCGCTGCGGGCGCGCAGGACGATGCCGTATTTCTGCTGCATTCGGCGCTGCTGCTGGCGCCGTTCGCGCTGCTGACGGCGTGGATGCTGGGCAAGCTGTCCGGTCCGGCGGCGCTGCTGTGGGCGGTGGGACCGCCGCTGCTGCTCTACGCCTTCCACAATTGGGAGCTGCCGGTGGTGTGGACGTCGGTGGCGGCGGTGTATGTGGTCACGTCGCTGACCCGATATTCGTTGCGGGCCAGGGGAATTCTGGCCGCGGTGCTGCTGGGGATCGGCTTCTGCCTGAAGTTGTATCCGGGGATCTTCGTGCTGCCGCTGCTGGTGTACGTGCTGACCGGCGGCGTCGAACACCGCGTGGGACGCGCTGGGCCGGACCGCGCGGGGAATGCCGGGTCGCCTCGAGACGGGGGCGCGGCGCCGCAGGACGGCGAGGTCGGGTCGCGCACCGATTACGACGTGCGCGGCGCGCTGGCGGTGGCGGCAGCGGCGGTCGTGACCGTGGTGGCGGTCAATCTGCCCTTCGCCCTCGCGGGGTACGAGGGGTGGCGCGCCTCGATCACCTTCCAGCAGTTGCGCCGGGCCGATATCACCACGAACTCCATCTGGTACTGGGGATTGCGGCCGATGTTCGGGGACGTGCCCGGCAGCGAGCAGTCGTTCCAGGATGTGGTGTCGGCGGCGTCGCCGATCCTGATCCTGCTGGCCTTCGCGGTGGCGATGTGGCTGGGGTGGAAGCGGTTTCAGGCGGGCGCGGCCTTCCCCTGGATCGGCGTGAGCGGCGCGATGCTGTGCGGATTCCTGGAATTCCACAAGGTGCATTCGCCGCAGTACACGCTGTGGCTGATTCCGTTCCTGGTGTTGTTGCAGGTGCCGTGGTCGGCGATCGCCGCGTACCTGGTGGCCGATGCGGCGATCGGGATCGGGGTCTTCCGCTACTTCTACGCCCTGGGTTCGGGGGAATCGGCCGACATGCAGGAGCACCTCGTGCAGTTCGGGGTGTGGGGGCGGGCGCTGCTGCTGGTGTTCTTCTTCTTCGCGTTCCTGCGGGCGGATCTGCGCGGCCGCGATCCGGAACCGGCACCGGTCCCCAATTACCCGCGCGGCGAACTGGTTCCGCTCCACCACTGACGCGGTACTACGGCGTGCTGTGTCGGGCCCGGAAGGCGGCGCTCTTGGCGCGGTTGCCGCAGCGCGCCATATCGCACCAGCGGCGGGTTCCGGCCCGGGAGGTGTCGACGTAGAGCCGGGTGCACCCGTCGCGACCGCACTGCTTGATCCGCCCGCGGTCGGCGCCGCCGAGCAATTCGACGGCCGAGCGGGCGACGGCCGCCAGGGCGCTGTCCGCCGTGCCGACGCGGCGCACCGTCGCATCCGGCGACAGCGCGATCCGGGGCGGCTCCCCGCGCGCGGTCTCGTTGAGCAGGCCCCGGTCGTCCGCGCCGAGCGAGCCGCCCGCGATGGTCGTCACGGCGAGGCGGTAGACCGCCTCGCGCAGGTCGATCGCGCGCCGCAATGCGGTGTCGTCGCAGTCGGGCGCGGCATCGAGCAGCTCGGCCGCGACCAGCCAGTCCGCTAGATCGGCCGGTGTGGCCAGCCGCTCCAGGTGATCGGCGGTCGCCCTGGCCTGGACCGTACCGGCGAAGTCCAGTGCCAGATTTCCGCTGACGAAGGTGAACACGTCCCCATGGTAACCGGCTTGACAGGTTATGAATGCGGCTGCCAACGTAGTAACCGCTCTGGATGGTTACTGCGGGAGGTCCCTGGTGAAGATTCGTCCGATGGATACGGCCGCGCCCGCGGCCTTCGTCCTGATGTGGAGCAGTGCGTTCATCGCCGGAATCGTCGGAGTCGGGGCCGCGCCGCCGTTCCTGGTGCTGTTCGCGAGGTTCGGGCTGGCCGCGGTGGCCCTCACGCTGTACGCCATGGCCGTCGGCGCCCGGTGGCCGCGCGGGGCGCAGCTGGCACACGCCGTCGTCGCGGGCCTGCTGATGCAGGTGGTGCAGTTCGCCGCGTTCTACACCGCGATGGCCGAACATGTGTCGGCCGCGGTGATCTCGCTGGTGCAGGGCCTGAATCCGGTGGTGATCGCGCTGTTCGCGGGGCGCGTGCTGGGCGAGACGGTCACGGTCCGGCAGTGGCTGGGATTCGGGATCGGCGGTATCGGCGTCGGACTGGCGGTCATGGATCAATCCGCGTTCTCGGTCGCGGGCGTGCTGCTGTGCCTGGTCGGACTGCTGGGCCTGAGCCTGGGCACGGTGTACCAGAAGCGATTCACGCCGACGATCGACTCCCGGAGTTCCACGGCGATACACGTCCTGGCTAGCGCGCCCGTGGCGGGCCTGATGGCGTTGGCGGGCAATGATTTCCACGTGGCCGACTGGGGCCGCTTCGGCGGTGCCCTGGTGTGGATGGTGCTGATCAATTCGATGGGCGCGTTCCTGCTGCTCAATGCCATGCTGCGGCGGTGGGACACCACCCGCGTGGGGAAGCTCTTCTTCGTCACGCCCGCCGTCACCGCGATCATGGCCTGGCTGCTGATCGATCAGCCGTTGCGCCCGTTGACCATTGCCGGTCTCGCCGTGGGCGTCGTCGGCATGGTGCTGGCCTCGCGCCGGACGCGAGCCTCGGCCCGCGCAGCCGCGGCGGGCGAAACCACCGATGGCGCCGACCGGCGTGCGGAACCGGTCGCGGCGCGCTGACCCGCGAGCACCCGATGCCTGGCTGTGGGTGAGTCAGCTCGCGGGCTCGCCCTCCGCGGCGCGGATGACGTCGTCGAGCACCTCGCGGGTGCGGTGCAGGTCCTTGATGCAGGCGTCGATGCGGGCTCGTTCGGCGGTCAGGGTTTCGGTGAGCCACGGGGTAGCCTTGGCGCTCGGGGTGCCGTCGGCATCGTTGATGCACGGCAGCAACCCGGCGAGGATGCGGCTGGGCAGCCCGGCGGCGAACATCTCCTGGATGCGGATCACCCGCTCCACCGCGGCCTCGGGGTACTCGCGCTGCCCACCCGGCGTGCGGGTGGACGCCAGCAGGCCCTGATCCTCGTAGTAGCGCAGCGACCGGACGCTCACTCCGGTGCGTTTGGCCAGTTCACCGATTCGCACGGGCTTGCTCCTTGCACCTCACATTGATGTCAGGTTTTACCTTACGCCCATGAAGTTGCTGACCGAATATCGCGCCCGCCACCTCTCGGTCCCCAACCGGGTGGTGATGTCACCGATGACCCGCCTGCGCTCGCACGCCGACGGTTCGCCCACCGCCGACGTCGCGGAGTACTACGCGCAACGATCGGCCGCGGGCCTGATTGTCACCGAGGGGATTTGGCCGCACTCCAGCGGGCAGAGCGAGGCATGGGTGCCGGGCCTGCAGACCCCCGAGCACGTGGCGGCGTGGCGGCGGGTGACCGAATCGGTGCACGCCGCGAACGGCCGGATCTTCGCCCAGCTCATGCACGGCGGGCGCAAGGGGCATCCGCTGGCCCGCATCGACGGCTCGCTGCCCGCCGGGCCGTCCGCGGTATCCGACGGGGACGTGCTGCATCTGATCGATGGCGGAAAGGCCGAATCGCTCACCCCGCGCGAGATGACCCGGGCCGATATCGCGGCCGCCGTCGAGCAGTACGCGGCGGCCGCGCGCAATGCCGTGGGGGGGGGGGGGGGGGGGGTGGGGATAGCCCCCCCCCACCGCGAGGGAGTGGCTGAGTTGGGGCGCGCGCACCCCCATAAGGGCGCCGGCGGGGACGGCGGCGGCCCCCCCGACCCGCGGG
>NZ_JARWQD010000042.1 GCF_029869545.1 Nocardia wallacei | reverse complement strand
TCCGCCGGAGGCGTATTTGTTTTATACGCCCCCGCCTCGGGGCCCGCCGGGCCCCGGCGGGGCCCGCTCTGCGCCCGGGGGGGGGGCCCCCGGGCGGCGCGGTGGCTGGCCACCGCCACGCGGACCCGCACCGGGACCCTGCCCTGGACGAACCGGTGGTAGCGGGCGCCCGGGCGGCGGGCCGTCCGGACGGGGCGGTGGGTATCCGCCGGGCCGCGGTTGCGCGCCGCGCGGGGCGCGGCCGCCGTTCGGTCCATCGTCGTAGGGCGAAGTCACAGCGTGGATCTCCATAACTCGAAACGGTCCGGGTAGCTCGTTGCGGTCGTGACGTCGTTCGTCTGGCGATCGGTGCGCGAGCCTACGGGGTTACGCACGCTGCCTCCGATTCCTGACGCTCTCGACCGCGGCGGGCACGCCTGTGCTCCGCATATCAGTCTGGTGTGCCCATTACTCTGCGGCGGTCCGGCGGGTGCCGGTGCGGCGACGCGTGGGCGCCGGTGCGTGACCGAGCACGTAGGACTGCACCAGATGGTTCCAGCTGCAGCTCCGGCACACCTCGACGACATGCACCGTGAACTCCTCGCGGGTCTCGGCCAGCCGGATCAGCTCCTCGGGTGTGCGGGCCGAGCCCGCGACGGGCCCCAGCCCCTCCCCGTAGACCCACGATACGAGAGTCAACTGCTCTTTCCTGCAGATGGGGCATGTGACCTCGCTCCCCCGCCCGTGGAACTTCGCCGCCCGCAGCAGATACGGGTTCGCATCGCACACCTCGGCGACGTCCACTCGGCCCGCATAGACGTCGGCCAGCAGCGACCTGCGCCGGAGCGCATAGTCGACCACCTGCCGCTGAATTCGCACGCCAACCAGAGTAGCGGTCCCCACCGACCCCGCGCCCCCCACAAATTCGAGGATCCGGACGGGTGTTGTCGGATGTATCGGCGCGATATAGTTTGTCATCGCATCTAGCGGTTAGGTCTGCACATAACAGTCAGGAGGTGAGGCCCGTGCTCGAGCTGGCGATTCTCGGGCTGCTCCTGGAGGCGCCCATGCACGGTTACGAGCTGCGCAAGCGGCTGACCGGCCTGCTGGGACCGTTCCGCGCCTTCTCCTACGGATCGCTGTACCCGACGCTGCGGCGCATGCAGGCCGACGGGCTGATCGCGGAGGAGAGTCCGGCCGGGGCGGTCACGCGGCGGGCGCGACGGGTTTATCAGCTGACCGAGGCCGGGTGGGAGCGGTTCAGCGAACTGCTCGCCGACACCGGCCCGCAGAACTACACCGACGACGGCTTCGGCGTTCACCTCGCCTTCTTCAGCCGCACCCCCGCCGAGGCGCGGATGCGGATCCTCGAGGGCAGGCGGCGGCAGGTCGAGGAGCGCCGAGAGGGACTGCGGGAGGCGATCAAACGGGCCAGCGGAACCCTGGATCGCTACACCCGCCAGCTCCACCAGCTCGGTCTGGAATCAAGCGAGCGCGAAGTGCGCTGGCTCAACGAATTGATTGCAGCGGAGCAGTCAATGAAGGCGGCACCACAGAAAGAGGGAAAAACCGGCCATGAGTGATGTCAACAAGGCTGAGCACGGCGGCGAGATTCGCGTGGCCATCGTGGGTGTGGGTAACTGCGCGTCCTCGCTGGTCCAGGGTGTGCAGTACTACAAGGACGCAGACGAGAACGCGGTCGTGCCCGGCCTCATGCACGTCAAGTTCGGTCCCTACCACGTGCGCGACGTGAAGTTCGTCGCCGCGTTCGACGTCGACGCCAAGAAGGTCGGTTTCGAGCTGTCGGACGCGATCTTCGCCAGCGAGAACAACACCATCAAGATCTCCGACGTGCCGCCGAGCGGGGTCACCGTGCAGCGCGGCCCGACGCTGGACGGCATCGGCAAGTACTACGCGGAGACCATCGAGCTGTCCGACGCCGCGGCGGTCGACGTCGTGCAGGCGCTGAAGGACGCGAAGGTCGACGTGCTGGTGTCCTACCTCCCGGTGGGCTCCGAGGATGCCGACAAGTTCTACGCGCAGTGCGCCATCGACGCCGGTGTCGCATTTGTGAACGCGCTGCCGGTGTTCATCGCCTCGGACCCGGAATGGGCGAAGAAGTTCGCCGACGCCGGTGTCCCGATCGTCGGCGACGACATCAAGAGCCAGGTGGGCGCCACCATCACCCACCGCGTGATGGCCAAGCTGTTCGAGGACCGCGGCGTGCAGCTGGACCGCACCATGCAGCTCAACGTCGGCGGCAACATGGACTTCAAGAACATGCTCGAGCGCGAGCGGCTGGAGTCGAAGAAGATCTCCAAGACCCAGGCCGTGACCAGCAACCTGAAGAAGGAGCTGGGCGCGAACGACGTGCACATCGGCCCGTCCGATCACGTGGGCTGGCTCGACGACCGCAAGTGGGCCTACGTGCGGCTGGAGGGCCGCGCCTTCGGTGACGTGCCGCTGAACCTGGAGTACAAGCTCGAGGTGTGGGATTCGCCGAACTCGGCGGGCATCATCATCGACGCGATCCGCGCGGCCAAGATCGCCAAGGACCGCGGCGTGGGCGGGCCCGTGCTGCCCGCCTCGGCCTACCTGATGAAGTCCCCGCCGAAGCAGCTGGCCGACGACGTCGCGCGGTCCCAGCTCGAGGCGTTCATCGTGGGCGCCGAATAAACAGCGGCCCTATGGGAAGCCCCGCCCGGCAACAACCGCCGGGCCGTCCATTACCGCATGGTTTTTGGCGGAATAAGTACAAGGAGACGTATAACACGCCCGAGGTCGGGGCCGTGTAG
>NZ_JARWQD010000041.1 GCF_029869545.1 Nocardia wallacei | reverse complement strand
GGTGGGCACCTCGCCGATTCGCACCACCATCTGCGCCATGTTCAGCGTGCCCGTGGCCGCGTAGGCCAGCGCGATGCCGGTCAGGAAGATCAGCGACGAGACCATCGACACAATCACGTACGACACCCCGGCCCGCGGGGTGTTTCTCGCTTTTGCCGCCCGCCCCAGCCCATTGGGGGGGGGGGGCCGTTCGTCGTATCCGAAGGGCACGCGGCAGTGATCGGGAGGAAACTTCATGGCAGACGAGAGGTTCGCTCGCGCTCGGTTGGCCGCGGGCGCGTTGTTCGTGCGCGATCGGGAAATCCTGTTGGTACACAAGACTTATGGAAACGGCTGGGACCTCCCGGGTGGCTACCTCGAGCCTGGAGAATCCCCCGCAGCAGCGTGTCGTCGAGAGGTGAACGAGGAACTGGGAATCGACCGCCCTCCTCGGCGTCTGCTGGTTCACGACTGGGCGCCGAACCCGGGCGAGGGCGACAAGATTCTCTACGTCTTCGACTGTGGCGCACTCGGTGGCGACGAGAAAGATATCGTGCTGCAAGCAGACGAACTCGACGCCTGGGGATGGGTACGTGTCGACGATCTCGATGAGTATGTGGTGCCCAGGCTGGCTCGGCGTCTTCGAAACGCGTACGCGGCTCGGGTCGATAGCGGCAGCAGGTATCTCGAACGAGGCAAACAGTCGCTCTAGTTATCGGGTTTCGCTACCAACGTGGTTCGCCTGGATTCAGGGATCAGGGGAGTTCGGCTACTACCTCGTGGAGGGGTGGGGGGTGGCGGTGGCCGTGCGCATCAGAGTTCGAGGGCGGCGGCGACCGGGGCGCCGGGGGCGATACCGGGCGGGACGGCGAACAGGGCGCTGCCGGTGTGCTGGATGAGGGCGTTGAGGCGGTCGGTGGCGGCGAGTATCCGCTGGGCCCTGACGAATTGGTCCGGCGGGTCGTTCATGTACGCGACGAACAGCAGGCCAGCGTCGAGCCGATCGTGCCCGCCGTGCGTGTGGCCGGGGTCGGTACCGGGCGGATGATTGTGTGGCTCTTCGGTATTCGAGCCGCCCAGCACGCCGTAGTCGTAGTTGTAGCCGCGGCGCAGCATCGGAATTCCGTGAACGAGACGGACATGGGCGTCGGCGGGTATCACGAGATCCCCGTTCGCGGAGCGGGCGTCGAGATCGACCGGGTCGAATTCGCCCTCTCCACCCAGGGGTGGGGCGGCCGGCCCCCCGCGCGCCCCCCTGCCCCGGGCCATCGTGCTGCACCCTAT
The DNA here is from genome assembly GCF_029869545.1 of Nocardia wallacei. GTDB lineage: Bacteria > Actinomycetota > Actinomycetes > Mycobacteriales > Mycobacteriaceae > Nocardia > Nocardia wallacei_A. Next base: position 85 of record NZ_JARWQD010000041.1, on the reverse strand, counting down.
TACCGGCGATATCGCGGGGCCCGGCCGCGACCGGATCGTCGTGCTGCGGATCAGCGTCGACGAGGACGGCCGGGTCACTGTGCAC
>NZ_JARWQD010000040.1 GCF_029869545.1 Nocardia wallacei | reverse complement strand
CCCGCCGTGTGGGGGCCCCCCCCCAACACACCCCCCCCCCGCCCCGCCCCCCCCGCGCCGCCCCCCCCCCCGCCCCCCCCCCCCGCCCCCCCCCCCCCCCCGCCGGTGTAGACGGGCAGCTGCGTGGTGACCTGCTCGCTGACCGGGACCGGCTGCCGCGACGAGGCGGTCAGCCGCAGGTACAGGGTGGTGAACCAGGCCTGCACGATGCGCCAGATGTCCTTGGCGAAATACACCACCACCGCGGCCTCGGTGCCCAGCTGCGTCACCGCCGTGAACGACGCGCCCGCATCGTCGCCGAAGAACACCGCCGACACGATGCGTAGATGCGCCGACGAGGAGATCGGCAGGAACTCCGTCAGTCCCTGCACCGCACCCAGTATCAGCGCCTGCATCCACGTCATCGACGCGCCCACTACACCTCCCGAAGTCGTCCGGATCCAGACGTTGGCCGATCCTGCCGCCAGGCCCCGAATTCCGGGGGCGGCCCGGCCCGCAGCGACCCTACCGCTCGCGGCGCACCGGGTCATACCCGCGCTCGAACGGCTTGTGGCCCTAGGCTCTTGCAGTGTGACGGAAGTGTGGGCACGGTGATGGAACAGCGGGCGGTGGGGCGCAGCGGCCTACGGGTCTCTCGAATGGGGCTGGCCACCCACACCTGGAGCCGGGAGACCGACGCCGAGGAGGCGGCGGCGCAGCTGGTGGCGTTCGTGGAGGCGGGCGGGACCCTCGTGGACACCTCGCCCGCCTACCAGGGCGGCGCCGCGCAGCGCATGCTCGGCGGGCTGATCGATGAACTGGTGCCGCGCGGCGACCTGGTGATCAGCGGGTGCGCGGGGCTCGCGGCCGTGCCGGGGGTGACCGATCCGGCCGGGGCGCCGGCCACCGAGATCCGCTGGACCGTCGACGCGTCGCGCCGCACCCTCATGCGTCAGCTCGACCGGACCCTCGCCGAACTCGGCACCGACTATCTCGACATCTGGAGCGTGGCGGCCTGGGATCCGCAGACGCCGCTCGCCGAGGTCGCCGCCACGCTCGAGGACGCGGTGCGGTCGGGGCGCGTGCGCTACGCCGGGGTGCGCGGGCTCAACGCCTGGCAGCTGGCCACGCTGGCCTCGGCGGCGCCGATCACCGCCGGGCAGCTGCCGTACTCGCTGCTGGCGCGCGGGCCCGAACGCGACCTGGTGCCCGCCGCGGCCCATCACGGCGTCGGGCTGATCGCGTCCTCGCCGCTGGCCGGGGGGATTCTCACCGGCAAATACCGCGACGGCGTCCCGGCCGACTCGCGCGGCGCCGACGAGGACACCGCCGCCGAGATCCGCGACCGGCTCGACGATCACGCCGACCGAGTCGTCGACGCGCTCGTCACGGCCGCCGACGGCCTGGGCACGTCGCCGTTGTCGGTGGCGCTGGCCTGGATCCGGGATCGGCCGGGGGTGGCGAGCATGATCGTGGGAGCGCGGGACATGGGGCAGCTCACCGGCGTTCTGGCAGCGGAGACGCTCGAACTGCCGCGCGCCATCGCAGCGGCCCTCGACGACGTGAGCGGCGGGTAACCGGGTACCGGACGTGTGGGCAGCGCTGTGCCAGCGGGCACGGCACGGGTGATCGGGGACCGGTGGCGTAGGCAGCGCCGTGCGTCGGGCTTCGATCCGGCTGCAAATGGCGCAGCGCGGGCCCGGCGGGTCAGGACCAGCTGATGTGGGCAGCGCTGCGCAGCAGGCTTCGCTGGGGCTGCAAAAGCGCAGCGCGGGCCCGGCGGGTGACAGGACCAGATGATGTGGGCAACGCTGTGCAGCGAGCTGCGGCGGACGCGGGATGGGGCCGGGCGCGGCGTACGTGAGGTGGGCGCAGCGCGGAGTAGGGCGGGCGTAGCGCGGGTGCGGCGGGTGCGCGGGGCGGGTGGGGTGGGCGCGGGGCGATCGGGCGACGTCTTAGGCTTGCCTTTATGAGGAGCCTCGACCGTGTTCGATCGGTCCGTGTCGCGTCTCGCCGGTCGGCGGTCCGGGTTGTACTGGCCGGGCTGGCGCTGGCCTTGGCGGCCGGAGTTACCGCGTGTGAATCGCCCAGCGGGGCGGGCGGATCCGGGCAGCAGGGGCCCGCCACCGCGACCCTGACCGCGCTGGACCCGGTGCCGATCGGACCCGCGCCGACGCCGGTGCTACCCGCGACCGTGCGGTCCTTCGACGGCGGTGACGTGACCGTCACCGATGCCTCCCGGATCATCGCCGTCGACCGCTACGGCACGCTGGCCCAGACCGTGTGGGCGCTGGGGCTGGGCGCGAATCTGGTGGGCCGCTCCACCTCGGCCGCGTTTCCGGCCGTGGCGAACGTGCCCAACGTCGCCGGGGGCAACGGCAGCATCAACGTGGAAGCCGTTGCGGCGCAGCGGCCCACGGTATTCCTCACCGACACCGTCAGCGCCACGCCCGCGATGCGCGACCAACTGCGGGCGCTCGGCATCACGGTCGTCTATTTCGATCCGCAGCGCAGCATGGAGAGCACCGGCCCGCAGATCGAGGCCGTCGCCGCCGCGCTCGGCGTTCCCGACCAGGGCCGCGCACTGGCCCAGCGCACCGGCGACGAGATCGCCGCCGCCACCGCCGCGGTGCCGAAACAGGACCCGAAACCGAGGATCGCATTCCTCTACCTGCGCAGCACCGCGATCACGTTCATGGCCGGGCCCGGTTCCGGCGCGGACTCGCTGATCGCCGCGCTCGGCGGCACCGATGCCGGGACGGCGTCGGGACTGACCGAACCGTTCACCTCCATCACCAGCGAAGGCATGATCACCGCCTCCCCCGACGTCTTCCTGGTCATGACCGACGGCCTGAAATCCATCGGCGGCGTCGACGGCCTCGAGAAGATCCCGGGTGTCGCCCAGACACCCGCCGGGCGCAACAAGCGCGTGGTCGACATGTCCGACTCGGCGCTACTCAGCTTCGGTCCCAACACCGGCCACGTGATCTCGGCCCTCGCCCAGGCGATCTACGGGCCGACCGCATGACCGACCCGACCGACAGCGCCGCGTCCGGCACGCCTGCACCCGAGCCGACTCCCGTCCGGCCGACTCGCAGCCGACCGGATTCCGGCGATGGTCGCGGGTTACCCACTGCCTCCGGCGACGAGGATGCACCCGGCGGCATGAATACGGTCCGACCCACCTCCACTGCGGCGAGCACCGAAACGACAGTGCGGCAGCGGCATTCGGCCGCCGACCACGATGCCCGGCCGACCGCCGCGGCACCCGCGCGGCGGTGGTCGCGGATATCGATCGTGTTCGCCGTGTCGATCGTGCTGTTGGTGCTGCTGGCCATGTACTCCGCCGCGGTGGGGCAGGTGCCGACGGCGCCGATGGAAGTGGTGGGCACGGTCCTGCATCAGATCGGGCTGGACTGGGGACCGCTGCCGGAACATCCCGCCGGGGAGGTGACGCTGCTGCAGGTGCGGTTCCCGCGCGTGGTGCTGGCCATCCTGGTGGGGGCCGCGCTGGCCACCGCGGGCGCGCTGCTGCAGGGTGTATTCGCCAATCCGCTCGCCGAACCCGGCGTGATCGGGGTGTCGGCGGGGGCCGCGGTCGGCGCGGGCGTGGTGATCGTCGTCGGCGGCGCGTTCGTGGCGGTGTGGTCGGTGGCCGCGGGCGCGTTCGTCGCCGGGCTCGGCACCACGCTGCTGGTGTATCTGCTGTCGCGGTCGGGCGGGCGCACCGAGACCGTGACCCTGGTGCTGACCGGTGTCGCGGTCAACGCCTTCGCCGGTGGACTGATGGCGTTCCTGCTGTTCATCGCGTCCCCGGCCGCGCGCGACCAGATCGTGTTCTGGCAGCTGGGCAGCCTCAACGGCGCCACCTGGCAGTCGGTGTGGGTGGTGGCGCCGCTCACCGCGGTCGGCGTCGCCGCGGCCGTCGTGCTCGCGGCCCGGCTGGACCTGCTGGCACTCGGCGAATCCGCGGCGCGCCACCTCGGCGTGGACGTGGAACGCTTGCGGCGCAACGTGATCGTCATCGTCGCGATCCTGGCGACCGCGGGCGTCGCGTTCACCGGCATCATCATGTTCGTCGGGCTCATCGTGCCGCACGTGGTGCGGATGCTGGTCGGTCCCGCCCACCGCGTGCTGATCCCGCTCTCGGCGATCTTCGGCGCGATCGTGCTCCTGGCCGCCGACGTCGGCGCCCGCACCCTGGTCGCCAATGCCGACCTGCCACTCGGCATGCTCACCTCCCTGGTCGGCGGCCCGTTCTTCTTCTGGCTGCTGCGCCGCACCCGCGCCCGCGCGGGAGGCTGGGCATGAGCCGCGAGCAAGCATCGCTGGGTGCCTCGCCCGGATGCCGCGGCGTCCGCGCCCGCAGACAGCAGGCGTCGCGATCGCGCGGCAGCCACCGACAGGCGGCTCATGCCCCGGAACGCAGCACCAGCGCGCGAACGTCGCGAGCGGACGCACACCCCGCTGTCCTGGCGGGAGTCAGCGGCAGGTCGGCCGCTGCCCAGGGTTGCAGTGCCGGTGCCCAGAGGTGCAGCGCCGGAGCGCGAGGGCAGCGGGCGGTGCGAGCGGGCACACACCCCGACGTCCAGACGGGAGTCAGCGGCAAGTCGGCCCTTGCCCGGAGATGCCAAGCCGGAGTGCGAGGGCAGACGGCGGGAGTCGGCGGCAGGTATCGGCGGTCGGCGCCTGCCCGGGGGTGCTGCATCGGCGTGTCAGGGTGGGCGGTGCGATCGGGCGCAAGCTCCGGTGTCCGGGTCGGAGGGTGATGATGGTGGGCGTATTGCGTGGTGTCGCACAGGTTTTCGCGCGGGCGCACGGTGTTCCGGGGCTGCCTGAGCCGGGCACCGTCACGCTGTCGGCGCGGCAGGTCAGCGTCGATCGCGGGGCGGGGCGGCGGGTGCTCGACCATGTGGATCTCGAGGTGGTGGCCGGGCAGATCCTGGCGCTCGTCGGGCCCAACGGCGCCGGGAAATCGACACTGCTGGCCGCGCTGTCGGGGGAACTGGACCTGGCCACGGGCACCGTCGAACTCGACGGGCGGCCGATCGCGCACTGGGCGCCGGTGGATATGGCGCGCCGCCGCGCGGTCCTGCCGCAGAACCACACCGTCGGCTTCCCGTTCACCGCCCGCGAGGTCGTCACCATGGGCCGATCCCCCTGGGCACGCACCCCGCGACAGGACCACGACGAGGCCGCGATCGCCGCCGCCCTGGCCGCCACCGACACCGAACACCTTGCCGCGCGGCCGTTTCCGGCGCTGTCGGGCGGCGAACGCGCCCGCGTCGCCCTGGCCCGCGTACTCGCCCAGGACACCCCCACCCTGCTGCTGGACGAACCCACCGCGGCCCTGGACCTGGGCCATCAGGAACAGGTGCTGCGGCTGGCCCGTGCCCGCGCCGCCGACGGCGCGGCGGTCGTCGTCGTCCTGCACGACCTGGGCATCGCCGCCGCCTACGCCGACCGGGTCGCCGTCCTCGACGGGGGCCGCCTCGCCGCCGCCGGCGCACCCCGCGACATCCTCACCACCGACCTGCTCTCCCTCGTCTATCAGCACCCGGTCGAGGTCTTCGACCACCCCCGCACCGGCGCCCAGCTGGTCCTTCCCGTCCGCGGCTGACCCCGCGCCGCGGCTCGCGGGCATCCGATCGGGACCGAAAGCGGCCCGGAACACGACCGCGGGGGGGGGGGGCCGGGGGCCCCCCCCCGGCGGGGGGGGGGGGGGGGTGTTTGTGTGGGCCCCCCGGGGGGGGGGGGGGGCGGGGGGGGGGGGGGGGGGGGGGGGGGGGGGGGGGGGGGGGGGGGGGGGGGGCGGCCCCGGGGGCGGGGGGGGGGCCCCCCCCCCCACGCCGGGATGGTGCCGTCCTCGGTGCGGACG
>NZ_JARWQD010000039.1 GCF_029869545.1 Nocardia wallacei | reverse complement strand
GAGCCGGAGCGTCATATCGCGGTGGGGGGGGGGGGCCGGGGGCGCCGCGGCGCGCGGCGGCGGGGGGGGGGGGGGGGGCGGGCGGAGGAGGGTGGGCAAGAGGAAGGGGGGTGCGGGTGGGGGGCCACCCTTTCCGCGGGGGCGGAGCCGGCGGGTAATTGCGGGGGGGGCCGGGCGCCTGGGGCGCCGGGCCCATCCGTGCGTTCGTGGCTCGTTCGTAGTCAGAACTCGGTCTCGTTCAGGCTCTGCTGTGCTCGGGATTCATGCCTGCCACCTGCGCTCCTGCTGTTCTCGGCGAGCAGGTCGCGGATCTCGCGCAGCAGTTCGAGTTCGTTGGCCTCATCCTTGGAGGCGGCGCCCCACCGCTTCTTGGCCTGGGCGGCGGGCATCACCAGGACGAAGTAGAGAATCGCCGCGATGATCAGGAAGTTGAGCGCCGCGGTGACGATCGGGCCGATCGCGATGAAGGTGGCGGGCTTGTCGGCCACCAGCTGGACGCCCCAGCCCAGTTCCTCGCCACTGTCGCCGAAGATCGCCAGCAGCGGATTGATGATGCCGTTGGTGAATGCGGTGACGATCGCGACGAAGGCGGTGCCCATCACCACCGCAACCGCCAAGTCGATCACATTCCCGCGCAGCAGGAATTCCTTGAAACCCTTCAGCATTGCGGCTCCTGTCTCATCACCGCGCCCCACGGATCTGAATAAGGGCTGGTAGCGGCGTTGGACGCGGTGGATGACTGGTTTCGGTTGGGGTAACTCGGATGCTAGCCGAGTTTCGAAGCAAATGTTCGGCGATCTTGGTCAACTAGTGGAAGACGACGGTCAGCGCGGTGCGCAGCGAGGCGGCGGCGACCGCCGCGGCACGGGCGGCGTCCAGCGCGACCAGCACGGTGCGCTCCTCGGTTCCCCGCGGCTTCCCGGCGCCCGCTATCAGGACGACCGCGGCGTCGACTGCCAGCGTGCGCGGCGGCCCGGTGCCGTGGGCGCCGTCGGCGGATTCCTCGGCCGCGACCACGTCGACCCGGTCCCCGGCGCGGAGAATATCGGCAACGGCGTTGTCCGCCAGGCGAATCGGCACGATGCGCGCCTCGGGTGTCCCGGCGGCGACCGCGGCCAGGCGCGGCCCGACCACGCGCAGGTCGGTGAGGATCTCACCCGCGCGCACGGCGCCGGTCGCGGTCGCTCCCAGTACGGGCCTGAGTTCGCGGACGGCCCCGGTGGGCAGGGTGGCCGCCGGGCGTGGGGCGAGGCGTAGATCGTCGCTGCCCAGGATGCGGCCGGGGGCCAGATCGCGGGCCGCGACGGCCACCTCCACCTGCTGGGCTCGGGGATCGCCGCGCAGGAACAGCACGCCCGCGAGCACCGCGAGGGCCGCGGCGAGCAGGCGGCGCGCCAGGGTGGCGTCGGCCCACGCGGGCCGATATCGAGCCGGATCCCAGCGCGGTCCGCGGCCGAGGTCTGCGTCGGTTCGCGATTGCTTCATGACCGGCAGGCTACGGCCGCCGAGCGACCTACCCCGCCGGGAATCGGCTGGTCAGCACCGGGCTGTGGATAACCGCGCGGCTGTGCACAACTCGCCCGCCTGGCGGCGTCGGCTCAGGCGGCCGAACCGGTGGTGGCGGAGCTGGAGCTGGAGCTGCTGGACGTGGAGGAGGAGCCGTTCGACGACTCCGAGCCGGACGAGGACGACTCCTTGGCCTTGGCCGGTTCGCTCGCGGTCGACGAGCCGTTGCGGCTGTCGGTGCGGTAGAAGCCGCTGCCCTTGAAGACGATGCCGACCGAGTTGAACAGCTTGCGCAACTTACCGCTGCACTTCTCGCAGGTGGTCAGGGCATCGTCGGAGAACGACTGGACGATGTCGAACTTATCGCCACACTGGGTGCACTGATACGAGTAAGTAGGCACTTGCGAACCTCCACAGTCTCTGCCGCTTAGCACTCTACAGCCGACAGTGCCAACATAGCCAATTCGACATTAATTCCCGTCCGGCCGGTCGCCCAGCCGCACCAGACCGCCGCCGGGTGTCAGCGCCCAGCCCATGCGTCGATCGTGCGGTTCCTCCGGCAGCCGTCGTACCAGCTCATCGTCTCGCACGATCGCGATCAGCGCGGCGGCGGGGTCGGCCGCGGGCAGCGTGCGGTCGTAGTAGCCGGCGCCGCGGCCCAGCCGCACGCCCCGCCGGTCCACGCCGAGCGCCGGGATCAGGATCACCCGGGCCGATTCGATTGCGGCGGGCGACATTCGGGCTCCGGTGGGCTCCAACAGCCCGAAGCGGGCAGGGCGCAGCGAGTCCGCGCCGGTGTACTCGGCCCAGTCCAGGGGCCCCGGCGGTCCGGTCACGGGCAGCAGGACGCGGGCTCCGGCGGCACGCAGCGCGTCGAGCATCGCCGTCGAACCGGGCTCGCCGCGGATCGGGACGTACCCGGCGATCCACTCGGGTCCGCGCCATCGCGTGGCCACGTGCGCGACGGCGGCGGCGAGCGCGGCCGACTCCGCCTCGCGCACAGCCGGTTCCACCGCCGCGCGCCGCGCCAGCAATTCTGTGCGCCACGCCTGCTTGTCCCACGGACCGGGTTCGTGCACACCGGTCACCTTAAGTGGCCCGTGCCGGGCGTCGCCACCAGCCCGAATGCCGCGGCTTCGACCGGATTCCGTGATCCCGGGCCCGGCCGGGCAAATGTGACGTACCGCCCGGTTCGCGGCGAGAAATGTTTTCGCCGCAGGTCGGCGGGTATTAACCCAACCAACCTCGGACGCCGCGGACGGCGGCGGAGGTTGCTCGATGCGCGGAAGCCCGGCGTGGTGCGCGTGCGACCACGGCGGCCGTCCGTCGGCTCCCGTCGGTACGACCGCGTCTCGACCGTGGATCCCGCGCACGTGGTTCGGCGCGCTCCCGACCGTATTGCCCCTTAGGCTCTCGGGGACGCGAGGCCGCTGCGAAGCCGCACCGGCCGACGACTGCAGATGGAGTGCCTTATGAGAGACGCCGGAACGGATGCCGCGCAGCCCTGTTTCCGCACGGCGGTGGTGCCCGCGGCCGGACTCGGGACACGATTCCTGCCCGCGACCAAGACGGTGCCGAAGGAGTTGCTGCCGGTGGTGGACACGCCCGGCATCGAGCTGGTCGCCGCCGAGGCCGCCGACTCGGGCGCCGGTCGTCTGGTGATCGTGACCTCGCCCGGTAAGGACGGCGTGGTCGCGCATTTCGTCGAGGACCTGATGCTGGAGAGCACCCTCGCGGAGCGGGGCAAGTTCCACCTGCTCGAGAAGGTGCGCAAGGCCCCCGGCCTGCTGGATGTGACATCGGTGGTGCAGGAGGAGCCGCTGGGGCTCGGGCATGCGGTGGCCCAGGCCGAGCAGGCCCTCGACGCGGACGAGGACGCGCTGGCCGTCCTGCTGCCCGACGATCTGGTGCTGCCCAGCGGTGTGCTCGAGGTGATGGCCCGGGTGCGGCGCAAGCGCGGCGGCTCGGTGCTGTGCGCCATCGACGTGCCCAAGGACCAGGTGAGCGCCTACGGCGTCTTCGATGTGGCGCCGGTGCCCGATGCGGCGAATCCGAATGTGTTGCGCGTCAAGGGCATGGTGGAGAAGCCCGAACTGGCCGACGCGCCCTCGACCTACGCCGCGGCGGGCCGCTATCTGCTCGACCGCGCGATCTTCGACGCGCTGCGCCGGATCGAGCCCGGCGCGGGCGGTGAGCTGCAACTCACCGACGCGATCTCGCTGCTGATCGACGAGGGTCACCCGGTCCATGTTGTGGTGCACCGTGGGTCGCGCCACGACCTGGGCAACCCGGGCGGTTATCTTCGTGCTGCGGTCGATTTCGCTTTGGAGCGAGACGAATACGGCCCCGCGCTGCGTGAGTGGCTGGAGCGTCGGCTCGCTCCCGACTGGAATCCGCAGCTGACCTCGTCCGAGTGACGGGGGCAGCCCGGATACTCGTCGTGCGGGGTCGGTAGGGACGCCGGACATATGAGGGAAGGGCTGCATGCGCTCGGTTGAGGACCAGCAGATCAAGGTGACCGCGGCGGCCGTCGCCCCGCGGCCCGTCCGGGTCGCGATCTCCGAGGCCCAGGGTCTGCTGTGTGCCGAGGACGTCGTCACCGAGCGGCCGCTACCCGGCTTCGATCAGGCGGCGATCGATGGATACGCGGTACGCAGCGTGGACGTGCAGGGCGCCGGTGCCGACATCCGCGACGAGGACGGCGAGCCGATCGATCTGACGCTGCCCGTGGTCGGCGAGGTGGCCGCCGGTTCGCGGCAGCCGATTCGGTTGCAGCCGCGCCAGACCGTGCGGGTGGATACCGGTGCGCCGCTGCCCACGCTGGCCGACGCGGTGCTGCCGCTGGACTTCACCGACGGCGGGCGGGCCCGGATCAAGGTGTACGAGCCGGTGCGGTCGGGCGATTACGTGCGCCGCATCGGCGACGACGTGCAGCCCGGCGATATCGCGGTGCGGGCGGGCACGATCATCGGGGCCGCCCAGGTGGGGCTGCTGGCCGCGGTGGGTCGCGACAAGGTGCTGGTGCATCCGCGGCCGCGGCTGTCGGTGATCTCGATCGGCGGGGAGCTGGTCGACATCGATCGCACACCCGGTCCTGGTCAGGTCTACGACGTGAACTCCTACGCGCTGGCGGCCGCGGCCCGCGATGCGGGCGCCGATGTGAATCGGGTGGGCATCGTCAGCGCCGACCCCCGGCGGCTGCGCGATGTGGTGGAGGGGCAGCTGGTCCGCTCGGAGGTCGTGGTGATCGCCGGCGCCGTCGGCGGCTGGGCCTCCGAGCAGATTCGCGAGGCGCTGGCGGGCCTGGGGGAGCTGGAGATCGCCCGGGTCGCCATGCATCCCGGTTCGGTGCAGGGTTTCGGGCGGCTGGGACGCGACGAGGTGCCGACGTTCCTGCTGCCGTCGAATCCCGTTGGCGCGCTGGTGGTTTTCGAGGTGATGGTGCGGCCGCTGATCCGGATCGCGCTGGGGCGGCGGCATCCGATGCGGCGGGTCGTGCGGGCGCGCACCATCATGCCGATCGCGTCGATGGCCGGTCGGCGCGGCTACCTGCGGGCGCAACTCATGCGCGACGAGCAGACCGGTGAGTATCTCGTGCAGCCGCTGGGCGGCAACGGCTCGTCGCATCTGCTGTCCACGCTGGCCGAGGCGAACAGCCTGATCGTGCTGGAGCCGGATGTCACCGAGGTGCGCACCGGTGACGAGGTTCCGGTCGCCTTCCTCGCCCAGCGCGGGTGAAATGTGGACATGAATGTGTTCCGGGCCGCCCAGCACCCGGGCTGGCCCGCCCATCTGGGTCCGGTGCGGGTGGCCGCGGGTCAGGTCACGCTGCGTCCGATCCGGTTGCGTGATGCCGCCGCGTGGGCGCGGATCCGGGTCCGCGACCGCGACCATCTGGAGCCGTGGGAGCCGACCGGCCGCGGCTCGTGGGAGGCCCGCAACCATCCGTCCAACTGGCCCTCGCTGTGGTCGAGCCTGAAGTCCGAGGCCCGTCGCGGGGCGATGATTCCGCTGGTGATCGAGGTCGAGGGGCGATTCTCGGGCCAGTTGACCGTCGGCAATATCGTGCGTGGCGCCCTGCGCTCGGCGTGGATCGGCTACTGGGTCTCCAAGGATGTCGGCGGGCAGGGCGTGGCGACCGCCGCGCTGGCAATGGGCCTGGACCACTGCTTCGGCCCGGTGGGGCTGCACCGCGTGGAGGCGACCGTGCGCCCGGAGAACCTGGCCAGCCAGGCCGTGCTCCGCAACGTCGGCTTCCGCGAGGAGGGCCTGCTGCGCCGCTACCTCGACGTGGACGGGTCCTGGCGCGACCACCTCCTGGTGGCGATGACCACCGAGGAGGTCTCGGACACCGTGGTCGAACGTCTCGTTCGCGCAGGTCGGGCGACGCTGGCCTGAACCCTTGTTACTGATGTGGCGGGTGTGGGCGGCGCGCCTGCGGGATATTCCTGTGGCGCGGCACTAGCCTACGGACGTCGGTGGTGCGTCCTGCGCTACCGGAAGGGAGCCGGTGGAGTGACCCGACGAGGCGGCGGTGCGACCGGCGCGGCGACGGGGCGCTGCGCCGGTGGTGAGGTGAATACCGTCGAAGGGATACCAGCCAGGCGGGGACGGAGGTGCGAGCGCGATGCCGAATTCGATCTTGTGGGTCGGCCTGGTCGTGCTCTGGGTCTTCGTGCTGTTCCCGATGCTCGCCGATCGGCATCCGCGCATCCGGCGCACCACGGATGCCGCTCTGGCCACCCGGGTGCTGCACCGCGGCGGCACCAAGCGGCGCATGAAGAAGGGACCGGCGGCCGGGCACGAGTCCGACCCGGACTGGGTGCCGACCCGCGTGCACAGAAAGCTTTCCCACGGCGATGATGCGGAGGATCGGATGACGACATCGGCCGATGAGACCGTCACCGAGCGCGACGACGAGACCGCCCGCGACCGCGATCCGGACGAGCCGGTGACGGCCGATACCGACAGTGAGATCCTCGACGCCGAGATCGACGACGCCGAGGCCGACGATCGCGACGCCGACGACGGCGCGCGGGACGATGCCGAGATCGATGACGCGGCACCCGGCGACCTCGACGCCGAGGACACCGCCGAGGACGAATTCGACGACGAGCGACCGGCCCCGGCGATGGCCCGCATCCCTCCGGCCCGATCGGCGGCCGATCCGGCGCTGCTGCCCGACGCCGACGAATCCGACTCCGGCGACGAGGATTTCGTGCCCACCCGGCGCGGTCGCGGCGGGTACGACCCGGAGTCCGATGCGATCGCCCGCCGCGCCCGCTACCGATTCCGCCAGCGCACCGCCCTCGGGCTGGCGCTGAGCGCACTGATGTGCGGCGCGTTCGCCTTCGCCGTGGCACCGATGCTGTGGTGGGGATGCGCCCTGTCGGTCGTGCTGCTCGGTGCCTACCTGGTCTATCTGCGCCGTCAGGTGCGCATGGAGGAGGAGATCCGTCGCCGCCGGGCCGCGCGCCTGTCGCGGGGCCGCAGGCGTCCCGAGGACGCGGAGCCCGGGCCGATGCGCGGGGAGAGCGAGGCGCTCGACCGTGATGCCGCCCGCGTGCTGCGCCGTCGCGCGGTCGTGTTGGACGTCGACGACGAGGACGCCGCGTTCGATTACCTGGAGACCTTCGACGCGGCCGCCGCCCGTGCCACCCGCAATCGGGCGGCGGGCGGCGAAATCCGCCGCGCCGCAGGCGAATAGGGGCACCCCGGCGCTAGGATCGGGTGGCCACCGGCGGGAGAGGAGTCGGCCTGATGGGCGCCAGGAGGGCGGTGCCGAGCGCCGGGGCGATGGACCGGCGCCGCGAACTGCTCGACCGGCTGGCCGAGGTGATCGCCGAGGACGGTATCGAGGGCGTCAGCATCCGCACGCTGGCCGCGCGCGCCCACGTCTCGATCGGCACCGTGCAGTACTACTTCTCCACGAAAAATGCCCTGCTGCAACGAGTCTGGGAGCACGTCCGCGACGAGGCCGCGCGCCGCCTCGAGGCCTCGTACACCCCGGAGCCGACGCCGGGCGAGCGCCTGGACCGCCTGGTCGACCTGCTCATCGCCCCCGGCCCCGACGATGTTCTCGCGCGGGTCTGGCTCGCGCTGGTGGCCCGCGCCGCCCACGATCCGGAGATCGCCGCGCTGCACCGCGGCCAGTGGAGCGCCATCGAGGACCTGCTCGCCCGCACTCTCGCCGCGGCGAACCCAGCGCGCTCCGCCGACGCCACCGAGGCCGCCGCCGAACTCCTGGCCCTACTGGACGGCATGACCATCGCGATCCTCACCGAACCCGACCGCATGCCCACCGCCCGCGCCACCCGCATCGCCCGCAACTGGACCACCGCCTGGACCGCACCCTGACCTTCCCGCACCCCCTACGTGTTCCCGCACCCCTTACAGGCCCTCGTAAGTAGTGCGGGAACACGTAAGGGGTGCGGCGGTGGTTGGGTGCTCGGGGGAGGGGCGCGGGTGTGACATGCTGGGGCGGTTGCCGGGGCTCGGTGGTGAGTGAGGAGTCGAGGGTGGCGGACGAGGTGGAGTTGGTCGCGGGTGCGGCGCGCATGGTGGTCGACGCGGCCACCGGGCGTATCGCGCGCTTCCGGGTCGGTGAGCTCGAGGTGCTCAAGACCGGCGCGCGCTTCGGCAGCTTCCCGATGGCCCCGTGGTGTGGGCGGATGCGCGACGGCGTGCTGCGGTGGGGCGGGCGCGCCTATCAGCTGCCCCGCAACGCCGAACCGCACGCCATCCACGGCACGGTCCGCGATCACCCGTGGGAGGTGGTGCGCCGCACCGAGACCGAGGTCGCCCTCGCGCAGAACCTTCGGGAACCGTGGCCGTTCGCGGGCCGTGTGATCCAGTCGTTCGCGCTGTCCGGTGAGGTGGCCGTGTTCCGCATGAGCGTCGAATCGGCGTCGGATTCCTTTCCGGCGCAGGCCGGTTGGCATCCGTGGTTCGAGCGGCACCTCCGACCCGGCGGCGCCGCGGTCGAGATCGACTTCGACCCGGCATGGCAGGAGGAGCGCGGCCCCGACTACCTGCCCGACGGCAACCGCATCGCCCCGCTGCCGGGGCCGTGGGACGACTGCTTCGCCATGCCCGACGGTGTGCTCGTCACGCTCACCTGGCCGGAAAGTCTCGAACTGACCGTGCGCAGCCCGCTGCCGTGGGTGGTGGTGTACGACCTCCCCACCGACACGGTGTGCATCGAGCCGCAGTCGGGTCCGCCGAACGGGCTGAACACCGCGCCGCGGGCGGTCGCGCCGGATGCCCCGCTGATCGCCGAGATGTCCTGGCGCTGGCGCCCGCTCGGCTGAGCAGAGTGGGCCGGACGCACGGGCTCACCGGACGCGGGAGGAGTCGGGAACCAGGCGCCCGGCCTCGATCAGGGTCCGGACCGCCGCCCGGCGCCGCGGGCACTCCTCGGTCCGGCAGGACAGGTGCATCTGCATGATGGCGTGGGCTTTTTGCGGGGTGAGCTGGAGGGGTTCGATCCAGCAGGTACTGAACATGTCCACGTCGGAGGCCTCTTCTTCGATCCCTGGAACACCGGAGGGGGCGTCGTGTGGGGTGCGCCGACGCCGGTGTGATCGAGACTATTCAGCGTTTCTGTCCGAAAGAATGTGCCGACGGGACGGAATGTTGGTAATTTCGGACAGTGGTTTCCTTTGGTGGTCCGCCCGGCGTTCTACCCCACAGCAGCGTCAGTGTGCGGATGATGGTCAGTGTCGGACAGGCGCACGGGCTGGATGAAACGGTGTTATTGGCGGGCACCGGAATAACCCCCGAGGAGCTCGCCGACGAAAATGCGCAAATTTGGCCGGATCAGGAATTCGCGGTGGCGCGGAATCTGCTCGGCCACCTCGGTGACCTCCCCGGCCTGGGCGTGCAGACCGCCCGGCACGCCACCATCGGCAACGGTGGCATGGTGGGCCTGGCCGCCCTGGTCAGCGCCACGGTCGGGGACGTCCTCGGGATCACCATCCGCTACCAGGACCTGGTGTCGGTCGCGGCGCGCTACTCCCTGGAGGACCGCGGCGACGAGGTGGCGATCGTGGTCGACGGCGACGCGATCCCCGAGGATGTGCGCGCGTTCTTCGTCGAGCGCGAGGTGGCGTTCGTCTTCATGGCCGGTGAGCTGCTCGATGTGGAGATCCCGGTCCTCGGCATCGAGATGCAGATCTCCGCGGACCGCGGCGACGAGCTGTCGGCCATCACCCCGTTCGACCGCTACCCGACCGCCTTCGACCGGCCCAGAAATCTCGTCGTGCTGCCGCGGTCGTTCCTGGATCAGCCTATGCCACAAGCGGATTCGCGGACGGCGTCGGCGCTGGAGCGGCAGTGCCGGGAGGCGTTCCGGCAATTGCTCGGAGCGGGTTGGCGTTTGACGGCGAAGGTGCGCGAGCGGCTGCTGAGCGATCCGGATCGGATGCCGTCGATGGCCGAGGTTGCGGTGGAGTTGCATGTCACGGTGCGCACGCTGCGGCGCCGGCTGGCCGACGAGGGGGTCACGTTCCGGGGCCTGCTCAACAACGTGCGCGAGATCAAGGCGGCCGAGCTGCTGCGCACGTCGGCGACGGTCGAGGATGTGGCACGGCGCCTGGGCTATGCCGAAACCGCGAACTTCACCCATGCCTTCACGCGGTGGCGCGGTATGAGCCCGCGGGCGTATCGGCAATCGGTATTACGTAAGTAGCTCGCGGGCAAAACTTAGGATGGAAATCAGCGAAATCCACGGGCCATATCAATCGCCTGATAGTTGAACAAAAAATAATTCGACCGCGGTTTCCTACGCAATTCTTGTGATTCGGCACAGTTGCCGGGCGGCGTCCGTTGGGATGGGGTCGCTGCCGTGTCAGGGTAATGGAGAGAATGTCCGATTTGCCGGTATTTCGGTCGTTCGGTGACCGAAGTTTTCCAAGTAAAACATCTGTTAAGCTTCCGGGCATGCCTTCCCCCGCTCGGCGCCAGCCCGACCCGGCCGTGCGCGATGACCGCCTGCGCCGGGCGATGCCGCTGCGGGGGATCTTCCGGCTCCGGCCGGTGGCCGACACCTGGCGCTGGTCGGCGCTCAGCGCACTGATCGCGATCGGTGTCCCGGAGGTGGTGCTGCTTGCCGTCGGCCGCCTGGAACTGGCCTTCTACACCTGTGCGGGCGGGCTGTGCGCGCTGTACGCCCACGGGTTGCCGTACGCGGCGCGGGCCCGAGCGCTGGCGTGGTTGGTGGCCGGGATGGTCGCCGGGACCGGTGTCGCGCTGGCCACCGCGGCGCTCACCGAGTCCGCGGCCGTCCGGGTGGCGGTCATCGCGCTGCTCGCCGGGGTGTTCAAGGTCGTGTGCGATGCCACGCGGATCGGGCCGCCCGGCAACGTCATCCTGACGTTCGTCACCGCCACCGCCGCATTCCTGCCGAACCGCCTGACCGATCTGCCGTGGCATCTGACGCTGGTCCTCGCCGGAGGCCTGCTGGCGTGGCTGATATGCCTGGCGCCCAGCCTGTTCCGCCCGCACGGCCCCGAGCGGCGCGCCGTGGCCCGCGCACTCGAATCGACGGCGCGACTGCTACGGACCCCGTCCGACGCCCCGCCCGCCACCCGCCTGCGCTACGAAACCGCCGCGTCCGTACAGGCCGCCTGGCACGCGCTCCGCCTGGTCCCCGCGCGCACCCCGCCCCGCGCCGCCGAACTCGAGGCCCTGGCCCATCTCGTCGCCCGAGCCGAATCCCTGGCAGCCGCCACCCACCCCCTCCACCCCGAAAGCCCACGCCCTGTGCCCCCGAGTCCGGGTCGGGCCGAGTCGCGGGAACGCTCGTGGACCGGGGAGCGGTCGGATCGAATGGCCGCGCAGGGCGGGGGGCCGTTGGCGGGCCGGGCCGAAGCGTTGGAGGGGTGGGCGCGGGCGCTGCGGGGTGGGCGGTCGGTGCCGGTGGTGGGTCGGGTGGCGGTCGAGGATGCGGAGGTGCGGGGGCTGGCCGTGGAGCGGGCCGCCGATCGCCGGGGGCGCGGATGGCGCCGGGTGGCAAGGGCTTTCGCGCCGTCTTCGCCGTTGTTCCCGATCGGGGCCCGGGTCGCGATCGGGAGTGCCGCCGCGGGGTGGGCCTCGATGGCGCTGGGGGTGGACCGGCCGTACTGGGCGGTGGTGACGGCCGCGGCCGTGTATGTCGCGAATACCGCGCTCACGTGGCAGCGGGCGGTGCAGCGCGTGGTCGGTAATCTCGGCGGCGTGCTGCTGTTCACCGCGCTCGTGCCGCTGCTGCGCGGCGCCGCCGTGCTCGTCGTGGTGGCGCTCGTCTGCCAGCTGGTGGTGGAGGCGACCATCTCCCGCAACTACGCGCTCGCCACCATCTTCGTCACGCCGATGGCGCTCGTGATGACCGAGTTCGCGCTCCGGCATCCGGCGCGGGAACTGGTCGCCGACCGGTGGCTCGACACCTGCGTGGGCGCCGCGGTCGGCATGCTGGTCTGCTTCGCCATCCCCAACCGGCGGGTGACGGGACGGGTCGATGCCGCGCTGCGCACGCTCGACGCCGCCACGACCCGGGCCCACGCCCCGGACGACCGGGCCGGAGCGCGAGAACAGTTGGCGGCCGCCCTCATCGAACTCCGCGAGGCCGCCGACACCGCATCGGGAGAGTGGTGGAGCGCCCCGATACCCCAGGAGCGAGTAGTCGCGGCCGAGCGCACCGGCCATCGCCTGCTCGCCGAGCTGACGCCGCGACCGGTGGTGGTGTGATGGGCGTGGGTGGGCGGAAGGTGTCCGAGGATGCGGTGGCGGGGGTGTTGCGGCAGTGGGCGAGCGTGCATCCCGATCTCGATACCGAACCGATGGCGGTCATCGGGCGCATCAATCGGTGCGCGGCGCTGCTGCAGCAGGTGACCGATGCCCCGCTGGGGCGTGCCGAGCTGACCCGGCCGGAGTTCGACATCCTGTGCGCGTTGCGCCGGGTCGGCGCCGAGCTGACCCCGGGCCGCCTGGCGCGGGAGACCTTCGCCTCACCCGCCGCCGTCACCAAACGCGTTCGGGGACTGGAGGATCGCGGCCTGGTGACCCGTCGCATCGACGGCCGCGACCGCCGCGTCGCCCATCTCGGCCTCACCGACGCGGGCCGGGAGCTGGTGGACCATATACTGCCGCAACAGCTTTCGTATGAGCACGCGCTGCTGTCGGGTCTTCCGGCGGACGAGCGCGCGGACCTCGCGGCGATACTCGGCGACCTGCTGCTGATGCTGGAGGGGCGGCTCGGGGGCTTGGACCACTGATCCTGTTCCCGGCCCCTGCGTACGTCGTGCGGGCTTCGTCCCTCTGACGACAGCGCCGCCCCCCCCCGGTCCCCCCGCGGGGGGCGCGGGAGAAAGCGGGAATAGGGTTGGTTAACCCCCCGGGAGGTGGGGATAGCCGGAATATGCCCCCCCCGGGGGGCGGTGTG
>NZ_JARWQD010000038.1 GCF_029869545.1 Nocardia wallacei | reverse complement strand
CCCCCTAGCTTATCCCCCCCCCCCCGGGGGTCCCCCCCCCCCTTGCCCGCCCCCGCCAGGGGGGGGGGAAACACGCAAGGAGTGCGGGAACGGGGGCTGCCGGGGTGCGGGGAAACCCGGTTAGTTGCGAGCGGTGGAGTGTGTGAGATCGGTTAGGACGCGGAGGAATTCGTCGACGGTGGGGCGGGCTACGGGGGTGTCGGGGAAGCGGGTGCGCAGGGTCAGGCCCTCGTCGGTGCGGGCGAACCACAGTTGGACGTCGTCGACGGGTGCCGAGCGGCTGATCTGCGTCGCTCGTCGCGCCAGCGGGCGGCCGGTGTCGCTGCGTGAGCCGCCCGGCAGGTGCCGGTAGTCGGTGTAGGACACACTGAACAGCCCGTGGCGGCCGGGCCGCAGCGCGGTCTCCATCGATTCGAATACGGTCACGGCCGGGACCTGCGCGAGGCGCTGACCGGTGCGGATCGCCGCGTCCGCGCCGGGCACCGTCGCCGCGAGGTCGGATTCGGCCCGGATCCGGGCGGGTGCGTTGGCCACCAGCCAGCCGAAGGTGTTGTGGTTGCGCGGTTCCCGGCGGGTGTGCACCGGGAACACCAGGTCGGTGTGCTCGGGTCCGCCGAGCTTGACGGTGGTGTGCGCGATCGCCGCGATCAGCACCGCGAAGACCGAATGCCCGTCGGCGCGCGCCTTGCGGTGCAGCGCGGCCATGGCACTCGGCGTGAGTATCGACCGGACATCGCCGCCCGGCGCCGCCAGGGTTCCGGCGGGCACACCGAGATCGAGCGGGAAGTGCGGCAGATCGTCCCCGGCGGCACGCAGGAATTCGTGCCAGTCGCGCAGGAGGGGCCCGGTGGTCGCCGTCGGGGCGGCCGCCTCCCTGGTGCAGTAGCACAGGAAACTGCCCGGCTCCGGCAGGCGTTCGGCGGCGGCGGTCGCGGCGGCGTGCCCGTCGTCGCCCGCGACGCGATACAGCTCGGTCAGCTCGCTGACCGCGACCGTGATCGACCACGCATCGCAGATGGCATGGTCGAATCCGCAAATGACCGTGGAGGTCTCGGCCCTGCTGACGGCGCCGAGGAAATACGGCGGGAAGGTGAACGGCGCGCACGCCGCATCGAGCCGCGCACCGAGCAGCCCGCGGAGCTCACCCGCGGACGCCACCGGCACCGGCGGCCGCGGGGTGAGCCGAATATCGCTGTCGGACACCAGGTGCAGTCCGGGACCGCCGGTCGCCGGGGCCGAGAAGCAGCAGTGCAGCGCGTCGTGGCGGGGCAGCCAGGCGGCGAACGCGGCCCGCAGCGCCGATTCGTCGATGGGTCCGGGGACATCGAAGGCGGCGGCGAGCCAGGTGGTCGGCCCGCCGGTGGACAGATGCAGTATCTGATTCGCGGTCGGTGGCGTCGGATCGGGTGCCGGTCCGGGCTCGGCCGACACCGCCCATTCGAGCAGGGTGCCCGGCGCCACGGTGAGCTGGTCGAGGAATGCGAGGTCCATTAGGTCACCTCGGAACCCGGTGCCGCGGTGGCGAATTCACCGGTGGTCGCCACCTCGCGCAGTACTGTGCGCAGCCGCTCGAGATAACCGGTCACCGAGTCGTGGGCCCGCGCGGTGTCCGGGAACATCACCGCGACGTGCACCCGGTCGGCCTCCCGGTTGAACCACAGCGGCGAGGGCTGCGCGATCCGCGACGAGGAGCCGAGCCCGCGGATGCCGTGCAGGCCGGGCAGCGACTGCTCCAGCATCTCGCCGGAGATCGGCCGCATGTCCATATACGACACCCAGGGCCAGTCGCGGACCGGCGGCAGCTCCCGCCCGGCCAGCTCCGCGGCCCGGGGGAGCGCGGCCAGCAGCGGGATCCCGGTCAGGGGTTTGATGTCGTTCAGCGCGACACGGGCGCGGGCGGCGAGGTCGGTGAAGCGCGCGGACCGGCCGACCTCGAAGGCGACGGGCAGCAGATTGATGAACCACCCCTGCGTGAACCGGAACCGTGGGTCGTTGCGGGTGCCGACCACATTGAGCCCGAGATACCGTGTGCGCCCGGCCAATTCGAGTTCTGTCAGCGCGACCGCGGCGTAGAGGCCGGACGCGAACGATCCTCCGGCGCCCGCGCACGCGGCGGTGAACGCGTCACACTGGTCGCCGGTGAGCAGGTCGAATCGCAGGCCCGTGCTGTCGCCGAACTCCCCGGGCTCGAGCCCGAGATCCCACGGTGTGGGCCGGAGGTGATCGGCGTTGTCGGCGAGCAGGCGGGCCAGCCGTTCCAGCTCCGGTGGCTGTCCGGACACCAATTCCCGTTCCTGCCGGGCATATTCGGCGTACCCGGCGACGGGAGGCAGGGCGGGAGCGGCGTCGCCGACGTGGGCGGAGTAGAGCTGATGCAGCTCGAAGATGGCGGCGACCAGCGAGGTGCCGTCGGAGAACGCGTGATCGATGCTGAAGTACACGGTGAAACCGTCGGCTCCGTGGTCGATGGCGCCGAGGGCGAAGGCGGGCCACGCCGTCGGATCGGGCGCCTGGAATCGGGCGGCCAGGCGGTCGCGCAGCGCTTCACCGGAGGCGTAGGCACCGCGGAAGACGGTCTCGAGCTCCACGGTGTCCGCGTCGAGGAGATGCCGGGTCATCGTGGTGTCGTCCACGTCGAACCGGCAGCGCAGGCTGTCGTGGCGGCGCAGGAACTCGGTGAACGCCTGACGCAGTGCGGTGCGGTCCAGCGGCGTGGCGATGCTGAAGCACAGCGACAGCTCGGTGCGAACGCTGCGGGCGAGATCGTCGGGATCGGCGGCGCGGCGCTTGTCGTGCCAGTATCGAATATGGAATTCCTGGATGTAGGAGGGCGGGACGGGCGCGGGCGGCGCCGCGGCGGCGGCCAGCGAAGCCGTTGCGGTGGGCACGAATTCGAGCAGTTCGCCGGGCTTGGGCAGCCAGTCGGTGAGGTGGATCATCTCCATGTCGGCGCTCCTTGTTCGATGCTGCGGGGTGTGGCGGCGAGGGGCTGGGGCGCGATGCGCAGGCGGGCGTCGCCGTGGCGGGCGTATTCGCCGAGCAGCCCGCGCACGCGCAGCACGTGCCGGTGGACGTCGCGGGTGGCGCGGGCGGTGCCGGGATAGCGCATATTGAGCGTGACGCCGACCGGCGTGCGCAGGAACCAGAAGAAGAACTCGTCGGCCGATCGCGTGCGGCTGCGCAGCCACCGGGTGTCGGTGCCGAGCCAGTCCTCGGCGCCGAATATGGCGCGAATGTCCATGTAGGACACCATGAGTGAGATGCGTGGCCGGGTGCCGAGCAGCTCGCACACCCGGGCGAACGGCACGGTGGCCGCGTCGCGCACCCGGCGCAGCTCGTCGCCCGACGGTGCGATGAGATCGGCGAGACCCCGTGCGTCGCAGTCGATCCGGTACGGTGCCAGGCCGACGAACCAGCCCAGGCTGCCCGCCCAGCGCGGTTCGTCGCGGGTGTGCATAGGCACCACCGTGCGGAATTCGGAGGTGGCGGTGGGCTCGGTGCAGGCGGCGGCGAAGGCCGCCACCAGCGCCGCGACCAGCCCCTGACCCTGCTCCCGGGCGGCGGCCGCGGCACGGTCGGCCGCCGCGGCGTCGAGCACCTCGATCGCCAAGGTGCGTTGCGGCGCAGTCGGATTCACGGTGTCGTCGGGGCCGACCGGGGCCACCGGCCGGGCGGCGGCCTCGGCGAGCACCCCGGCCCGCGGTTCCTCTTCGACAGTGCCGGAGAGGAATTCGCGCCAGAGGTCCACGGCCGGATGATCGGCCCGCGCGGTCTCGGCGCGCTGCCGTTCCTTGCGGCAGAAGTCCAGGTAGCTGGCCGTCGCGGGGAGATCCGCCCGGCTCCCGTGCCGGGCGGCGGCGTAGAGGGCGCGCAGCTCGCCGCCGATGGAGGTGGTCGAATACCCGTCCATGACCGCGTGATCCGCGGCGACGATCGCGGTGAACGAGTCGCGGCCGTCGACGGTGACGCACAGATGCGCGGGCCAGTCCAGCGGTGAGGTGCGCTCGTCGAGCAGCTGCTGCACGATCCGGTACGCCGACATGGCGGAGCCGGGCGGCGCGACCTCGACGGGCCGCACCCGGACCGCGCCGGGGCCCAGGGTGTAGCGGGCGGTGCGCCCGCCCTCCACGGCGACATGGCTGCGCAGCACCTCGTGCCGGTCGATCCACGCCTCCAGGGCGGTTCGCCACGCCGCGCCGTCGAGCGGTCCGTCGACGCGCAGCACGTGACCGAGCCAGCTGTGCTGCCGGGTACGGACGCGGCTGTGCTCCAGGGCGCTGCGCAGATGATATTCGTGGTTGTAGGAGACCGCGCGCGAGTCGCGCGGCCAGTCGGCCCAGTGCGTCCGGGCGGTGGGCAGCCATTCGGTCACCCGGCCGGACGGCATCGGGTAATCGGCCAGTTCGATGAACTCCATTACGATCCCTCATCCGATGTGTTCAGAAAATGTCGAACCGACGGTGGTTTCCCGGTTCGGAACGGGAAATATCGGCGCACGTGTCGGGGCGTGCGTGAATTGTCTGAATCTACCGGTGACCTCGTCGTTCGCCGGAATGCGGATGACTCTAGGACATGTGACCAGTGGATGTGGCGGTGAGTTCGATCACCGTTATCGGCAATGCCCTGAAAATAAAGCAGCTACCGCCCGGTTAATTTCGGACGGTAGCGCTTCTGCCTGAAGTTATGACGTGTCAAGTGGTTGAGTTATGTAAACGCGCAGCCCGCGAGCCCCGGCCACGACAACCGGAATTCACTTCGGCTTCGCACGATTTTTACGGGCGCCGATCAGCGCCCGAACGACAGCGCGGGCGCCAGCGGCACCACCAGCTCCGACGGCCGTGCCGCATCCCGGTGGATCTGCTGTGACGAGCCGAGCAGGCGCGGCAGATCGGTGGGGATCGGAATGGTCGACGGGAAGGTGCCGCTGGTGATCCGCAGCCGCAGCGCGTGCCCGGGTTCCAGGCGGTAGAACGTCGGCCGCAGCTTGATCTCCAGCGGAACCGTCGCACCGGGAGTGAGCAGCCGCTGGTTGTCCTGGCGCACGATGTGCTCGGGCGCGTAGACCGTGCCGTCGGCCGTCCGCCAGGTCTGCGCCTCGTCCAGGGTGCGCTGGCTGGCGAGCTGGGAGCCGCCGGTGATGTTGACCGAGCTGCCGTCGGGGGCGACGTCGTCGAGCCACACCTGCAGGGCGGCATCGGTACTGGTCGAGGAGGCGTGCACGGTGACGCTGCCGGGTCCGGCCAGCACCGTCGGCTCGGTGACCGGGTCCATGGTGTACTTCAGGCCCGCGGTCGGCGGCTGCACCCGCTCGGTGCACGGGTTGTACGCGGTGAACAGCCGGAACAGGAAATCCAGCAGGCCGCCGGTGTATTGCGCGAGGCTCTGGCGGTTGCAGAGGTTGTCGATTCCGGTGTACTCCAGGCGATCCGACGCGTCGGCCGCGGTGGGCGGCTGCTCGGCCAGGCGATCGCCGTCGAGGTACCGACGCTGAATTGTGCTCTGCTCGAACGGATATCGCGCCGTATCGACGGCCATGTTGTTCGGATCGATGACGTGCAGCGGGGTGTCGGTGGTGTCGACGCCGTTGGGAATGTCCTTGAGCCAGCGGTCGAACCAGGCCAGCACGATCTTGTCGGTATCCAGTCGCGAACCCGGGCCGAAGCCCAGGCCGACGTGATACCAGGGGCCCATCAACAGCTGAAAACGCCCGTCCGGCCGCTGATCCGGCGCCATCGGCGCGAACTGGTCGCGCCCGGCCGCGAGGTTCTGCAGCTGGGAGTAGTTGCGCCACGGGCCTTCCTGATAGAGGTCCCACAGCCCGCCCACCTGGTACATGGCGATGCCGTTGTCGACCAGCCTGCCCAGATCGGTCTCGAAGCGGCGCTCGGACCAGTAGCGGTCCTCGTAGGCGGTGGGCCCGCCGGTGTAGGCGTCGAGCAGCATCCGCACGGTGCTGTCGGATCCGGCGATGGCCCGCAGGTGATCGACCAGCGACCGCAGGAACAGCTGCGGCGTGATCGGCGCGGCGAGGAACGGGCCGATGAGGCTCATATACGGCACCATCAGCGCGATGACCGTCAGCAGCAGCGGGCTCATCATGCCGTCGTGGCCGAGCACCTCGTTGAAGATGTTGTTGGGCATGGCCATCGGCACGATCGCCTTCAACGGCGAACCGGGACCGACGGTTTCGGCCGTGCGCAGGGCGTTGAGCGCCGGGAACGAGTAGCCGTACATGCCCACCTTGCCGCTGGAACCCGGCAGCTTCGCCGCCCAGTCGACCAGCTGCGCGCCGTCCGCGCCGTCCTGCGCGGAGGCCGGATTCCAGGCGCCGGTGGAGGCGCCGGTGCCGCGGACGTCGGCGACCACCTCGATGTAGCCGTGCCGCACCAGCATGTCCTGCGCGCTGGTGGCCTGATTGATGATGCGGCGGGCGTCCTTCAGGTGGTCGGGCAGCGGGATGCGCAGCTCGTCGACGACGCTGGTGACGGCGGCGGTGAGCGCGCTCGACACGGCACCGTAGGTGGTGAAGTTCAGCACGACCGGAAATTCGCCCGCCGCGCGCTGCCCGGTCGCCGGGTCGGTGGGGTAGCGCACCTCGGCCTGGATCTGGGTGCCGTCGGCGAGCGGAACCACCTGTCCCAGTTGGTATCCCACGCCGTAGCGGGCCGGTGTCGGCTGGTAGTCGGCGGGCAGGCCGAAGTTCGCGGGGGCGTCGGGCACCGGGCCCGCGGCGGGGACGGTGCCCGCCGTCGGCGCGCACTGCACGGTGAGCGCCACCGCGGTGACTCCCGCGGCGGCGAGGGTGACGATGCGGCCGCGCCGGTGCGGCCGGGTCGAACTTCTCAACGAATCCACCTCTACTGAAATCCCTCGGGCCCGTGCGCGACTGCGCCGGTGACCTCTTCGTCCGGTTCAGCACACCGCACAGAGACATATGCCTGGTACCGGCAATAACCAAGACCGGGGCCGGACGGGTTGTGCACTGGAACAAGATCGGCGATTGCCGAATTACGGTGCGAAGCAAGCGGATTCGAGCTTGCGTGCGATGCGGGCCGCGGACAGCGTCATGGCGTCGGTAGGCCGGTGCGGGTCCAGGCCCGTCAGTTCGTGGACGCGAGCGAGCCGGTAGGTCACGGTATTGCGGTGGATGTTCAGCTGCCGGGCGGTGGCGAGCTGGTTGAAACCGCTGTCGACGAAGACCTCCAGCGTCTCGGCCAGCAGCGGTTGCGGGTCCAGCGGCGCCAGGACGGTGGCCAGGCCCGGCCGAGCCGCGCCGCTGGCCGCCACCGTGTACTCGAACTGCAGGTCGCGCCGATGGCACACCAGCTCCGAGCGGTTCAGGCAGCGGCCCAGTTCGGCGAGGGTGCGGGCCTCGGCGAATACGGACGGGATGTCGGCGCGCGTCCGGGCGGACCCGACACCCACCCAGAACGGCGGCGCCTGCTCACCCGTCCGGGCGGGCAGCCGTCCGGTCAGGCTCGCGATCGTCGCGGTGCCGTCGTCGCCGGGCTGCAGCGGCACCAGCGCGGTCCAGCCGCCGCTGTCCAGGCGCAGGAACACGCCCGGAATCGATTCGATGCAGTGCCGCAGCTCGCTGGTGTCGCCGCCGGTCCGGCCGCCCGCGCCCGGTCCGAGGCGGAAGACCGCGATCAGAAACGCCTCCGGCACGGCGATGGCGGGTTCGTCGGCCCACTCCACCGGGTCACGTCCGGTGAGCAGGGCGTCGGCGATGCCGCGGCGGCGCTCCAGCAGCTCCCAGCGCGGATCGTGGGCGCGGCGCACGCAGGCCGTGGCGATGCGTTCCACGACCAGCGTGACGTACTGCAGCAGCGGCAGCGCGGCATCGGCGAGCAGTTCGCGCTCGCGCTCGCTGGCCGCCGCGCGCAATCGGTCGAAGATGAATTCGGCGCCCTGGCGGTAGCGGCCCAGCACCTCCTCGAGGGGTTCGCCGTCGCGCACCCGGTCCAGCGCGAGCTCGACCAGTTCGCGAGTGTCCTCGGGACCGGGCATGTTGCCGTGGCGCAGCAGATCGAAGAACAGTTCGATATTCAGCTTCGCGCCGCGCTCCCAGCCGGGCATCACCAGCGATCGCGGGATGCTCCGATACGGCGGTATCGAATCGGAATAGTCCCGCATGAGCGCGCCGGCGCGCAGATACAGGGCCTCGAGGGCACGGTCCCGGGTCGGCGTCTCCACAGCTTCCTCCGTCCCGCCTCAGCCGGCGTACAGGGATTCGATGGTATCGGCATAGGCCGCGGCGATCGGCTTGCGCCGCAGCTTGCCCGTGGCGGTGAGGCAGTCGCTGCCCGGCTGCCAGACCTCGGGGAGCAGGGCGAACCGCTTGACCTGCTCGACCCGCGACAGCTTCGCGTTGGCGGCCGCGACGCCCTGCTCGACGGCCGCGCGCACCCGCGGATCGCGGGCCAGGGCCGCGAAGCTGTGGTCGGGCAGCCCGTGCCGCTCGGCGAACGCGGCCGCGAGCTCGGGGTCCAGGCAGATCAGCGCGGTGTTGTACGGGCGGTTGTCGCCGATCACGGCCACGATGCCCGCGAGCGGGGTGCTCTCGGTGACGGTGTTCTCGATATTGGTCGGCGACATGTTCTTGCCCGCCGCGTTGATGATCAGTTCCTTCTTGCGGTCGACGATTCTCAGGTAGCCCTCGGCGTCGATCTCGCCGATGTCGCCGGTGTGCAGCCAGCCGTCGGAATCGACGGTCTCCGCGGTCTTCTCGGGTTCGCCGCGGTAGCCGCGCATGACCATCGCGCCCCGGATGAGCACCTCGCCGTCGGCGGCGATCGAGACCTCGGCGCCGGGCAGGGGCGTGCCGACCGTGCCGATCTTGACGCGTTCGGGGCGCGTCACGGTGGCGCCGGCGGTGCATTCGGTCATGCCGTACCCCTCGCACAACGGCAGGCCCAGCCCCAGGAAGAACTCGTGGGTGTCGCGGGGGATCGGCGCGGCGCCCGTCACCGCGATCCGGACCCGGTCCATGCCGAGCTTGGCTCGGATGGTGGACAGCACCAGGCGGTCGGCCAGCCGGTACCGCGCGGTGTCGAGCGGGCCCGGGGTGCGGCCGTCGGAGATCGCGCGGGCCCGCGCACGGCCGGTGCCGATCGCCCAGGCGGCCAGCGCCCGGCGCACCGGGTTCTCGGCGGCCAGCCGATCCTCCAGTGCCGCTTTGACTTTCACCCAGACGCGCGGCACGCCGAGGAATACCGTGGGATGCACCTCGGTGAGCGCCTCGGCGACCTGTTTGAGATCGGGGACCGTGGTGATCCGGCCGCCCTCGAGCAGGTTGAGGTAGTGGGCGAACCAGCGGTTGGCCGCATGGGCGTCGGGCAGGTAGGACACCACCCGGTCGTCGATGCTGCCGCCCCCGAATTCGTCGACGATGCGAGCGTTTTCGATGAAATTGGTGTGGGTGAGCTCGACGCCCTTCGGGCGGCCGGTGGTGCCGGAGGTGTACACGATGGTCAGCAGGTCCTCGGGATCGACTGCGCGCCAAGCGGAATCGAAGTCGAAGTCCGGTGCCTCGGTGGTTTCCAGCCGGTCCAGCGAGAGGGTGCCGGACGGTTCGCCGTCCACGCAGACGACGTGCTCGACCCGGTGGCCCTGTTCGGCGGCCTGCGCCACCGCCGCGAGGACCTGCGGGGCGAACTGCCGCTCGCAGATCACCACGGCGTTGCCCGCATTGCCGAACTGGTAGGCCAGCAGGTCCGGCGGGTTGGTGTTGTAGACCGAGAACGGCGTTGCGCCCGTGTGCAATACGGCGGTGTCGCAGAGGTGGAACTCGGGGCGGTTGGTGAGCATCAGCGCCACCGTGTCGCCGCGCCCGACGCCCAGGCCCGCGAGGCCCGTGGCGAGGGCGCGAACCCGGGAACCGTACTCGCGCCAGGTGATTCGCCTGTCGTCGCCCCGGGTGCGCAGCGCGACGGCGTCGGGATGACGGGCGACATTGTTCTGGAACGCCTCGCACAGGGTGCGGGGCCTGGCCGGTGAGCTCACAACCTACCTCTGGCTGACGGATGGTCCCCGGTCACTTCGGTGGCCGGGTGTGGTGTCCAGCACACCGCACGGCGGTGATCCCCGGTACCGGCAATAGCGCAGAGTGGAACCCGCCGGTTTGTGCACTGTGCACTGACGGCGGAGGGTGTCTGGGTTGCGTGAGCAGTGACGACATCACCCACCCGGGGCTCCGATCTGGCGTTACGACATAACTGGTCAGAGATGTTATCGGATTGCCCCGCCGTTCGCCCGGGTGCGGCGGGTCGGCCGGGTACTCGGCCCGGCCGGTCGCGGGTGATCTTGAATGATCTTGGTACACAACGCGATTCGCACTCCGGGGGCGATCGGGAAGTCGTATGGTGGACCGACGACGAGGCGACAGTTCACGAGGAGTGCCCGGTGATCACCCCCACCACCGACGGAGTATCGGATTTCATCCACGCCGAGAACGTCGAGTATGTCGATGTGCGATTCTGCGACGTTCCCGGCGTGGCGCAGCATTTCTCGATCCCCGCCAAGATGTTCGGCGCCGACCTGGTCGACAACGGCATCGCCTTCGACGGATCGTCGGTGCGTGGTTTCCAGCAGATTCACGAATCGGACATGTTGCTGCTGCCGGATCTGCGGACCTGCCGGGTGGACCCGTTCCGGGCGGCCAAGACGCTGAACGTGAACTGTTTCGTGCACGACCCGCACACCCGCGCGGCCTACAGCCGCGATCCGCGCAATGTCGCCCGCAAGGCCGAGGAGTATCTGCGCAGTACGGGTCTGGCCGATACGGCCTATTTCGGACCGGAGGCGGAGTTCTACATCTTCGACGCGGTCCGCTACAAGACGACGATGAACGGCGCCTTCTACGAGGTGGATTCGAAGTCCGCGGACTGGAACACGGGTGAGAAATACAATCCCGACGGCACGATCAACCGGGGCTACAAGATCCGCGCGAAGGGCGGCTATTTCCCGGTCGCCCCCTACGACCACGACGTCGACCTGCGCGATGTGATGTGCACGAACCTGCAGCGTGCGGGGCTGGAGCTGGAGAAGGGCCACCACGAGGTCGGCACCGCCGGGCAGGCCGAGATCAACTACAAGTTCAATACGCTGCTGGCCGCCGCCGACGATCTGCAGCTGTACAAGTACATCGTGAAGAACACCGCCTGGGAGCACGACAAGACGGTGACCTTCATGCCGAAACCGCTGTTCGGCGACAACGGTTCGGGCATGCACGTGCATCAGTCGCTGTGGAAGGACGGTTCGCCGCTGTTCTACGACGAGGCGGGCTATGCCGGATTGTCCGATCTGGCCCGGCACTATATCGGCGGGCTGCTGCATCACGCGCCGTCGCTGCTGGCATTCACCAATCCGACCGTGAATTCCTACAAGCGCCTGGTGCCGGGTTTCGAGGCGCCGGTGAATCTCGTGTACAGCCAGCGCAATCGCTCCGCGGCCGTGCGCATACCGGTCACGGGCACCAGTGCCGCCGCCAAGCGGCTGGAATTCCGCTGCCCCGATTCCTCCGGCAACCCGTATCTGTCGTTCGCCGCGATGATGATGGCGGGCCTGGACGGCATCATGAACAAGATCGAGCCCGCCATCCCGATCGATAAGGACCTCTACGAACTGACCCCGGAGGAGTCGGCGGAGGTCACCCAGACCCCCGCCAGCCTGGCCGCGGTGATCGACCGCCTCGAGGCCGACCACGACTACCTCACCCAGGGCGGCGTCTTCACCGACGACCTCATCGACACCTGGATCCGCCTCAAGCGCGACGCCGAAATAGCTGAAATAAACGTCCGCCCCCACCCCTACGAATTCGATCTGTACTTCGACGTGTGATCCCGGGTCGTGCGTGTTCATGGCCGATATCGCCTGACCGGTGGGCCGGTCGGTATCGTTCGCCCATGGCATCTGAGCAGACGGAGATCTGGCACAACCCGCGGTGCACGAAGAGCCGGGCGGCGAAGGCGGCGCTGGACGAGGCGGGGATCGCCTATGCCGAACGCCGGTACCTCGAGGATCCGCCGAACGCCGAGGAGATCCGCGCCGTGCTGGCCAAGCTGGGCCTGGAGCCGTGGGACATCACCCGCACCGGCGAGGACGAGGCCAAGGAACTCGGCATCGCGGGATGGTCGCGCACACCCGCCGACCGCGAGCACTGGATCGAGACACTGGCCCACCACCCCAAGCTGATCCAGCGCCCGATCATCACCACCGCCGACGGGCGCGCGGCGGTCGCCCGCGACGCCCGAGCCCTGAACTCGGTCCTGTAGCCCCGGCCCCCGAGTATGAATGGGATTACCTGAGGCGTAATCGACTTCGGTACCGCGGGTGAAGATGCTTGGGGCATGAGCGAATTCGAAACCATTGCACAGCGGTACATCGACTCCTGGAACGAGCAGGATCAGGCGAAGCGGCAGGCCCTGCTCGAGGAGATCTACACGGCCGACGCCACCTACACCGATCCACTGGCCGCCGTGGCGGGCCGCGAGGCGATCGATCAGGTGGTGGCCGGGGCGCAGCAGCAATTCGCGGGACTGCGTTTCGGCCTCGGTGGTCCCGTCGACGGTCACCACGACATCGCGCGGTTCACCTGGCATCTCGGCGCACCGGGCGCCGAACCGCTGGTGGTCGGCTTCGACGTGATCGTGGTCCGGCAGGGCCGGATCCGGCACGTCCACGGCTTCCTCGACAAGGTCCCCGGCTGACCGGAGGGAGGTGGGATATCGGCGCGCACGGGGATCCCTCAGCGGCTCCGGCCGTTCCCCGTTCGCGCCGAACGACCCGGGACTCCTCGGCCGACCGGAGACGCCGAGGGTCGTGCACGATCATCGAATCTCGGCTGGCTCCAAGGGAAACGGCGGTTCACCGACACCGACGATGCGCAGATTGCCCCACGGATCGCGCTCCTGCAGGGTGGCGGCCGTCGGGGCGCCGCCGGGCAGCGTCAGCGACACCTGACCGCGCCGCGGATCCGGCAGGTCGACGCCGTCGGCCGCGGTGACCCGGCCGTACCAGTGGTAGCGGCCGTCGATCGGGTCCGGATGCCCGCTCAGCGCCACCGTCACCGGCAGCTCCGCACCCGGCGCATCGAGGACCGCCGGGCCCGAATACTCGTGGGCGGGTTCACGTTCCGCCGCCACCGTCAGATCGAAATGGCCCGGATCCGGACGGCGCATGGCCCGCCAGTAGGACACGCTCGACCCCGGCCACGCGGCGCGGTTGAGCCCCTGCTCGTCCAGGTACCAGCTCTGGCATCCGCCCGAATTCCACACGGTCCCAGACAGTTTGGCCTGCACGCGCCGATTGAACTCGTGCTGGGTCGCCGCCCGGACCTCGATCCGGGTGCCGGACGTGCGCCGCATCCGCTCGATGCACTGGCGGATATAGCGGGCCTGCGCCTCGATCATGAACACGATGGACTGATGTCCGCCACCGGAATTCGGGCCCACGATCAGGAACAGATTCGGCAGGCCGTGCACGGCGACGCCGAGGAACGCCTCCATGCCGCCGCGCCAGAGGTCCTGGATCGTGCGCCCGTTCGCGCCGACGATGTGCTGCGCGGCAAAGCGATCGGAGATCTTGAAGCCGGTGGCGTACACGACGGCGTCGAACTCGCGCTCGCGTCCGTCGGCGGTCGCGACACCGGTCTCGGTGAGGCGATCGATCGGTTCGGTCACCAGCTCGACGCCGTCCCGCTGCAATGCGGGATAGTAGTTGTTGGACACCA
Source organism: Nocardia wallacei (assembly GCF_029869545.1). Lineage (GTDB taxonomy): Bacteria > Actinomycetota > Actinomycetes > Mycobacteriales > Mycobacteriaceae > Nocardia > Nocardia wallacei_A. Next base: position 22,717 of record NZ_JARWQD010000038.1, on the reverse strand, counting down.
GGATCCGCTTGCAACCGAGCCGGTAGTCCGGCGTCAGCTCACGGCGAAGTTCCGGGTCCCGTACCTGCCTGCGCAGGTGCCCGCGCGCCACCGACTCGACCCGCCGCATCAACCCCGGATTCATGAACGCCGGAATCATGGACTCGTAACCCCAGTAGACCGCCCACCGGTACAGCCGCTGCGCCCCCGGCACGAATCGGAACACCGCGTGCTCCGCGGACGACAGGCGCCGATCCGGTTTCGGGACCACCCAGTGCGGGGTGCGCTGGAACACCGTCACCTGCGCGGCCTGCTTCGCGATCTGCGGCACGAGCTGCACGGCGCTCGCCCCGGTGCCGATCACCGCGATCCGCTTACCCGTGACATCGAAGTCGTGATCCCACCGCGCGGAGTGGAAGCTGGTGCCGCGGAACGACTCTCGACCCGGAAGGTCCGGAACCGACGGCTCGTGCAGCGGCCCGGGTGCCATCACCACGATCCGCGGGCGCAGCTGCCGTCCGTCGTCGGTGCGCACGGTCCAGCGGTCGGCGTCGTCGTCGAAGTCGAGGGCCACGACCTCCGACCGCAACCGGATGTGCCGGTGCAGGTCGTAGCGATCGACGGTGCGCCGCAGGTAGTCCAGGATCTCGGGCTGGCGGGCGAACATCCGCGTCCAGCGCGGGTTCGGCTCGAACGAGTACGAATACGTCAGCGACATCACGTCGCAGCCGCATCCGGGATAGGTGTTCTCCCGCCAGGTGCCGCCGATCTCCTCGGCCTTCTCCAGCACGACGAAATCCTCGATGCCCGCCCGCCGCAGCTCGATCGCCGTCCCGATACCGCCGAAACCCGCACCGACGATGACGATCTCGGGATCGGCACCGCTCGGCTCGCTGCGCTCGCTCATGCCCACAGCCCCCGGCGCTGCCAGATCCATTTGCCGATCGGCCCGATCAGCCCCTGTTTGTCCAGGAACGCACCGAGATTCGCGGCACCGGTGCCCAGCGCCCGCTTGGCGTCCGGATTACCGCGCGCGGTCCGCGCCGCCGCGCGGCCGTCCAGCCCGGCCCGCTCGTACATGTGCGGGTTGGTCATCAGATAGACGAACAGCGGAGCCGCGACCGCGACGCACAGTCGCGTGTAGGCGAATTCGGCCCGCGACATCGTCGGCACCCGCCGGGCCAGCGCATCGCGGGCGAATCCGATGTGGCGCGCCTCCTCGGTGACATGGATCCGCATCGCCCGCGAGACCAGCGGCTGCAGCTGCGGATCGTCGAGGGTGCGGCGCTGCAGCGCATCGAAGATCTCCTCGCCCACCAGCGCGCCCACCCACGTCATCGACCCGCGCAGGAACAGTTGCAGCGACGAGATGACCAGGCGCGCATAGGGTTTGGGCCAGTAGGGCCGGGCCTCGATGCGGTCGATGAGCTTGCCGAACATCATCATGTGCCGACATTCGTCGCCCATTTCGGTGAGCGTGTAATGCGAGTGGCGCGTGGTGGGATCGCCGTTCATCAACTCCCGCAACAGCAGCCGGTTGAGCAGGTTCTCGAACCAGATGCCGACCGACAGGACGTTGGCCAGCTCCTGGCGCGACAGTTCGCGGCGCTGCTGCGGGGTCATCGACTCCCACAGCTCGGTGCCGTAGAGCGAGACGACCTCGGGCGGCAGGAACAGTTTCTCCGGATCCAGCGGGGCATCCCAATCCAGGTCGACCACCGGGTCGTAGGACTTGCGCACCGACCCGGTCAGCAGGCGCTGTGCGAAGGACTCCTGGGGGAGCAGTGCGGCCTCGTTGCCCATGACAGCTCTCCAATGCTCGATTACTGATACAAGCTGTTACAGTCAGATTAGTGAGACAGGGTGTAACGGTCAAGGGTGCGGCGAGTATCGTTGCGGTGTGACCGGAACCAGCGGAAAGTCCGTATCGCGGCAGGCGGCGGCGTCCGTCGACGGCCGCAGCACCCGCTGGAACGGCCATAAGCGCCAGCGCCGCGCGGAGGTGCTCGACGCCGCGGTCGCGGTCATCGAGGAGAACGGCGTGGACGTCTCGGTGCAGCAGATCGCCGACCGGCTGCGGCTGCCGCGCCCGGTGGTGTACCGGCATTTCGACGGGCGGGCCGACCTGGACGAGCAGATCCGCCGCCGCATTCTGGAAGCTTTGCTGGCCGAGCTGATGCCGACGCTGCGCGGCGGCGGCACGCTCAAGGACGCGGTGCGCGGCGCGGTCGGGACCTACGTGGGCTGGGTGGAGCGGCATCCGCATCTGCACCGGTTCCTGGCCGGGGGTGCGCCGCAGGGCGATACGTCGCAGGCCCTGGCCGGGGCGCGCGACCGGATCGGCGGGCAGTTGGCCGACCTGTTCGCCACCACGCTGTCGCGCTTCGGGATCGATACCGACCGCGCGCGGCCGATGGCGTTCGGCATCATCGGATTCGTCGACGGCGTGGTGAACAGCTGGCGTGCCGATTCGGCCACCGCGCTGACCTCGGAGCAGGTCGGGGGCATGGTGTCGGCGTCGGTGCTGGCGATCTTCGAGGGCAATGCCCGCAGTCTCGGCGTGCCGCTCGAGCGTGACACGCTGGTCGCCGACCTGCTCGCGCGATCGGAAGAGCCACGGGTCCAACAGGTCTCGTGACCGCGTCGAGCGGCATCAGGCGGCGGGTTTCGCTAATCTCACCCCGGTGTCCGGATTGCCCACCTTGATCGGTCTGCTCGATGACGCCGCGCTGCTCTCGCTCGAGCATCAGTTACACCTGACCGACCTGCTGGGCGAGCATTCCTGGCGCTGCGATCTCGCGGCCGGGCGGCTGGAATTCCTCGGTGCGGACAAGACGTTCGTGTGCACGGAGTTCCACCTGCTGGGTACCGCGGCGGCGGGGTCGTGGCTGTGGTCGTGGGCCAACCCGCGCGGATTCCCGGCGCCGGTCACCGCGGTCGCGGAGAGCGTGCGCTACTTCGGGATTCAGCACCGCATCGGCGAACTGGCCGAGGCGGAGCTGCCGTTCACCGCGCTGACGGTGGTGCCGCCGGAGCCGCCGCTGGTGGTCGGCGTGATGATGGAGGCCGCCAAGATCATCTCGGGGCACTGGTGCGGATACAACGCGGTGCTCGGCGACGAGGGCGGCCGCGCCGCCTTCCTGATAGATCACCCGGATTTCGTTCTGCCGCAACCGGACTCGTCGCGCATCGCCGCGGTGCTGACTCGCGCCATGTCCGGACCGACGCTGTCGGACCACCGCCGCGCCGTCCGCAGCTACCTGCGCCGCCGCGGCCTCACCGCCGACTTCGACGCCGCCCGCCGCCGCCTCACCTTCTCCGGCTCCGGGATCGCGGGAACCGTCGACTTCGACGAGGACGGCCGAATGGCCGCGGTACACGCCGACGAGCCCGAGGACGGGCGTGTGGCCGCTGTGTCCTAACCGTAGACCCGCGCCGGGGTCGGTATCGGGCGTAGCTCGGTGACCTGCAGCGTCGGCGTCATCTGCGTTTCGACGCGGGCGCTGTTCGGTTCGACCCGGCCGCGGACCGAGACCCAGGTGTCGTCGGGCGGGGGATCGAAGGTGCCCGCCAAATGGACGCGCAGGAGCTGGGCGTCGGCGACGCAGCAGGTGATGACCAGGCGGGCCAGGTCGACGCCGGTGCGGGTGCCGTCCGTGCGGGGTGCGCCGTCGTGGTCGGTGCGCACGATGAAGCCGATCACGGTGATGTCGCGGTGGTCGAGCGCACCGCTCGAATCGTAGGAGGCGCGGTCGATGAGCTCGTACATGCGCAGCGTCGGGGCGTCGCCGACCGGCAGCGGCGGGAACGCGAACTTGCCGTCGCCGCCGTCCGCGGGCGTGCCGACCGTGGCCTGCACGGTGGTGCCGGACTGCACGGATCCGGCGCCCAGCGCGGGCGGCACGACGATCAGCAGCGCGGTGATCGGGGCCAGCAGCAGCCACTCGGCGCGGCCGTGGCCGTGATCGGAATCGGCTGCGGCCCAACCCCTTCGGATATCGCGCCCGATCGTGAGCAGGGCCAGCAGCGTGAGCGCCGCGCCGCTGACGATCAGATACGGCTGCAGGCCCGGCTTGACGTAGCGCAGATAGGTGTCGTCGAGCGCGATCTTCAAGACGGCGCCGCCGATCAGCAGCAGCACGAAATTCTGGGTCACCCGGTTCATCGGGCCCCCACGAAGATCAGTCCGGCCAGCGCGCCGCATCCGGTCGCGACCGCAAAGGTCAAGGGCGCGAACCGGATCGCGAATCGCCGCCCGAAGGTGCCCGCCTGCATGGCGAACAGTTTCACATCCACCGCCGGGCCCACGACGAGGAAGACCAGCCGCGGCAGCAGCGGCAGGCCCGACATGCTCGCCGCCACGAAGGCGTCGGCCTCCGAGCACAGCGCCAGCACCACCGCCAGCAGGGCCAGCACCACGATCGCCACCAGCAACTGCCCGGACAGGCTCCGGTACCAGTCCGGCGGCACCAGCACGTGCAGCGCCGCGGCCGCGGCGGCCCCGACCACGAGAAACGCTGCGGCCTGCAGGAAGTCGTGCCGTGCGGCCTCGGTGAACACCTCCCACCGCGACCGTCCGGGCGCCCAGTGCTCGTGCCCGTGCGGCCGCGCGGTGAACCATTCCGGCCGCCCGAACCGCGACCAGAGGAACCCCATCACGAACGCGGTGGCCAGCGATCCGGCGAACCGCGCCGCCACCATCCCGGGCTCGCCGGGAAACGCCACGGCCGTCGCGATCAGCACCACGGGATTCACCGCGGGCGCCGACAGCAGGAACGCGAAGGCCGCCGCGCTCGGCACGCCCTGATCCATCAGCCGCCGCGATACCGGCACCGCCCCGCATTCACATCCGGGCAGCGCGATCCCCGCCAGCCCCGCCACTCCGATCGCCGCGGATTCGTTGCGCGGCAGGATCTTCCGCAACAGATCGGGGGAGGCGAAGGCGGCGATCGCGCCGCTGATCACCACCCCCAGGACAAGGAACGGCACCGCCTGCACGAAGATCCCGGTGAACACCGTCGCGGCGGTCTGCAGCTTCGCGTTCGACTCGAACCACCCGGCCAGCGGACCCGCGAACACCACGCCCAGCACGAGCAGAGCGGCGAGCGCGTACGTCGACGACCCCGGCGTCGTCCGCGAAGGCCGGTGCGCGCGAGGGGGATCGGCGATCTGCATGCCGGTATTATCCGTGCCGCATCGCCCGAACGGCTTCCCAGGTCGTCTCGCGGAGTGTCGCCCGGGTCAGCTCGACCGCGTCAGCGCCCGATAGCTGCTGTGCCACAACCATTCCACCGGGCCGCGGTCGAATCGGCGCAGCCACAGATGGGCGAACGTCAGCATGATTGCGCAGACCGTCAGGTAGATCGCGACCGTGAACGGCACCCGGGCGCCGGGGGAGACCTGCGCGGCCAGCCCGAGACCCCAGCCGTAGCACAGCGCCGAGGCCACCAGGTTCTGCAGGATGTAGCAGCTCAGCGCCATGCGGCCGACCTCGGAGAAGCGGCGGCCGGTGAATCCGGTCCGGGTGCGCTCGACGTAGAACTCGGCGACCAGGGCGAGGATCCCCAGGGCCACCAGCGGCGCGAGGCCGTACCGGGTGAACAGCACCAGATCCCCGTTCCACACACCGAGTACGAGGTCGAGCGGCGCGGCGATCGCGAAGCCGAGCACCATCAGGCGGCGGCGCAGCCCACGACCGGCCGGTTCGAACAACCCGGCGCGAAACAGATTGGCGCCCAGCAGAAACAGCGCGATCGACATCGGGAACACGAACAGCGGCTCCAGCCGGAACAGCCCCACGTTCTCGAGCCGGAACACCACCAGATCCCAGAACGAGCCGTCCGCATAGGGATTGGGGTCCAGCGGCTGCGGGTCGCCCGATCCGGAGGGCGGCGCGAGGGCCATCGCCGCGGCGATCAGTGTCAGCATCGCGACGTGGATCCCGGCGGCGATGAGCAGCCAGCGCCGCTGCGCCCGCTCGCTGGTCGCCAGCACGTACGCCACCACCGCGCCGGTGACCGCGTACCCCATCAGCACGTCGAATTCGGCGATGAACAGGAAGTTCAGCAGGCCGTCGAGCAGGAGTAGCCCCGCTCGCACCGGATAGCTTCCCGGCCAAGCCCGCCCGCCGCGCACCGCCGACCGCTGCTGAATGGCCAGCCCGATCCCGAACATGATGGTGAGCAGGCCGAGGAATTTGCCCTGCGCGAGCTGCTGCAGCACCGCCTCGGTCCAACCCGGGGCGCCCGACGGGTCGCCGCGGCCCTCGAGGTAGCCGATGAGGCCCTCCGGATTGGTGAGGATCCAGATGTTGGTGCCGAGGGTGCCGAGGATGGCGATGCCGCGCAGCACGTCCAGCGCGGGCAGCCGACCGGCGCGCGCGGGTGCGGGTGTCGCGGTGACGTCTGTGCCGGACGTGGTGGGCCGGGCGCTCGATTCGGGCATGCCGACCATTCTCATACACCCGTATGAACGCGGTCCATCCGCCGTGAGGATGAACCGCGATGCGACCTTCGGCCGATCCGGCGCATCGGTTGCCGGGCCCGTCGCGGACCCCGGGATCGCCCCGACCGTCGGCCGGTCGCATAGGCTCGGGTTATGCAGCGCATCATCGGAATCGAGGTCGAGTACGGCATCTCCACGCCCACCGAGCCGTCGGCCAACCCGATTCTCACGTCCACCCAGGCGGTGCTGGCCTACGCGGCGGCGGAGGGCGTGCCGCGCGCCAAGCGCACGCGCTGGGACTACGAGGTGGAGTCGCCGCTGCGCGACGCCCGCGGATTCGATCTGGGCAGGCTCAACGGTCCCGCCCCCGTGATCGATGCCGACGAGGTCGGCGCGGCCAACATGATTCTCACCAACGGGGCCCGCCTGTACGTCGACCATGCCCACCCGGAGTACTCCGCGCCCGAGGTCACCGATCCGCTGGACGCGGTGATCTGGGACAAGGCGGGCGAGCGGGTGATGGAGGCCGCCGCCCGCTACGCCTCCAGCGTGCCCGGGGCCCCGCGCATGCAGCTCTACAAGAACAACGTCGACGGCAAGGGCGCCTCCTACGGCACCCACGAGAACTATCTGATGAGCCGGGATACGCCGTTCAACCAGATCATCGTCGGCCTCACCCCGTTCTTCGTCTCCCGCCAGGTGGTGTGCGGTTCCGGCCGCGTGGGGCTCGGCCAGTCCGGCGACGGCGCCGGATTCCAGCTCTCGCAGCGGTCGGACTACATCGAGGTCGAGGTCGGGCTCGAGACCACCCTCAAGCGCGGCATCATCAACACCCGCGACGAGCCGCACGCCGACGCGGACAAGTATCGCCGCCTGCACGTCATCATCGGCGACGCCAACCTGGCCGAATGGTCCACCTATCTGAAGGTCGGCACCACCGCGCTGGTGCTGGACCTGATCGAGGCGGGCGAGGATCTGTCGGATCTGCAGCTGGCCCGCCCGGTCACCGCCGTGCACTCGATCAGCCACGACCCGACGCTGCGGGCCGTGGTGGCGCTCGCCGACGGCCGCGAGCTGACCGGCCTTGCGCTGCAACGGATCTACCTCGACCGGGTGGAGAAGTTCCACGGCCGCGAGGGCACCGACGACGCCCGCGTCACCGACATCCTGGAGAAGTGGGCGCACGTGCTCGACCTGCTCGAGCGCGATCCGATGGAATGCGCTGACCTGCTCGACTGGCCCGCCAAGCTGCGCCTGTTCGAGGGCATGCGCAGCCGCGAGGGCCTGGGCTGGGCGGCGCCGAAGCTGCACCTGATGGATCTGCAGTACTCCGACGTGCGGCTGGACAAGGGCCTGTACAACCGCCTGGTGGCACGCGGCTCGATGCAGCGCCTGGTGTCCGAGCAGCAGGTGATGGACGCGATGACCACTCCGCCCACCGACACCCGCGCCTACTTCCGCGGCGAATGCCTGCGCCGCTTCGGCGCCGATATCGCCGCCGCCAGCTGGGACTCGGTGATCTTCGACCTGGGCGGCGATTCCCTGGTCCGCATCCCCACGCTGGAGCCGCGCCGGGGCACCAAGTCCCACGTGGGCAAGCTGCTCGACGGTGTGGACACCGCCGCCGAGCTGGTCGAACAGCTCACCACCTAGCCGCGGCGAGGTCGCGACCGGGGCACGTTGCGATGTAATCCGGCATGTTGTCCCCCGGGCTGGGTAGTGTTGAAGCACGAGCATCGGACTTTCTCCGATGCTCGCCGATGATCATTCATGAGGAGGTCGGCTGCTATGGCACAAGAGCAGACCAAGCGCGCCGGTGGCGGCGACGAGGACGACGACGCGGTCGGCGCGGACGGCGCGGGCCAGGAGCGCCGCGAGAAGCTGGCGGAGGATACCGACGACCTGCTCGACGAGATCGACGACGTGCTCGAGGAGAACGCGGAAGACTTCGTGCGCGCATACGTTCAGAAAGGCGGCCAGTGACACCAGGTGACCCCTTGCGGCTCCACACGGGGTACGCCCTGTCATCCTTCTCCGAATATCTGCGAGAGCACGCTCCGGAACTGTTGCCCGGCAAGGGTTTCGGTCGCGTCGCAGGATATAGCCCCGCACGGCACCACGATCGTCGCGGTCAGCTATCGCGGTGGCGTGCTCATCGCCGGTGACCGGCGCGCCACCCAGGGCAACCTGCTGGCCAGCCGGGATATGGAGAAGGTCTATCTCACCGATTCGTTCTCCGCGGCCGGCATCGCCGGTACCGCGGGCGTGGCGGTGGAGATGATCAGGTTGTTCGCCGTGGAGCTCGAGTACTACGAGAAGATCGAGGGCGTGCCGCTGACCTTCGACGGCAAGGCCAACAAGCTGTCGAAGATGGTGCGCGACAATCTGCCCGCGGCCCTGCAGGGCCTGGCGGTGGTGCCGATCCTGGTCGGCTACGACCTGGAGGCCACCGATCCGGACCGGGCCGGTCGCATCGTGTCCTACGACGTGGTCGGCGGCCGCAGCGAGGAGCGCTTCGGCTACACCGCGGTCGGTTCCGGCTCGATGTTCGCCAAGTCGTCGCTGAAGAAGACCTACCACCGCGATATCGATGAGGACGGCGCGCTGCGCATCGCCGTCGAATCGCTGCTCGACGCCTCCGACGACGACACCGCCACCGGCGGGCCGGACCTGCTGCGCGGCATCTACCCGACGGCGATCGTCATCAATGCCGAAGGGTCCGAAGAGGTTTCGGACGAGCGGCTGGCCGAGGTGGCCCGGACGATCGTGGAGCGGTCGGCGGAAGAAGGGAGCGCGCACGCATGACACTGCCGTACTACGCGTCGGCCGAACAGATCATGCGCGACAAGACCGAGCTTGCGCGCAAGGGCATCGCACGGGGCCGCAGTGTCGTGGTGATGGTGTACGACAAGGGTGTGCTGTTCATCGCCGAGAACCCCTCGGCGACGCTGCACAAGGTGAGTGAGCTGTACGACCGGGTGGGGTTCGCCGCGGTCGGCAAGTACAACGAGTTCGAGAACCTGCGCCGCAACGGCATCCTGACCGCCGACCTGCGGGGCTATCAGTTCGACCGGCGCGATGTCACCGGTCGCTCGCTGGCCAACGGGTACGCCCAGCTGCTGGGCACCATCTTCACCGATCAGCTCAAGCCGTACGAGGTGGAGATCTGCATCGGCGAGGTCGGCTATCCGGAGCAGGCGCGCAACTCGGTGCTGTATCGGATCAATTTCGACGGCTCGATAGTGGACGAGCGCGACTACGTGGTGATGGGCGGCAATACCGAGCCGATCGTCGCCGCGCTCAAGGACACCTATCAGCCGGGCCTGGAACTCGGCGCCGCGATCAAGCTGGCGCTGCAGGCGCTGCAGAAGGGCACGCCCGAGGGCGACAAGGACAAGCGGGTGCTCGGTGTCGGGACGCTGGAGGTGGCAACCCTCGAGCAAGCTCGCCCGCGCCGCGCCTTCCGCCGCATCTCCGGCACCGCGCTGGAGGCCCTGCTGTCCGAGGACAAGGGCGGCAAGGCCAAGAAGCCCGCGGAGAAGAAGGGCGACGAGCCCGAAACCCCTTCTGCGGGAGACCCTTCCGGCCCATAGCGGGCCACAAGGTGACCGATCCGACAATCGGCCACCGCATTCGCGGACCGGCGGGCACGATTGCTCCTTGCATTCGCGGACCGGCGGGCACGATTGCTCCTTGCATTCGCTGACCGGGGGACACGATTGCTCCTTGCATTCGCTGACCGGCCGCACAATATTGGCCCTTGCCCTCGCCCCCCGGGCGAGGGCAAGGGGCCTTGTCATTTCCCCCGTTCGGGGTGGGTAGGCGTTTGCCCCGGGGCCTAAATCGTTGCGAACCCGTATGCATCGGCTTGCTCGCACAGCCCATTTCGGACAGGGCATGGCTGTAATGTCGATGGTGTGCAGCGACGAATCATGGGGATCGAGACCGAGTTCGGGGTGACGTGTACGTTCCACGGCCACCGTCGGTTGAGCCCCGACGAGGTGGCCCGGTACCTGTTTCGCCGGGTGGTGTCCTGGGGCCGCAGCTCGAACGTATTCCTCCGCAACGGTGCCCGGCTCTATCTCGATGTCGGTTCCCATCCGGAGTACGCCACGGCCGAATGCGACAGCCTGGTGCAGCTGGTCACCCACGACCGCGCCGGTGAGCGGGTCCTGGAGGAGCTGCTGATCGACGCCGAACAGCGCCTCGCGGAGGAGGGCATCGGCGGCGACATCTACCTGTTCAAGAACAACACCGACTCGGCGGGCAACTCCTACGGCTGCCACGAGAATTTCCTCGTCGTGCGGGCGGGGGAGTTCTCCCGGATCTCCGACGTCCTGCTGCCCTTCCTGGTCACCCGGCAGCTGATCTGCGGCGCGGGCAAGGTGCTGCAGACGCCGAAGGCGGCCACCTTCTGCCTGTCGCAGCGCGCCGAGCACATCTGGGAGGGCGTCTCCTCGGCGACCACCCGCTCGCGCCCGATCATCAACACCCGCGACGAGCCGCACGCCGACGCCGAGAAGTACCGGCGCCTGCACGTCATCGTCGGCGATTCGAACATGTCCGAGACCACCACCATGCTGAAGGTCGGCACGGCGGCGCTGGTGCTGGAGATGATCGAGGCCGGGGTCTCGTTCCGCGATTTCGCGCTCGACAACCCGATCCGCGCCATCCGCGAGGTGAGCCACGACCTCACCGGCCGCCGCCCGGTGCGGTTGGCGGGCGGGCGGCAGGCCAGCGCCCTCGACATTCAGCGCGAGTACTACGCCCGCGCGGTGGAGCACCTGCGCAACCGCGAGCGCGACCCGCAGGTGGACGCGGTGGTCGACCTGTGGGGCCGCACGCTGGACGCGGTGGAGGCGCAGGACTTCGCCAAGGTCGACACGGAGATCGACTGGGTGATCAAGCGCAAGCTGTTCCAGCGCTACCAGGACCGCTACGGCATGGACCTGTCCGATCCCAAGATCGCCCAGCTGGACCTGGCCTATCACGACATCAAGCGCGGCCGCGGCGTCTTCGACCTGCTGCAGCGCAAGGGCCTGGCCAAGCGCGTCACCGAGGACGACGCGGTCGACGCGGCGGTCACCACCCCGCCGCAGACCACCCGCGCCAAGCTGCGCGGCGATTTCATCACCGCCGCCCAGGAGGCCGGTCGCGACTTCACCGTCGACTGGGTCCACCTCAAGCTCAACGACCAGGCCCAGCGCACGGTCCTGTGCAAGGACCCGTTCCGCTCCGTCGACGAGCGAGTGGACCGCCTCATCGCCTCGATGTGAGCAATGGCGACCATCCGAATCCGAAACCTCGCCGAGGAAGGCGTCGAAGTGCTTCGTCGAGCGGCTGCTGCCGAAGGGCTGTCGTTCCAGGCATCCATGCGGCGGGAGATCATTGCAATCTCACTTCGTTCGCACGAAGAAGGCAGGTCCGGGACTGGCCGCGCGAAAATAGCGCTAGAATAGCGCTATGGCCACTATCCAGGTTCGAGACCTGCCGGACGAGGATGCCGAACGACTACGTCAGCGCGCTGAGGCTGCGGGGATGTCGCTGCAGGCTTATATGCGGCAGGAGCTGATAGCCATGGCTCGTCGTCGCACGAAGGCCGAGGCGTTGGCGGCCGTTCGCGAGGCTCTCGACCGCGACCCGGGTCCAGGCGGGACACGGGACAGCATCCTGGCGGCCTTGAGGGAGACTCGTGGCGAGTGATGAGTATGTCGCCGATGCCTCCGTTGTCTCGACTGCCCTGCTGCGGAAGGACGCTGTCGGTGTTGCGGTAGCTGAGCTCTTGCGTACGACAGTCGTACACGCCCCACATCTGATTGATGCCGAGGTCGGTAGCGTGCTGCGCCGGCACGAACGGCAGGGTGTGATCGAGGATGCCGCCGCCGCAACAGGACTGCGCATGCTGGACAGCATCATTGATCACCGCTATGTGCATCATGGCTGGCTGGCGATCGAGGCGTGGAAGCTGCGGCACACCATATCCTTCTACGACGGACTGTATGCCGCCCTGGCCGCGCGGCTGGGCGTGCCGCTGCTCACCTCGGACGCGAAGCTGACGAGGGCTCCGGGACTGCCCTGTGATATCGAGCTGATCGGCTGACATCCTCGAATTCGTGGCGTAATCGTGCGCCGACGCGCATGGGTTTGCGTGGGCCGATTACTCTGTGTCGGGTGGCGATATCCAAGGTCGAACGGCTGATGAATCTGGTCATCGCGCTGCTGTCGACCCGGCAGTTCCTCACCGCGGAGCGAATCCGCGAGAGCGTGGCCGGATACGAGGACTCCGCCAGCGACGAGGCGTTCAGCCGGATGTTCGAGCGCGACAAGAACGAGCTGCGCGACCTGGGCATCCCGCTGGAGGTGGGCCCGGTGAACCGGTACTCCGGCCAGGAGGGCTACCGCATCAACCGCGACGCCTACGAACTCCCGGACATCGATCTGACCAGCGAGGAGGCCGCCGCGGTGGCGGTGGCGGTGCAGCTGTGGGAGTCGCCGGAACTGGCGACCGCGGCCGAGGGCGCGCTGCTGAAGCTGCGGGCGGCGGGCATCCACGTCGAGGCCGACGCGGCCCTGGCCTCGGTCCCCGCGGTCCCCGCCCGCACCCGGGGCTCGGAGGCGGCGCTGGGGAGGCTGCTGGCCGCGATCGACGCCGGGCGCGCGGTCCGGTTCGAACACCGCATGTCGCACAACGCCCCCTACCTGATGCGCGACGTGGAACCGTGGGGCGTGGTGACCCACCACGGACGGTGGTACCTGGTCGGGCACGACCGCGACCGCGACGCGACCCGCACCTTCCGGCTGTCCCGCATCGGCGACGACGTCACCGCCTACGGCCCGCGGAACGCGGTGCACAAGCCGGAGGATCTGGATCTGCGCCGGATCGTCACCCAGGTGACCGGCGCCTCACAGGTGACGGGCACGGCGACGGTGTGGGTCGCCGAGGGCCGCGGCCAGGACATCCGGCGGCTCGGCGCGGCCGTGGAGGACCGCGAGATCGGCGGCCGCCCGGGCTCGATCGTGGAGGTCCCCGTGCGGTCGCGGGACTGGCTGGCCCGCCTGATCACCGGCCTCGGCCCCGACGCGCTGGTATTGGCGCCTGCCGACCTGCGCGCCGACGTCGTCGAACGGCTGCGGTCGGTGCTCGAGCGTACGGAAGTGGGGGCGTCGTGAGCGCGGGGGTGGGGTGTGAGTAGTCGGCTGTCGACGCGGTTGTCGCGACTGCTGAACATGGTTCCGTACTTCCTGGCCAATCCGGGAATCAGCGCCGCCGAGGCCGCCGCGGAACTCGGCGTCACGACCAAACAGCTGATGAACGACCTGAACCAGCTGTGGATGTGCGGCCTGCCCGGCTACGGACCGGGCGATCTGATCGACCTGTCGTTCTCCGAGGAGAGCATCGAGGTCACCTTCTCCGCCGGTATCGAACGCCCGCTGCGGCTGACCTCCACGGAGGCGACCGCGGTGCTGGTGGCGCTGCGCTCGATCGCGGACCTGCCGGGCATGGTGGACCCCACCGCCGCCCGCTCGGCCATGGCGAAGATCGAGTCGGCGATCGCCGGCGATCCGGACCGATGGGCCGGCCCGGAACCGGCGGCGCCCGCGGAGGCTCCCGCGGTGACCACGGTGCGCTCGGCCCTGGCCCGCGGCCGGGCGCTGCGCCTGGTGTACTACTCGGCCAGCCGCGACGTGGTCTCCGAGCGGGTGGTCGACCCCATCCGAATCGTGCTGGTGGACAACAACTCCTACCTGCAGGCATGGTGCCGCCAGGCCGAGGGGGTGCGGCTGTTCCGGTTCGACCGCATCGAGGAGGCCACCGAACTCGCCGAACCCGCGCGCCCGCCCAGCCACGCCACCGACGAATCCGCGGCCCTGGACCTGTTCTCCGACGATCCGGCGATCCCGTTGGCGCGCTTGCTGATACACGCCGACTACGGCTGGGTGCTGGATCAATATCCGATGCACCGGGTCGCGGTGCACCCCGACGGCAGCGTGGAGGCCACCATGCGCTTCGCCACGCTGGACTGGATGGCGCGGTTGCTGCTCGGATTCGGCTCCGGAGTGACGGTGCTGGGCCCGGCGGAGCTGGTGACCGCGGTCCGGGAGCGGTCGAGCGCCGCCCTGTCGGCCTACGAGACGCTCGAGAACACCGGCGGTGCCGGATACGACCGGACCGCGATCGAGGAGGTCGGTCCCGCTTGACGTTTCGCGTGACGGTGCTCGGCGCCGGCAGCATCGGCATCTTCGTGGGCGGGAAGCTGGCGGCCGCGGGCGCGGACGTCACCTTCGTCGGTCGCCCGCGACTGCTCGACGAGATCTCCGCGACGGGGCTGCGGCTGACCGATCTCGACGGCGGCGACGAGCGGGTCGCGCCGACGGCGTTCCAGGTCGCCACCGCGCCCGACGACGTCGGCGCCGCCGACCTCGTGCTGATCACGGTGAAGTCCGCGCAGACCACCGAGGCCGCGCGGCAGCTGGCCGAGCGGATCCGGCCCGGCACGGTCGTGCTGAGCCTGCAGAACGGGATCGGCAACGACACCGCGATCCGGGAGGTCCTGCCGTCGTGCGTGGTGCTCGCGGGCATGGTGATGTGCAATGTGGCGCATCAGGAGGGCGGCCGCTTCCATCGCGGCACCGAGGGCGGGCTGGCCGTCGCCGCCGATCCGGCCCTCGAGCGGTTCGCGCCCCTGTTCCGGCGGGCCGGGCTGGAGCTGCGCCGCTACCCGGACCTGCGGCCCGTGCAGTGGGCCAAACTGCTGCTGAATCTCAACAACGCGATCAATGCCCTGTCGGGTCGGCCGTTGCGCGAACAGCTCGCCACCCGCGACTATCGCCGCTGCCTGGCGCTGGCGCAGGCCGAGGCGCTGGAGGTGATGCGCCGCGCCCGGATCCACCCGGCCCGGCTGACCCCGCTGCCGCCCGGGCTGATGACACGGTTGCTCACCGTGCCCGACGCGGTTTTCACGCGGGTTGCCGGGCGGGTGCTGGCGGTGGATCCGATGGCCCGCTCGTCGATGGCCGACGATCTGGCGCTGGGCCGCCGCACGGAGATCGCCTGGTTGTCGGGGGAGATCGTGCGCCTGGGGCAGATGGTCGCGACGCCCACGCCGGTGAACGCCCGCCTGGTGGAGCTGGTCGAGGCCGCCGAGCGCGGCGACCCCCGCAGATGGGCGGGTCCGGAGCTGCTGGCACAGTTGCAGTCGGCGCAGGATCGACCCGCCGAACACCCGGCGAACGAGACCTGACGAGCGCGTTCACCCCGTACCCGGTCCGGTAGCATCGGACATACCACAGTCTTTGGAGGTAATCGATGGGTTCACTCAGCCCGACGCATTGGATCATCATCGCGGTGCTGGTGCTGGTGCTCTTCGGCGCCAAGCGGCTGCCGGACGCGGCCCGCGGCCTCGGTCGTTCGCTGCGCATCTTCAAGAGCGAGATGAGCGAGATGCAGTCGGACGGCGAGAAGAAGTCCGAGCAGCCCGCCAAGCCCGCGACCCAGGAACTGCCCCCGGCCCAGCCGACCAATTCGGTGCCGCAGGCGAATCCGGAAACGCACAAGGCGTAGCAGAGGTGTCGATCCCGGGATGAGACGATCATCCCGGGATGCGTGCTGTCGTGCGCCGGGCGGTGGCGGGCGGCGCGCGTGTTCAGGTTCCGGGCCAGGCGACCAGCGAGGCAATCACATCCATGCGCATTCCGTTCGACCCCCGGCGCAGCCGTCGCCGGGTCAACCCCGACGGCACCATGTCGCTGGTGGAGCACCTGCACGAGCTGCGGTCGCGGATCCTGAAGTCCCTGTTGGCCGTCGCGCTCACCACCGTGCTCGGGTTCCTGTGGTACGGCCACGGCTTCCTCGGCATCGAAAGCCTCGGCGACATCCTGCGCGGTCCCTACTGTGAGCTGCCCGCGGCCAAGCGCGTCCAGCTGAGCCCCGACGGTGCCTGCCGGTTGCTGGCGACCGCGCCGTTCGAGCAGTTCATGCTGCGGTTCAAGGTGGGCCTGACCGCGGGCGTGGTGATGGCGTGTCCGGTGTGGCTGTACCAGCTGTGGGCGTTCATCACACCGGGTCTGTACTCGAAGGAGCGCAGGTACGCGATCAGTTTCGTGGGCGCGGGCGCCGTGCTGTTCGTCGCGGGCGCGGTGCTGGCGTACTGGGTGGTCGCGCACGCCCTCAGCTTCCTGATGGGCATCGGTGACAACGCGCAGATCACCGCCCTGCGAGGCTCGGAGTACTTCGACTTCATCATCCGCCTGCTGATCATCTTCGGGGTCAGCTTCGAGACGCCGCTGCTGGTCGTGGGGCTGAACATGATCGGCGTGCTGAGCTACGAGAAGCTCAAGAAGTGGCGGCGCGGGCTGATCTTCGGCCTGTTCGTCTTCGCGGCGATCGTCACCCCGCAGGACCCGTTCTCGATGCTGGCGCTGGCCTTCGCGCTGACGCTGCTGTTCGAGGTCGCGGTCCAGATCGCGCGCCTGAACGACAAGCGCCGGGCCCGCCGCGACGACTGGAGCAAACTCTCCGACGACGAGGCATCCCCGCTCGACGAGCGGCCCGAGGCGGTCGGCGGCGTGGCGCCGGTCGACGCGCCCGGACCGGTGGGCGCGGCCGAGCCGGTCGCGGCGCGGGCGGAGAAAACACAGCGACCCGTGTCGGACTACTCCGATACCCTCTGACAAGTGACACTTCGGTCGCTGACTGGCGAACTCGCGGCATTTGCCGCGGAGCTCGATTTCTCCCTCGATCCCTTCCAGCGGGATTCCTGTGCCGCCCTGCAGGGCGGGCACAGCGTGCTGGTGTGCGCCCCGACCGGCGCGGGTAAGACCGTGGTCGGTGAGTTCGCGGTGCACCTGGCGCTCGCCGCGGGCGGCAAATGCTTCTACACCACCCCGATCAAGGCGCTGTCGAACCAGAAGTACGCCGATCTGGTCGAGCGCTACGGCCGCGGTGCGGTCGGGCTGCTGACCGGCGATCAGTCGCTGAATCCCGACGCCTCGGTCGTGGTGATGACCACCGAGGTGCTCCGCAACATGCTCTACGCGAGTTCGGATGCGCTGCAGGGGCTTTCGTACGTCGTCATGGACGAGGTGCACTACCTGGCCGACCGGTTCCGCGGCGCGGTCTGGGAGGAGGTCATCCTGCACCTGCCGCCCGACGTGCGGCTGGTGAGCCTGTCGGCGACGGTGAGCAACGCCGAGGAGTTCGGCGCCTGGATGGAGACCGTGCGCGGCGATACGGCGGTGATCGTCGACGAGACCCGGCCGGTGCCGCTGTGGCAGCACGTGCTGGTGGGGCGGCGCATGTTCGACCTGTTCGATCAGAAGTCCGGCGATCAGAAGGTGATCGTCGACGCGGACCTGGTGCGCTACATCAAGCACCGCGAGCAGGCGGACCGGATGGACGGCTGGGGCGGGCCGCGGGGGCGGGGCGGCCCGCGCCGCTTCTACCGGCCGCTGCCGCGCCCGGAGATGCTCGCCGTCCTCGATCAGGAGGCCCTGCTCCCGGCGATCACCTTCATCTTCAGCCGCGCGGGCTGCGACGGGGCGCTGGCCCAGTGCCTGCGGTCGCGGCTGGACCTGAGCCGCGAGGGCGACTACGAGGTGATCGACGAGATCATCGAGAAGCACACCGGCGACCTGCCGCGCAGCGATCTGGAGGTGCTCGGCTACTGGGAGTGGCGGGAGGCGCTGCACCGCGGCCTGGCCGCCCACCACGCGGGCATGCTCCCGGCCTTCCGGCACACCGTGGAGGAGCTGTTCGTGCGCGGCCTGGTGCGGGCCGTCTTCGCCACGGAGACACTGGCTCTGGGCATCAACATGCCCGCGCGCACGGTGGTGCTGGAGCGCCTGGTGAAGTTCAACGGCGAGACGCACGCCGAACTCACCCCGGGTGAGTACACGCAGCTGACCGGCCGGGCGGGGCGCCGCGGGATCGATATCGAGGGTCACGCGGTGGTCGTGTGGCATCCCGATGTCGACACCAGCGCGGTCGCGGGCCTGGCCTCCACTCGGACCTATCCGCTGCGCAGCTCGTTCCGGCCCGGGTACAACATGTCGATCAACCTGATCGACCGGATGGGCGCGGCGGAGTCGCGGGCGCTGCTGGAGCGGTCCTTCGCGCAGTTCCAGGCCGATCGGTCGGTGGTGGGCCTGGTGCGCGGGATCGAGCGCAACGAGGGGCAGCTGCGCAAGCTGAGTTCGCAGATCGACGACGACGGCTTCCTCGAGTACCTGTCGCTGCGGGACCGCGTGAAACAGCGCGAACGAGACCTGGAGCGGCAGGGCCGGGCCGACCGCCGGGGCGCGGCGGTCGCCTCGCTGACCTCGCTGCGCCGCGGAGACGTGGTGGCGATTCCGTCCGGCCGCCGCCAGGGCCTGGCGGTGATCCTGGAACCCGATGCGTCCCCGGGGGATCCGCGGCCGCTGGTGCTGACCGAGGACAAGTGGGCGGGCCGGATCTCGGCCGCCGACTTCCCGACACCGGCCCAGCCGCTGGGCTGGATGCGCCTGCCGCGTCACGTCGACCACCGCACCGCGCGCACCCGCCGCGATCTCGCGTCCGCGCTGCGCAGCACCGGCATCAGCGCACCGGGCAGGCAGCGCCGCGGCACCCGCTCCAAGGGCGGCGACGACCGGGAACTGCAGACCCTGCGGCGCGCCCTGCGCTCGCATCCGGCGCACACCCGCCCCGACCGCGAGCAGCTGGCGCGGGTCGGCGAGCGCTACTACCGGCTGCAGCGCGAGACCGAGTCCATGCGGCAGAAGGTGGCGGCCACGACGAACTCGCTGGCACGCACCTTCGACCGCATCGTGGGGCTGCTGGAGGAGCGCGGATATGTGGACGCCGGTGAGGTGACCGCCGACGGGCGCCGGCTGGCGCGCATCTACACCGAGGCGGATCTCGTTGTCGCCGAATGCCTTCGGCAGGGTCTGTGGCGCGGGCTCGGGGCCGCCGAACTGGCCGCGGTGGTGTCCATCCTGGTGTACGAGTCCCGGCAGGAGACCGGCGGCTACCTGGGCCCGGCCGGGCCGACCGCGCCGATTCGCCGGGCCGTCGGGGCCACGGTCGGCGTGTGGAGCCAGCTGCGCACCGACGAGGCCCGGCACAAGCTGATGCCCACCCGCGAGCCCGATCTCGGTTTCGTCACCGGGGTCTACAAGTGGGCCCGCGGTGACGGCCTGGCCGAATCGCTGCTCGCCAGCGGCGATCAGGGAAACGCGTTGTCGGCGGGCGATTTCGTGCGCTGGTGCCGCCAGGTGATCGACCTGCTCGACCAGATCCATCAGACCGCCGACGACACCGAGGTGGCGTCGACGGCGGCCAAGGCGGTGAAGGCCATCCGCCGCGGCGTGGTGGCCGTGGACGCGGCCTGACGGCGGCCGCGCCCGCATTCCCGGACATGGTGAACCACGCCAATCCGGACGCGGCGCAATCGACTGTGATTGGATGCTTGCGTGTACCGACCGTGGTGAGGCGATCTCACGCGGGGGGCAAGCGTGTGTAGACGAGTGCGAGTGGAGGCAGGCAGATGAGCGGCCCGTACGGACCGAGCGACACCCCTGGTCCAGGGGAGGGACGCCCGAACGATCCGACCCAGCAGTGGGGCGGACAGCAGTCACCCGGTCCGGCCGGTCCCACCCAGCAGTGGGGTCAGCAGCCGGGCAGCGCGCCGCAGCCCGGCCAGCAGTGGGGTCAGCAGGGCGGTGGCCAGCAGTGGGGTCAGCCGCAGCCGGGCCAGCAGCCCGGTCAGCAGCAGTGGGGCCAGCCTCCCCAGCAGCCGCAGTGGGGTCAGCAGAGTCAGCCGTCGTGGCCGCAGCAGCAGCCCGGTCAGCAGCCGTGGGAGCCGACCCAGCAGCAGTGGAATCAGCCGCAGCAGCCCGGTCAGCAGTGGGGTCAGCCGCAGCAGCCGGGCCAGCAGCAGTGGGGTCAGCAGCCGCTGCAGCTGAGCAGTCCGAAGAAGTCCAAGAAGGGCCTGATCATCGGCGGCGTGGTCGCCGCGGTGGTGGTCGTGGCGGCGGTCGTGCTCGGTGTCGTCTTCCTGTCCAGCGACAAGCTCGACAATCAGGCCGTGCAGACCGGCGTGCAGACCGTGCTCAAGGATTCCTACGGCATCGATGACGTCCAGGACGTCAGCTGCCCCTCCGGCCAGAAGGTCGAGGTCGGCAAGACCTTCGACTGCACGCTGAAGGTCGGCGGCGAGCAGAAGAAGGTCGCCGTCAAGATCACCAAGGACGACGGCACCTACGAGGTCGGCCGCCCGAGCTGACGGCGGCTAGGACCGTGCGCCGAGGGCCGCGATCAGGCGCTTGATCGGGCTCTCGGCGTTGTAGGCGGCCGCCAGGGCCTGGAGGCCCTCGGGATCCGCCGGGGCCGTGGGTAATACGTCGGGGCCGGAGAGGCCGACCTCGGCGTCGCGGACCACCTGGACGACGGGCCCCGCCGCCTTCAGGTAGCCCTCGGCGGCGCGCAGCTTGGCCCGGACGCCCTGGGCCAGATCGGAATTCGGATCCTCGACGGCGGCGACCAGGGCGTCGAGACTGCCGAAGCGGGAGATCAGGGTGGCGGCGGATTTGTCGCCGATGCCCGCGACACCGGGCAGGCCGTCGGAGGCGTCGCCGCGCAGGGTGGCCATATCGGCGTACGCGGGACCGGCGTTGCGTTGCGGCACACCGTATTTCGCCGCGACCTCGGCCGGGCCCCACAGCTCGGCCTTGGCCAGGCCGCGGCCGACATAGAACACCCGCACCGGCGGCGCGGGGTCGTCGCGGACCAGCTGCAGCAGGTCGCGGTCGCCGCTCACGACGATCGTCTCGTCGGTGCGCTCGCGGGTGGCCAGGGTGCCGATGACGTCGTCGGCCTCCAGGCCCTCCGCGCCCGCGGTCGCGATACCCGCCGCGGCCAGCACCGCGAGGATCATGTCGACCTGCGGGGTCAGCGTGTCCGGCACCTCCTCGATATCCGGCCCGGGCGTGCCCGCCTCGTGCCCACCGGCGTCGGCGAGCCGGTGCGCCTTGTAGGAGGGCAGCAGCTCCACCCGGAACCTCGGCCGCCAGTCCAGATCCAGGCACACCACCAGCCGCGCCGGGGCATGCCGGGTGATCAGCGCCGCCACCATGTCGGTGAATCCGCGCACCGCGTTCACCGGCTGCCCGTCGGGCGCGGTGATCTTCTCCGGAATGGCATGGAAGGCACGGAACCACAGGCTGGCCCCGTCGAGCAGCAGCAGCGGACCGGTGGCGGGTGAGCTCATGCCCCAGACGCTAGCCGATGCACCCGACAATCCGGCGGTAAGACGGCAAGGGCAAGCAGATCGGGGGAAAGCGGCGCGCGGTTGGGCGTAATGTCGATCTACATGAGCGCGGAGACGGAGGCACGGTTCGGTGCAGAGGTCTACGGGAAGCGATTGGAGCGGGCGGCGGAGCTGACGCGGGCGGCCAAGCTGGATGCGCTGCTGATCACGCCGGGGCCGGATCTGCGGTATCTGATCGGGTCGCGGGCGCAGTCGTTCGAGCGGCTGACCTGCCTGGTGATCCCGGCCAGCGGGGAGACGCCCTCGGTGGTGATTCCGAAACTGGAACTGGCGTCGCTGGGCGGGTCGGCGGCGGGGGAACTGGGGCTGCAGGTGCTGGACTGGACCGACGGCGTGGATCCGTACCGGGTGGTGAAGTCCGCGCTCAACGCCGGGGCGCGGGTGGCGGTCGACGACACCATGCCCGCGCTGCATCTGCTGCCCATCGCCGACACGCTCACCGCGCTGCCGGTCGCGGCCACCCCGGTGCTGCGGCAGCTGCGAATGCTCAAGGACGCCAGCGAGATCGAGGCCCTGCGGCGCGCGGGCGCGGCGATCGACCGCGTGCACGCCCGTGTGGGCGAGTGGCTGCGCGCGGGCCGCACCGAGGCGGAGGTGGCCGCCGACATCACCGCGGCGATCGTCGAGGAGGGGCATACCGAGGCCGCGTTCGTGATCGTCGGCAGCGGGCCGAACGGGGCGAATCCGCACCACGCGGTGTCGGATCGCCGCCTCGGCACCGGTGATGTGGTGGTCGTCGACATCGGCGGTCCGGTCGAGCCCGGCTACTACTCCGATTCCACGCGCACCTATGTGCTCGGCGAGCCCGATCCCGAGATCTCCGCGCGCTACGGCGAACTGGAGCGCGCCCAGGCGGCCGCCGTGGCGGCCGTGGGGCCGGGCGGGCCCGCCGCCTGCGGCGCCGCCGCCGCGCGCAACCCGTTGGCCGGGGGCGGGTTGGGGGGCGAGTTAATCCACCGCCCCGGCCCCGGCCAGGGGCGGTGGGGGGA
>NZ_JARWQD010000037.1 GCF_029869545.1 Nocardia wallacei | reverse complement strand
CGAGTTCGAGGTGCCGGGTCCCGATCGACAGGGACTCGGGCCCGAAACTGCGCGGGGTGTCGTGTTCGTCTACGCCGAGACCCGCAGCGTGCTCGGTGTGCTCGGTGCCGGCGGTGGTGATGATCTCGCCGGGGCCGGCGGTGTCGGCCGAGGACGCGACGAGGCTGCCCGGGTTACACGAGTCGGCGAGGACGGTGGTGGCCTGCTCGACGTCCAGCGCGGTCACGCGGACCCCGAGCTGGGCCAGCAGTTCGGTGGCCTCGCCCAGGCGCCGGGTCAGCCGGGATTCGGCGGCACGACGCCCCGCCGTGGACACCCGGCTGCGGGAGCGGCGTCGCCCTGGCAGCAGCGACGACAACACTGTCGATGGCGCGGGGGCGGTGGGGGTGTGGAGTGGTTCGCGCCAGACGAGTAGGACTTGGTGCTGGATGAGGTCTTCGGTGGCGGTCAGGTCGGTGAGGTGGTCGGCATGGCCGCGCGCGGCGGCGGCCAGCTCCGGGGACATGTCGCCGGTGGCGGTGTCCAGGCTCGACAGATGCGCGGTCAGATCCAGGCGGGCGGACCGGATCAGGATCTGCACGGGCTGGCGCAGCGTGTGCAGCCAGCCCCCCAGCTGCGCGACCAAGCTTTCCTGCTCGGCCGGGGTGCGCAGCGCGAGGTTCACGGTCCCTGCCGCGGCCAGGACCGCGAGCCCGTCGGCGCCGAGGTCCACTACCCCGACGCCACCGGTGCTGCCGGTGACTGCCCGCGGTAACCGCGCAGCCTGGGCCGACATCGCTGCCGGGACCGGCAGCCGGGGTCCGGGCGTGGCCTGGTCGGTGACCCAGCGGGGCAGCGCCGCGATGCGGGCGGGGTCGCGCACCAGCTGACGCGGCGCGAGCCGGTAGCGAATCGCCGCGACCAATAGTTGGTCGACCGACAGGCCGTCGCGCGTGGTCGAGATGACGACCGTGACGACCACGCCGATCGGGACCGCACCGGCGAGAAACACCAGCGGCGCAACCACGGTGCGGGTGGCCATCCACGCGAGGTACAGCAGCAGTGCGGTGGCGGCGAGGATGGCAAGCTGGCGGGCGGTGAACGGGCCGATGAGCCGGTCACGGCGCTCGACATCGGCGGGGATACGCACAGGTGTGGTCATGATTGCCCTCCTCCGGGAGTGCGGGGTGCGCGACGGCGGACAGGGAGATCCGGCAGCGGCAGATGCAGTTGCCGACCCGCCGACCGCTTCGGGCCCGGCGGTTGCGGCGGGACCGGCGCGGGCGGCGCGGGCCGCACCCTCCGCACGGGAATGGGCAGCGGGTACTGGCCGTTACGCAGCGGCCGGACACGGCCGTAGGGGTCCCGCGCTGCGGGTATGTCGAAGTCGAAGGCGAGCTGCGTGCCTCGGCTGCCTCGCGTGGGTGTTCGCTTCGCCGTGACCGGTTCGGGCGGTGCCGGGGCGGGCCGGACCCGCGTGACCGGGATCGGGAGCGGGTACTGGCCTCCCCGCCCGGGGCGGATCCCGCGATACGGGTCCGG
Source organism: Nocardia wallacei (assembly GCF_029869545.1). Classification (GTDB taxonomy): domain Bacteria; phylum Actinomycetota; class Actinomycetes; order Mycobacteriales; family Mycobacteriaceae; genus Nocardia; species Nocardia wallacei_A. Next base: position 6,070 of record NZ_JARWQD010000037.1, on the reverse strand, counting down.
CGGGGAGAAGTCGAACGCGAGCTGTCTGCCCCGGGCCGCTCGTCTGGTGGCGGGTTTGGGCTGGGTTGCGGCGGAAGGCTGCCCGGCGGGCGGGGGTTGGCGTTTTACCCGGTGGACTCCTTCGAGGGGCAGCATCAGCTGCCCGTCGCGGGTTGCGCGCACCCGCGCGTACGGGTCGTCGGCCGCGCGGAGCTTAGGCGGCCGGGCCACGCCGCGCTTGGGTCGGGTGGCGGCTGCGGTGGCGCGCGCGGAGGCGGTGGAGGTTTTGCCTTTGAGCAGGCCGAGGGTTTTGTAGGTGATGTAGCCGCGCACGATCGACCCGGCCAGGGAGCGGCCCTGGCCGATCTTCATCGCCGACAGCAGCCAGAACGGGGTCTTCACCAGCACCCCCATCAACGCGAGCCCGATGATCAGGCCCACGATGCCGTCGGCGTTGGGGCCGAAGAAGTTCCAGCCGCCCGGGGTGAGGAACACCCGCAGACTGGTCACCAGCACCAGGGACTGGACGACCTGGATGGCCAGGCAGGCCGCGAACGCCCGCCACCACCAGCGGGCGACCGCGTCCAGGCCGGGCAGGGCGTGACACATCAACGCCAGGGGTGCAGCGACGACCAGAATGACGGTGATCGCGACCCGGATGACGTAGGCAATGAGTAACAGCAGCACCATCACTTCGAGTGCGACCCGCAGCAGGAGCAGGAAGAACCCCGACCCCGGGCCGGTGAAGGCCAGCTCGCGAATCGCGGCGGCGGCGGAGCCGGGATCCACCCCGTCTCCGGCCAGCGCGTAGGCGAGAGCGTTGGCGAACCGGATCGCCTGGGTCGCGATCAGCAGGCTCATTGCCCCGGCGACGAATCCGACCACGAGCCGGGGCAGCAGGTCGCGCAGCGACCATCGGTCCTGCAGGGTCTCGCGGACCATCAACAGGATCCCGGCGACCATCACCAGCAGCCCGTACATCGCGAGCACCAGCTGCCACGACGAGGACCACAGCTCACCGACCCGCGGCAGCTCGCCGGGTTCGGGGGTGGTGAGCAGGGTCCGCGACAACAGGTCCAGCAGCGGATTCAACCCGGAATCGACCAGCCGCTGGAAGACCCCGTCGACCGCGTCGGCGACGCACCCGGAGATATTGGTGACCCCGCACCCGCCGCCCTGCCCGTCACCGGACGAGCCGTCCGGGATTCCGGTGCCCGGGTCGACCGGATACTCCGGGTCGAGCGGATACTCCGGGGTCGGGGTCACGGGGACCGGAGCACCCGGCGTTGTCGGAGCAGGAGGCACGGGCTGCCAGCGCGGCGCGGGCACGGGCCCCGGTGTAGGCGTAGGCGTGGGCGGCCCCGACGGCACCACCAGCGGAATCGGCGGCGGTGTCGTCGCCGGTTGCGCGAGCGCGGAAGCCGCGGTGAGGGTGGTGATCAGAGTCGCCGCGACCAGCAGCACCGCGACCACTGCGGCCCGCAGCGCCCGGCGGTAGATCGCCGGGTAGGTGAGAGCTGACATGATCAGGCCCCCACGATGGACTTGAGGACCGACACGACGACGGGGGCCAGCATCGCCAGGACGTAGCCCAGGCACGCGGCGCGCAGGGCGGACTTGGATTTCTCGATCTCGGCCGGATCACCCGACCCGACCACATACCGCACCCCCGCCACGGTCAAGAAGACCGTCGCCAGCCCGGCCAGGATGCCGACCAGCCAGTTGCGTGCGTTGTCGATCACCTGATCGAACGAGGTCACCGTCGTCGGCGCTGGCGGAGGTTGCGCCGACGCTGGGCCCGCCGACACGACCACCAGCACCGCGACTGCGGCCAGGACCATGGCCGCCGCCGCGCCTGCGTTTCGCGTTCGTCCACACCGTCCCCGGCTCGGAAGGCGGGTGAAGAAAGCAGCGAATCGGGTTATGCGCATCGCCGGGCCTCCTGGGTCGTGGGTGCCGGAGCTGGCTGAGCGGGTGAGGATGCCGAGGGGCGCTGGTGGCCGGTCGATCGCGCGGGTGTCCCGGCATGTGTGCCGCTGGCTGGTCCAGGAGGCGAGGCAGCGATCCGAGCGGCCAGCCAGGGCACGAGAGCGTTCTCGGCGCGCTGGCGTTGTTTGCGGATCGTCCAGTGCGACTTCGCTCCGCGGAGCTTCTCCGCTACCGCTCCCATAGACCGTCGCTCCCACCGGGTCAGCGCGATCAGCTCCGCAGCGTCGGCAGTGATCACCCCCTCGGCGACCGCGTCGGCGAGCACGAGGTCGGGGTGTCCGTGCGGGGACATCAGCCGGCCGAGGTCGCCCCAGTCTCCGGGCTCGTCGACCGGCGCGAGCACCGCGCGCTTCTGTGCCCACTCCCACCCGGATGTGAGCGCTGCCCATCGCAGCCGGGACCACAGCAGCGGCCGGTCCAACTCGATATTGCGTAGCTGGGTCAGGAAGCCGAGAAGGACCTCGGACTCGACGTCGTGCCGGTGTGGGCTGTGCGGGGAGGCGAATCGGCCCGCGATACGGCCGAGCATCGGCGCGGCCAGGCTTGCGCAGGCGAGCGTCGCGTCGGGTCCGTGGCAGCGTGCCCGTTCGATCAACCACCGCCAGATCGCATCGCGCGCCTCGGTCGGCACCCAGTGACCCAGCAACAGCTCCCGCAACTCACCCCACGAGGCGATAGCGGCATCCGGCGGATGGGGCACCGGTCGCGGATCGGTGGGCAGCGGATCGTCGAAAACCGGTTCCAGAGCCGTCCACACCACGCCCACCGGCGACCCCGCGCCACATTCCGGCGGGCGGGAAGAATTCCCGTACTTCGAACTCGCCATCATCAACTCCTACTCGGTGGAAAACACAAAGAATCCGACCGACCAAGTACACCGACGGCTCACACCCAAACCACACCCGCGCGACACCGAAACCACACCCGCAGCACACCGAGAAAACACCGAAACCACACCCGGACACTCTTCGCAACCACCTAGCACAGCACCCTGTACGAGATTCTTCACGACACGGCACAGCCTTACCTAGCTGGTATTTCAGGCGGTTGGGTGTGGTTTGGGTGTCGTGCCGGTGTGGTTTGGGTGTGACGCAAAACCCTAGCCAGCAATCTGCCGAGAAAAAATCTGAAAAATATTCTCCGCACCCCTGGAACCGGCGCTGCCCGCGCCGCACGAGATCCCCGGAGAACGCGTGGTGGAAGCTCCGGTTGTCACGCCTCAGAAATTTGCTGGAAAATTTCTGGGCCTGCGTTGTCCAAAAATGGCGGTTTTCGCCATATTCACTTCATAGACAGCCGTTCTCTCCCTCGTCAGGAGCTTTCCTCGTATGACTGCGAAATCTTCGTATCGTTCCGCGCGTGCCAGCACCGGGCACGCCTCCCGCACGGTTCCCTCGACGGTGTGGGCGTGCGGGCCCCACGGGATCGATCCCGCCGACCGGTGGCCCGCCGCGGTCCTCTCACGTGCCGTGCGCGAGTTCTCCGCACCCGGCGATCGGGTCCTGCTGATCGGGTGGCCCGCCGCGGCGAGGCGCGGCCCGCTGCAGGCGATCCCGGCGGGCACGGGCCCTGCGCTCGCCGCCGTCGAGGCGCTGGGCCGCCGTCCGCGCATCGAATCCGGCACCACCGGCCACGCGGACTCGCACGCCACCGCGGCGCTCGTTGTGGTGAGTCTGCTCGCGGACGAGGACGAGGGTCCGGGCCCTGGCCCGGTCACCGATCTGGCCGCGCAGCGGGTGGCCGAGGGCGGGCTGCTGGTCGTGCTGAGTCGCTGCCGTCACAGCCGCTCGGGTGTCCTCGATGATCCCGCCGGAGCGGTGGTCGCCGCCGGACAGGCCGCCGATCTGCTCTACCTCCAGCACATCATCGCCGCCCCCGTCACCGGCACCACCGTCGTCACCCCGCAACCGGATGCGCCCGCCCGCAGCGCGCACGTACTGGCGCACACCGACGTCTTCGTGTTCCTCAACCCCCGCTCCGCCGAGCCGTGCTGACCACGACGCCCGGACCCGCACGCGCCGTCCGGCCGATCTCGCGTTCCCGCTCGCCCTTCTCCCTGCGCAAAGGACAGTCCCGATGAGCATCGACAACCACGACACCACCAGCCCTGCCGCCGCCACCGATCCGGTTCCGGTGTCGGTGTGGGCGACCGGGCAAGCCGCCCCCGCCACCCAGCGGATACGCGGCCGGTATCACCCCGACAGCGTGAAACACCCGGCCAAGATGCTGCCCGCGATCGTCCGGCACGCCGTACGGGCATACAGCCAGCCTGGGGACCTGGTGCTGGATCCGATGTGCGGGATCGGCACCACCGTCGTCGAAGCCCTGCACCTGGGCCGCCGCGCGATAGGCGTCGAGTACGAGGCCCGCTGGGCCGACCTGGCCCGCGCCAACCTGGCTCTCGCTCGTGACGCCGGGATCACCGCCGACGCCGCCGTGTACCACGGCGACGCCCGCAAACTGCCCGCCCTGCTGCCCGACAGCGTGCTGGGCCGGGTGGATCTGGTGATCACCTCCCCGCCCTACGGCGACTCCACCCACGGCCACGTCGTCACCAAGCCCGGGACCCTCCGCAAGTACGACCACCGCTACGGGTCGGTGCTCGACCGCGGCAACCTCGCCAACGTCGGCCTCGGCCGGCTGCTGTCCGGCTTCACGCGCATCCTCACCGGTGCGGCGGAGTTCCTCGCTCCGGGCGGGCATGTGGTGATCACCGCGCGGCCGTGGCGGCAGCACGCCGAGCTGGTCAACCTGCCCGCCCACCTCATCACCTGCGGCACCCTGGCCGGGCTCACCCCCGTCGAGCGCTGCGTCGCGCTGCTGGGGCGACTCACCGACGGGGATCTCGTGGCCCGCAGCTCGTTCTTCCAGCGGGATTTCATCGTCAAACAGCGCCGCGCCGGGCTCCCCATGCACCTGATCGCGCACGAAGATGTGATCGTTCTGCAGAAGCGCGTCGGCGCACGAAAAGCGCTGCCTCTCAACAGTTCTCACCGTCTCGACGAGCCTACAGCACCGTTGCGGGTACTGGGGACTGACGCGTTCGAGTCGCACCGGGACGCCGCATGACCGCGCCGGGACCGCTCGGCACGTTCCTGCTGTCTCCCGGCCGAGCACTGCACGACCTCGCCGACACTGTCGGGGACGCGACGCTGTCGCCTGCATCGATCCCGGTGGTTGTGGGGGTGGCGGGGGTGCTCGCGGTAGCGCGGGTGCTCGTGGGAGTGCGGCGGCGCCGGCTGAGTGCGCGGGCTCGCCGGATCACGGTGATGACGCCGCCCGAGGTCGATGCCAAGGCGGCGATCGCGGTGTGGTCGCACCTGTACGGGCAGCTGCGCCCCGCGTGGCGGCGGGCGCTGTGCGGGCAGCCGCATCTGGGGTTCGAATACACCGTCACCCCCGACGACGGTGCCGCCATCCGGATGTGGGTACCCGGCACCATCCCACCGGGGCTGGTGGAGCGGGCGATCGCCTCAGCCTGGCCCGGCGCGCACACCGACACCGACGACCACCCGACCTCGCCGCTGCCCGGCCCGGAGGCCGGGGCACCACGAGTGCTGCGGGGTGGACAGTTGCGGCTGGGTCGCCGCGAGGCGCTGCCGATCCGCACCGACCACAGCGGCGATCTCGTGCGGGACCTGATCACCGCTGCCGATGATCTCGGACCCGGCCAGGCCGCGTGCGTGCAGATCCTGGCCCGCCCCGTCACCGGCCGCCGCGTCGCACGCGCCACCCGACCCGACAGCGCACGGGGCGGACCGGTGCGAGCACTGGCGCGGGAACTGCTCGACCTGCTTACCCCCAGCCCCCAAGACCGGTCTCCCCGGCCCGGGACCAGCAAGGCGGGCGACCCACAGACGGCGATGGAATACAACGCCGCCGCCCGCGCTGCGGCGACGAAGGCCCGGGGCCCGCACTGGGAAACCCTCATCCGCTATGCCGTCTCGATCCCGGTCTCCGAGGAGCCCGGTGGGGGGGGGGCCGCGCCCCCGCGGGGGGGGGGGGGCGGCCCGGGCCCGCCGCGCCCGGGGGGGGGGGGGGGGGGGGGGCGACACCAAAACCCCCCGGGCCGCCCCCCCCCCCCCCCCCCCCCCCCCGCCGC
>NZ_JARWQD010000036.1 GCF_029869545.1 Nocardia wallacei | reverse complement strand
TCGGCCTGGCGCTGATGGTCGCGGGTGGTTGTGCGATCGCGGCATGGTCCGGCCGGTTGCGTTGGGCGGATCCGGATGCCGCGCTGGTCCCCGGCACCGGCGAGCCGCCGCGCTGGGTCCTGGTCGTGGCCGCGGCGGCCGGGGCGGGGGCCCGCACCGAGCGGCCGATGATCATCCTGGAGACCCCGAAGGGATGGACCTGCCCGGCGCGGGTCGACGGCGTGGCCCTGGAGGGCACCTGGCGCGCCCATCAGATCCCGCTGGGGGAGGTGCGCGACAACCCGTATCACCGTGCGCTGCTGGAGGAATGGCTGCGCTCCTATCATCCCGAGGAGCTGTTCACCGGCACGGGCGAGCCGATCGCCGCACTGCGCGAGGCGTGCCCGCGCGGGGAACTGCGGATGAGCGCCAATCCGCTCGCCCACGCCCGCGACAGCGTGGACCTGCGGCTGCCCGACCCCTCCGCGCACGCGGTGGACGTGGGCGCGCCCGCGACCCGGCAGGCCGAGGCGACGTCGGTGCTCGGCCGGTACCTGCGCGACGCCCTGACCGCCAATCCCCGGCGGCTGCTGTTCTTCTCCCCCGACGAGCACGCCTCCAACAGGCTGGACGCGGTGCTGGAGGTGACCGGACGGCGCTGGCAGCGGCCGATCCGCTCCGGCGACGCGGATCCGGCGCCGGACGGCCGGGTGTTCGAGGTGCTGTCGGAACATCTGTGCCAGGGCTGGCTGGAGGGCTATCTGCTGACGGGGCGGCACGGGGTGTTCTCCACCTACGAGGCCTTCGCGCACATCGTCGACTCCATGGTGGTGCAGCACGCCAAATGGCTGCATTCGGCGGCGGAATACCATTGGCGTACAACGATTCCCAGCCTCAACTATCTGGTGACCTCGCACGTGTGGCGGCAGGACCACAACGGTGCCTCGCACCAGGATCCCGGCTTCATCGACCATGTGCTGAGCAAGCGGCCGGAGGTGTGCCGGGCCTATCTGCCGCCCGACGCCAACTGCCTGCTGCACGTGTTCGACCACTGCCTGCGCGGGCGGGGCCGGGTCAATGTGGTGGTCGCCGGGAAACAGCCCGCGCTGCAATATCTTTCATTCGACGAGGCCGCCGAGCACTGCGATCAGGGCCTGGGCGTGTGGGGCTGGGCGGGCACCGACGGCGACGGCGATACCGACGCGGTGCTGGCCTGCGCCGGGGACGTCCCCACCCAGGAGACCCTCGCGGCGGCCGCCCTGTTGCGGAAACTGGTGCCGGACTTGGCCGTTCGCGTCGTCAACGTGGTCGACCTGGCCCGGTTGTTCCCGCCGGACCGGCATCCGCACGGCATTCCCGACGCCGATTACGCCGAGATCTTCACCACGGACCGGCCGGTGGTGTTCGCCTTCCACGGCTATCCGTGGCTGATTCACCGGCTCACCTATCGCCGCCCCGGCCACGAGCGGCTGCACGTGCGCGGCTTCCACGACAAGGGCACCACCACGACACCGTTCCAGATGTGCGCCATGAACGGTATCGATCGGTATCACCTGGCGTTGGCGGTCCTCGAGCAGGTGCCCCGGCTGGCCGACCGGATCGGGCATCTGCGCGCGCATCTGCTGTACCAGGTGCACCGCAATACCGTGTACGCGCAACGGACCGGCAGCGACCTGCCGGAGATCGCCGACTGGGTGTGGCCCGGCGGCGGGCCCCGTCGTTGACGGCGGGCTGTCAGGCGTGGAAGCGGTGTCTCGCCCACCGCCGCGCCGCATCGCGCAGGCCGTGTGTCCAGATGTTGGGGTTGCGGGCGGCGGTGGCGCTCCACTCGGCGGCCAGGGCGGTCGCGAATGCCCGCAGGTCGTGGGCGTCCGCGCGGTGCCAGGACGGCACCCGGGCGGCCCACCGTTCGGCGGCGACCGGGTCGAGCCCGGCGAGCAGGAGCCACACGATCCAGCAGCAGGGGTCGATCCAGGGCGCGCCGCGCGTCGCCCACGGCCAGTCGACCAGCCGGGCGCCGGTGTCGGTGACGATGACGTTGCTGTAGTTCCAGTCGGTGTGCAGCAGCGCCTCCCCGGCGAATCGTGCGCCCTCGGCGGGATCGTCGAGGTAGGCACCCCACCGCACCTCGGCATCCTTCAGTTCGACGCCGACGGGGGTGGGCAGGCGGCCCAGCGCGGCCATCGTCGCCGCCGTCGCCGCGAGGTCGGTGTCGACGCGATAGTCGGCCAAATGCCCTGCGATGTAATCGAATCCGAGCAGATCCCAGCCGCTCGCCGCGAGCTGCCAGCGTAGCCGGGGGCCGATCGGGGCCACGTGCGGTCCGAGCACGGCCTCGCGGTGCTGGGTCCACACCTCGGGGTCGTCGGTGCGCATGCCCTTCAGGAAGGTGCGGCCCTCGGCGGTGTCGATCACCACCGCCAGGTGGCTGCTGAACCCGGCGATCACGGACTCGGCACGCAGCACCGGGCCGGTGAGCCCCTCGACCGCTGCGCGGGTGACGGCGGGGAGCTCCTCCCAGCTGCGGCGCAGCGACGACGTCTGCGCCCGATCGACGGTCACACCGAACATCTACCGCGAAACGGGCACGGTAGCAAGCGAACTCGGAGATCGAACGAATCGCCTCGGCGTGCGCGTGCAGGTGTACATGCAGCGGAGCTTGCGATGTAGTGGATTGCCTTACAGCGCAAGGGTATTCGCAATCCATCGATCGTAGTACGCGGCTCGGCTGTCGGCGGGATCACACCGTCCCTCCGGATCGGATCCGCCGCGGCAGAGGTCTGGATCCCGGCGGAAAGCGTGCCGGGATAAGGGGTGGTGGGGTGCCTGGATGGCGGTGGTGGGATGCCCGGATGGCGGTGGTGGGGTGCCTGGATGGCGGTGGTGGGGTGCCTGGACGGGATTGTGGGCGGCGGCCGCGGTGATGAGTCCATCGAACCGGCGATGACAACCGGCGCGTCTCGTGACACAATGAAGCCAGGTTGAGACTACAGCCGACCCCGGTTCGTGCACGGAGTTGTTCGAGGCAGCCGGTCGACGGTCCGTAGGAGCTACCGATTCGTCGTTCGGCACTCACCCGGTCTCCGCGCTCGCGAACTGGCAAGCCCCATTTGCACGGGAGGCTCTAGTTATGTCTGCGATTGCGGTTTTGGAACGCCGAGTAGAACAGCTGCCGGATCCGGACACTGTCGGCGTACCTCCGGCCCCCGTTCGTGACCGGCGCCGCCACTGTACGGTCGTCCGGATCGAGGGCGAACTGGATGCCGCCGTCGCCGGAGTATTCCGCAAGGCGCTCGGCCAGGCCGTCAGCACCAGTGCGCACGCGGTCGTGCTGGACCTGCATCACACCAGGTTCCTGAGCATCGGATCGGCGCGTTCTCTCGCCGATGCCAAGCGAACCGCGGCCGAAACGGGCGTGGACCTGCGCGTCGTGGGCGCGCGCCCCGAGGTGGAACGCGTGCTGGCCGTCACCGGCATGCGTCCGCTGTTCCGGTACTACACCTCGATGCGTACTGCGCTGACGGCGTAATAACTCCATGTCACACGCGGTGGGAACCCCGCGACACGCATGCGGGCCCCACCGCTGCGCTCGCTACCGGCGCGCCGGGCGCGGATACTCAGGGGGTGACACACAGTGGAGAGCTCTCGCCGGAGGACGCACGGGAGTTCGGACGGGTGGTCGGTGCCGGAACGCCCCAGAATGTGGGCAGTTTCCGCTTCTGGTTCTCCGACCAGCGGTGGGAGTGGTCCGATGAGGTGGCACTGATGCACGGGTACGAACCGGGTTCGGTACGGCCGACCACCGAGTTACTGCTCGAGCACAAGCACCCCGACGATCGGGAACTGGTGGCGGCGACGCTCGCGCGCTCCATCGAGGAGGCGGAGCCGTTCTGCAGCCGCCACCGCATCATCGATACGAAGGGTCGGATACGCCATGTGATTGTGGTGGGCGACCAGATGCTCGAGGACGACGCCGTGGTCGGCACCGCCGGCTACTACGTCGACGTGACCGAGGCTCTCGACGCGCAACGCCAGGAGACCCTCAGCGACGCCCTGCCCGAACTGTACGAGGCGCGGGCGGTGATCGAACAGGCCAAGGGCGCGCTGATGCTGGTGTACGGCATCGGTGCCGAGCAGGCGTTCCGCGTGCTCACCTGGCGATCCCAGGAGACCAACACCAAGCTGCGCGCGCTGGCGCAGGAGCTGGTCCGGCAGGTGTCGGAGCTGGGCGGCGGGACCGCCGAGATGCGCACCCGCTTCGACCACCTGTTGCTGACCGTGCACGAGGATGTCGACACCGCGTGAAAGTGTGCGCACGTTTCACGTTCACGGCATCGGGTACGCCGCGCAGTGATACTGCCGCCTGAAAGCAGAAAGGCCCACCCGTGGCATCCGCTTCCGAGCCGTTGCGGCCTGCACCGAGAGCGGTGCCGGTCGAGGGTCGGCCGGTGCGCGGCGGGGTTGCCGGGTGCGGCATATCCGGTGATTCGGTGTGGGTGGTGGTTCGCGAGGGGTACGCGGGGGTGAGTGTCAACACCCGAGGGCCGAAGGCCCGATCATGGACGTGACGTCGAACGGTTGGCGCAACGGCCGGGGTCCGCGGGCCCCCGCCGGGTTCACCGGTTGGGAGGAGAGACAAGTGTCGATGAGTGAATGGGTCGCGAGGTCGCCGGTGCAGACATCCAACGTGGGCGTCCGGGTGCCCGCCGACCTGAATCAGCTCACCATGCTGCGTGCGCTGGCCGAGACCGTCGCGCTGATCGCGGATTTCGCGCTGGACGAGGTCACCGATATTCGCGTCGCGCTGGACGAGGTCGCGACCGCGCTGATCGCCGAGGCGGCGCCGGCGTCGGCGATCCACTGCGATTTCGACTACGACGACGGTGCGATGACGGTGCGGGTGTCCGCGGTCACGGGGGTCGAGGACGCGTTCGACGAGAACGGTTTCGGGTGGCATGTGCTGCGGACCATCACCGATGACCTGGGCGCCCGGACGGAACCTTTCGATGCCGAGCGCAACGGGTACCCGGTTACTGTGGAATTCAGCCGGGCACGGGGTGAGGCCGATGACGGATGATCGGCGTGGACGCCGCCACCGCGGCGCCGACAGCTACGACAACATCGAACCGGTCTTCGCGGAGCTGGCCGCGGTCGAATCGGACGGCCCGCAGCGGGAAGTGTTGCGGGAGAAGATTATCGGGCTGTGCCTGCCCCTGGCCGACCATATCGCGCGCAAGTTCTCCGGCCGCGGCGAGAACTTCGACGATCTGCTGCAGGTAGCCCGGGTGGGGCTGGTCCAGGCGGTGGACCGATTCGATGTCACGCGCGGCTCGTCGTTCCTGTCGTTCGCGGTGCCGACGATCATGGGTGAGGTGCGCCGGCACTTCCGCGACAACACCTGGGCGGTGCGAGTCCCGCGGCGCACCAAGGAGATTCAGCTGTCCATCGGCAGCGCGATCGATACGCTCGCGCAGCGGCTGGGCCGGTTGCCGAAGGCCCGCGAGATCGCCGCCGAACTCGATGTGGATCTGGTGGAGGTCACCCAGGCGCTGATCGCGGGAAACGCCTACCAGATGTCCTCGCTCGAGGCGGTGACCGCCGACGACGGCGAGAACACGCCGCTGCCGCTGCGGGACGTGCTGGGCTCGCCGGAGCCGAAGTACGACCGCGTCGAGGAATTCATGGCGGTGCAGCCGCTGATCGCCGACCTGCCCGACCGCGAGCAGCAGGTCCTGACCATGCGCTTCTTCGAATCCAAGACCCAGACCCAGATCGCCGAGACCCTCGGCATCTCCCAGATGCACGTCTCCCGCATCCTCGCCAAAACCCTCACCTGGCTCCGCGAGGAAGCCCTGCGCGACTGACCCTCCCCGCACCCCCTCCCCATTCCCGCACCACCTTCAAGACCTTGCAGCTGGTGCGTGATCGAACAGACGGTGCGTGAATGGCGGCCGCCCGATGGTGGGTTCGGGTGGGATCGGGTCGTGGGGGGTGGGTGGTGGCGGGGTGGGGTCGGGGCCCGGCTGGGGTGGTGGTCCGGGTGGTTCAGGGTGGGGGTTCGGGCGTGGTGGTTCGGGATGTGGGTCCGGGCGTGGTGGTTCCGGATTGGGGTTCGGGCGTGGTGGTTCAGGGTTGGGGTTCGGGCGCGGTGGTTGAGGTTAGGGGCTGGGCCAGGGGGGACCCGCGTTATGGCTGGCCTGCGGTGATTCGGAGTTGAGGTTCCACCGTGGTGGTCCGGCGTTCGGGACCCGTTGTGGTGGTTCGGGGTTGGGGTTCGGCCAGGGTGGGCCTGTGTAGTGGTCGGGGAGGGGGCGGTCCGGGTGTGCGTCCGGCCAGAGGATTTCGGCGTAGGGGTTCGACAGCGGTGAGAGCGGGTCCGGGTTCCGCCGGGGCGGTAGGGAATTGGGGTCCGGTAGCGGAGGGCCTGGGTTGGGGACCGGGCCGGACGGGCCCGGGTTCGGCAGCGGGTCGGGCGGACCGGAGCCGGGGATCGGCCCCTGCGGGCCGACATCGGGAATCGGAGCCGACAACTCGAGTTCGGGAATCGCCGCCAACGATTCGTGTTGAGGAACCGCCGGTGCCACACCGGGATACGGCGCCGAGTCCGTCGGACCGGGGGACTCTGCCGTGTCCGTCGTGCCGGGGGTTGGCAGCGGGCGTGTTGTGCCGGGATATGGCGCCGAGTCGGTCGTGCCGGGGGACTCCGCCGAGTCGGTCGTGCCGGGGGTTGGCAGCGGGCGCGTTGTGCCGGGATACGGCGCCGAGTCGGTCGTGCCGGGGGACGGCGCCGAGTCGGTCGTGCCGGGGCTTGGCGAGTGCGTCGCGCCGGGGGACGCTGGTGGGTGCGTTGTGCCGGTTGGCGGTTGGGGGTTGGTCGTGCTGGTGGATGGGGGTGGGTGGGTAGTGCCGGAGGGTGGTTGCGAGTGTGGGGTGGCGGACGGTTGGGAATCGGTTGCGTTGTGGGGTGGGGGTGTTTCGGTTGCGCCGGGGCTTGGGAGGGGATCGGGCGGGCCCGGGTCGGGGAGGGGGTCGGGTGGGCCGGGGTCGGGGATCGGGCCCGGGGGGTCGGGTACCGGGTCGGGCGGTGGTGTGGGGATCGGTGGCGAAATCGGGTCCGGGGGAACGGGATCCGGCGTCGGCGTGGGGGTGGGGACGGTGAGCTCGGGACGGGCCGTGAGCTCCGGGTCGTCGTCGGCGGGTGGCTCCGGGTCGCGCCATTCCTCGGCGCGGCTGGAGCGGTTGCCGCGCAATGTCCCCTGCAGTTCGCGGGTGAGCTGCTCGTCGTGGTGAGGACCGTGTTTGGTGCTGCCTCTCTCCATCTCTGCCTCCTCAACCAGATCGTGGCAGGTCCCGGCCCCGCGGGCCGGGATGTGATCGCTGGCCGACGGGGTCGGTGGCCGATGCCGTGGGTCTCGGACGCAGCGAGCCCTGGTGGTCCGCCGATTCCCGTGGGTTCGTAGTGACCACGTGAGGCGAATACCCGCAGATGGCTGGCACAATCACGCCGTTGTCGAGTGATCTGTGGCCGTCCGGCGTTTTGCGTGCCTGAGCGCGGTAATCCGCTCGAATATGAGCGAGCAGTACGGCGACGAACGCGTGCCGGGACCGCCGGATCCGATCGAATGGCAGGGCGTATCCAGTCCGGCGGAGCACCTGGACGAGGACGAACTGGACGCCGACCCGCTGGAGGAGGGAGTCGAGTCGCCGGAGGGCTGGTCCGGCGCCGACCGCTACGGGACCACGCCGAACGAGCAACGCGAGGGCCCGACGATCGACGACCGGCTAGCCCAGGAAGTGCCGGACGTCCGCCCGGAGCCGCCACCGGACGAAGACTGAATCGTCTCCGTCCCGGTGGTGAATTGTGTTCGTTCCCAAGGTTTTCCGGGATCGTCTATGAGACAGGCCAGACGTGGGTGCTCGGTTCGCGGGCGTACCGGCGGGGGCTTACCGTAATTGCATGCAGCGCGGATGACGGCGCTGCCGGTGAACATCGTTGTTCCCGATCGTGCGTTCGCCGGCGCAGCCAACCCGCCAAACACCCTGCTCGGCGAGCGCAGCCGCCGCGACGTGCGGACGCGTCGAGCAGGGACCCAACGACTCCCTCCTGCTCCGACCCCAAACGCAGCTGCCGGGCGGCGGTGCGCCCACCGGACGGATTCCGCTCATCATCCGTCCGGTGGGCACCCTCTTCGTTCCCATGGTCCCGATCCCTGTGGTACGTGCGGGTGTCAGGTCGTTCTGCGGTTCAGGTGCCGCGGTAGGTGCGGGCGACGAGGGCGGAGCGCAGGTACCACAGGCCGCTGGCTTGGGTGGGGTCGAAGCCGGTGAGTTGGCCGATGCGTTTGAGGCGGTAGTCGACGGTGTTGGTGTGGACGTGCAGGAGTCGGGCGGTGCGTTGGCGGT
>NZ_JARWQD010000035.1 GCF_029869545.1 Nocardia wallacei | reverse complement strand
GTTTGGGGCCCCCCCCTTTTTTGGGGGGGGCCGGGGGGGTCTCTCCCCCCCGGCCCCCCTAATTGGGTGGGACCGGGCTCTCATGTCGGCTACGCCGTCGCCGACGCGGCCGTCGGCCTCGAGCGCGGCGTTCTTGGCGTTCTCGACCTTCTGGGCCAGGGCGTCCAGCTTCTGGCGGGTGTCCTCGAGCGCCGTGTTCATCTGGTCGCTCGCGTGCTGAAAGCTCTGCTGAGCCTTCTCGCCACCCAGGTTGTCGTGGAAGTTCTTGGCGGCCGTCTGCAGCGCATCGATCTCGCCGTTGATCTTGCTGCCGTTGGTCTTCAGCTCCTCGAACAGCCGGTCCATGGCCTTGGGGTCGTAAAGAATCTCGCTCATGATCTCGGTTCCTCTGTCGTCGAATGAATAGCGGGACTGTTACTGCGGGCCTAGACCGGGTTCTCGTCCATCTTGACGAGCTGGTCCTTACCCGAGGTGACGGCCTGCGACAGGCGATTGAGCTTGTCGTTGAGCTGCGCCGACTCGTCGCTCCATTCGTCCATGATCCTCTTGAACTCGTCCTGCGCGCTGCCCTTCCAGCCCGCCCGAACCTCGTCGCACGCCGCGTCGACGGCATTCACGGAATTGCGCAGGTTGTTGATCGACGTCTCCATGTCGTTGACAACCTTGTCGATGCCGCCCACAACGACACCTACCTTGTCTCCGCCGAACATAGACATATCTCGGATCCTTTCGTCACGAATTGTGTTGATTCGGAGATCGGCTCGATCTCGCTGGGTACAGATTTCGAAAATGGAGCTACGGCGGCAGCCACCTCCCCCCGGGCAGCCCGTCGAGCAGCGCCGTAATCGCTTGCGTGACACGATGTTCGGTGCCCGGAGTAACCGTGGACCAGACCTGCTGATCCGGGGCGACCATGGGCGCGACGACGATCCGCCCGCGGGCGGTGTCGTACACCGCGACGGCCCCCGGGATCCGGGTGGTCAGTCCGTCGTGATGTGTCGACGCGACGATCTCGGCGACGGTATGGCAGGACCCGAATGCCAGGCCCAAGACTGTGGCATCGCGATCGGCGACACCGAGCGCGTACATCGCATCGGTGTACTCGCTCGCGGTGGTGGCCGCGTTCAGCCGGTCGGCCAGTTCGGCGGCCGGTGCGCTGAGGGTCGCGACGTCGGCCGCCGGACACGGGCCCAGCGCCGCCAGCAGCGGTCCGGCGACCGCCGGGCCGGAGCCGTCGACCCACACCGACCGCACCTCGAAGCTGTCGCCGCGCCGCACGGCCACCGCGTGCGCGTCGCCGCGGCGCACCAGGCACGCCCGGCGCGTGCCCTCCTCGGAGTAGATGCGAACGGACAGTTCGTATTCCGGCTGCGCCAGCGTGAACAGCGCCTGTGCCAGCTCCGCGTCGACCTCGCCGTGCGCGTCGATCACGCCGCCCTCGATCAGGCCCGCGACGGCCTGCTCGTGGGCCCGCTGGAACTCCTCGAACGAATCCTGTTGCGGCCCAACCGACAACGCCAGGGGCAGGGTCTGCACACCGAGGCGGTCGGCCACCGCGAGCAGCCCGTCGTTGTTCAGGGTCGTCACGGCGCACCCCCGCTCTGCGAGTCGGCCGCGGGCCGGGTGGGTGCGGGCTCGGCGCCGCCGAGAACCGCGGGGGCGGCCTGGATCTCGCCGTCGAGGTGATCACCCGCTTCGCCGGCGAGGCTGGCGCGCGGGAACCGCGGCACGTCCTGCGACGCGCCGCCCGCACCACCCGGGCCCGCCGCCGGACTCATCGGGACGGCCTCGGCGCTCGCGGTCGAGGCGTTCACCGGGACCGGCTGGGCCGTCACCTCGCCACTCGCCCCCGACTGCGCGTACACCGGCGCCTGATAGGCCGTGCGCACCCGCGGCACCGCGGTCGGCATCGACGGCATCGCCATCCGGCCCATCGGCATCATGCCGGGCATGGCGGCGCCCGCCACCGACGGCACGGGCGTCTGCCGGGCCGCCTGCTCGGCCGCCAGCGCCTTCTCCGGCGCCACCGTCGGCGGCTGCTCGTGCTGCCACGGCGTCGCCAGCGGTTCGGTGGCCGATTCGTAGTTGCGCATCACCCGCGAGGCCACCGCCTTGGCGACGTCGGCCTCCGCATCGGTGTCGGCCGCCACCGCGCGCACCGGCGCGCCGAGCATGCCGCCGATCGACTCCAGCATGCGCTGCACCTGCTGGATGGATTCGATATCGGCGGTATTGGGCATCGCCAGCCGCGCGACCTCGTAGGCGGCCACCTGGGCCTGCATCCGCGCGGCGTTCTGCGCCGCCGCGCCCGCGGCCTCGGCCAGCCAATCGCGCAGCCGCGACACGCGTTCCATCACCGCATCGCTGCGACCGGACTGCCAGGCGCCGCGCAGCGCAGCAAGGATCTGCTCGTATTCGACGACGGCGGCGCCGAATCCGGTAGCCAGCCGCGACCATGCGGCCGCGGCCTCGGCCATCGGCACAGAGCCCGGCCCCGTGGTGAGGTCCTGCGCGAGCTTCTGCGGCTCGCGCGCTTCCCACACCACGCCGGTGAACCCTGGCTGTGGCATCTCGATCATCTGCTGCGCAATACCTTTCAGGCCGAACCCTCGACCGCTCCGAGATTGGCGACGTTGTCGGCCTCCATCTGGCCGAACTGGTCGGTATTCAGCCGCAGCGTCGCCGCCAGCTTGCGCATCTCGTGCACGCTGGCCTGGGCGCTCGACAGATACGACGTCGCCACCTCGTTCGAGGTCTGCGCGGCGCGGCCCGACACCTCGTCCACCCCGGCGGGTTCGACCGTCAGCGCCGCCTCGACGGCGCTGAGATCCGAGGCCAGCCGGTCGGCCAGCGCATCCAATCCCGTTGCCGCCCTTCCGGCCGAGGCGGCGTCGAACTGCAGCCCGTCATTCACCTGACCAGCCATTACATCCTCCTGTTGTGCTGGGCACCCGTGTCAGAGAGTGAGTTCCTTGTCCGGCGGTGGTTCCGACGACGTATCGGTCGCGCCGACCACCGGCAACGTGACCCCCTCGATCCGGCCGACCACCTCGTCGCCGTGCTGGCCGGTGACCATGTTGGCCTTGACCGCCGCCTCGGCGCCCGCGTCCTCGGCCCGCCCCGCACCGGCGGCGCCCGCCGCGCCGCCCATCGGCATGTACGGGCTGCTGCCGCCGGAGCCGGTGCTCGACATGCCGCCCGACATCGCCGACCCGGCACTCGCGGCGGCGGCCGCGCCGCCCACACCGCTGACACCGCCCGCGGCGCGGGTGCCCTGCCAGGGACTCAGTGGCTGCGCCGCGGCGCCTGCCGCCGCGCCACCGACACCCAGGGC
>NZ_JARWQD010000034.1 GCF_029869545.1 Nocardia wallacei | reverse complement strand
CCGGGCAATTACCCTCCCTATCGAGGTTTTCTTCTAACCCATGCGGGGCCGGGGTGCCGCGGCGTTCAGCCCCGCGGGGGCCCTGGCCCACCCCCCCGGCGCCACGGCCGCCGACGGCGCCGATCAGCTCGACGTGTGGTCGGCATCGCTGACCGAGCATGTGGCACAGCAGTTTCCGCTATCGGATACGACAATTCGACGAGGTCGCCCGAGCGCGGCCCGGGAGGTGAAACGATGGACGTCGCCGACGTCGCCCTGACACTGCTGCGGCTGGTGCTGGGCGTGACCATGATCGCGCACGGAGTCAACCACTGGCTCGGCGGAGGAAAGATCGCCGGAACCGCGCGCTGGTTCGGTGGGCTCGGCCTGCGTAACGGCGTGCTGCAGGCGTGGCTCAGCGTGATCACCGAGATCGGTGCGGGCGCACTGCTCGTCGTCGGCTTGCTGACGCCCTTCGCCTGCGCCGCAGTCATTTCCGTCATGCTCGTCGCCGGGCTGCTCGCCCACCGCACCAACGGCTTCTTCGTATTCCAGGAGGGCTACGAGTACGTCCTGGTACTGGCGGTGCTGGCGTTGGCGCTGGCCGCGCTGGGACCCGGATGGCTCTCGATCGACCACGCTGCCGACATCGACGTGACCGGCTGGGCCGGTGGCGGCATCGCTCTCGGACTCGCCGCGCTGTCCACCGCGACGCTCCTCGCGGCCTGCTGGCGACCACGGTCCTCGGCCGATAGCGGACCAGCCCACTGACGGCCGACTGTTATGCCGGAACGGCTGATCGGAGTAGCAGTTCGAGCATCGTGCGTTCCGTCGTCTCGTCCTGTGGATGGGTGAGCAGGGCTTCGATGACGAAGGTGATGTTCTTCGCGGCCGCGGCGACCGTGGATTCGGGGGCGCCGGATGCGCGCAGTTCCTCGGCGAGCATACGGTCGGTGGTCGCGTGGAACCGATCGTGCCACTCCGCGATGGCCGGAGACAGGCTTGCGCGGGCATGGACGGTGTCGACGAGCGTATGAATGTCGCGAAGTCGGCGCACCACCCAGTGCAGCCGCTCGACCAGGGAGCAGTTCCGTAGTTCCTCGTATCGGGTCAGCGCGGCGGAGAAATCCTCGTCCAGCACCGCGATCAGAACCTCGTCCTTCGACCGGAAGTACCAGTAGACGGTGTTCGCCGTGACCCCCGCGCCGTCCGCGATGCGAGCCATGGAGGCCTTGTCGTAGCCGAGATCGCGGAACAGGCGCTGGGCGGCCGCGACGATCTCGCCGCGCTTCTGGTCGGCGTCGCGGGGACGGCGGTTGCGGGGCATGACCCCACCCTATCTTGATTGGCATTCAAGAAACGCCTACATTGCTCTTGAATGTCGATCAAGAGATGTCCGGTCCGCCCCCGGCGGTCGCGGCGGAGGCAGGAGTGGCGATGACCGGCGAGTTCACCCGTGAGGAGACCGAGTTTTCGTCGAAGGGAATACGCTGTGCGGCAACGGTTTTCCGACCTCGCGTCGAGAACGCGCAGGCCGGTGTGCCGGTGGTGGTGATGGCGCACGGGTTCGCGGGGGCGCGGGCGCATCGGCTTTTCGCGTACGCCGCGGTGTTCGCCGAGGCCGGGTACCTGGCGGTGGTGTTCGACTACCGGGGGTGGGGCGACAGCGACGGCGTACCGCGGCACGTCCTGAGCATCGGCGACCAACTCGACGACTGGCGTGCCGCGCTCGGTTTCGCGCGGGCGTTGCCCGGCGCCGATCCCGGCCGGATCGTCGCGTGGGGCACCTCGTTCTCCGGCGGGCACGTCATCACCCTCGCCGCGAGCGGGGAACCGCTGGAGGCCCTCATCGCGCAGGTGCCGCACGTCAGCGGGCCCGCAGCGGTGCGCGCCAAGGGCCTGCTGTCCGGTATTCGCCTGCTGCCCGCGGCGATCGAGGACACCGTCCGCGGTCTGCTCGGACGCGAACCCCGCTATATCGGCAGCATCGGGCGGCCCGGTGACCTGGCCGTGCTGACCAGTCCCGACGCCGTGCCGGGCCTGGACCGGATGGAACGGGACTCCGGACTCGACGGCTCGGAGTACCCCCGAACCGTCGCCGCGCGCATCGTCGCGCACATCGGCTTCTACTCCCCGGGGCGGCGAGCCGCCGCGGTGGCTTGTCCCGCCCTGATCCAGATCGCCCGCACCGACGTGGTCACTCCCGCCACCACCGCCCGCAGCACCGCGGCCCGGATGTCCGCCGCCACCGTCCGCGAATACGACCTCGGCCACTTCGACTGCTACGTCGCCCCGGCATTCCCCACCATCATCACCGACCAGCTGAACTTCCTGAAATCCACCGTTCCCATACACGCCGGTCGATAACGTGCGAAGAACCTCGTATCAGGCGAGTTTCAGGCTGCGGCCGATGATTTCCTTCATGATCTCGGTGGTGCCGCCGTAGATGCTCTGTACGCGAGCGTCGGTGTAGGCCTTGGCGATCGGGTATTCGCGCATGTAGCCGTAGCCGCCGTGCAGTTGCAGGCACTTGCTGATGAGCTCGATCTGCTCCTCGGTGCTCCACCACTTGGCCATCGCGGCCTCCTCCACGGTCAGCTTGCCCTGGTTGAGCAGCTCGATGCAGCGGTCGACGAAGACCCGCACCGCCGTCGTCTTGGTGGCCAGCTCCGCCAGCACGAAACGCGTATTCTGCTGCGCGCCGATGGGTTTGCCGAATGCCTTGCGGTCGCGCACGTACTGGCAGGTGAGGTCCAGGCAGCCCTCCATCGCGGCGGCGGCCATCACGGCGATCGACAGCCGCTCCTGCGGCAGATTCTGCATCAGGTGCACGAAGCCCTGGCCCTCGGTGCCGAGCAGGTTCCGGCCCGGGACCCGCACGTCGGTGAAGCTGAGTTCGGCGGTGTCCTGCGCCTTGAGACCGATCTTGTCGAGATTGCGGCCGCGCTCGAATCCCGGCATGCCGCGCTCGACCACCAGCAGCGAGAAGCCCATCGCGCCCTTCTCGGGATCGGTCTGGGCGACCACGATGACGATGTCGGAATTGATGCCGTTGGTGATGAAGGTCTTGGCGCCGTTGAGAATCCAGTCGTCGCCGTCCTTCACCGCCCGCGTCTTGATGCCCTGCAGATCCGAGCCGGTGCCCGGTTCGGTCATCGCGATCGCGGTGATGATCTCACCGGTGCAGAATCCCGGCAGCCACCGCTTCTTCTGCTCGTCGTTGGCCAGCTCCAGCAGATAGGGGGCGATCACGTCGTTGTGCAGCGGGAAACCCAGCCCCGAGTACTGCCCGCGGGTGGTCTCCTCGGTGATCACCGAGTTGTAGCGGAAGTCCTTCACTCCGCCGCCGCCGAACTCCTCCGGCACCGCCATGCCTAGGAACCCCTGCTTACCGGCCTCCAGCCAGACCTCGCGGTCGACGAGGCCCTGCTCCTCCCACTTCGCGTGGTGGGGCGCCACATACTGCTCGAGAAACTTCCGGTACGACTCCCGGAACAGATCGTGTTCGGGTTCGAAAAGAGTGCGCTCCACGCCAACCTCCTACGGTGACCACATCGGCATTCCCCCATACGGTACCCGGAAGTCGAATCGCCGTTCACTTCGAACCCCGTAAAAAGGGTTCGACTGCGCTACCTGCGGGAAGGTCGACGGCGTTGGCGACCTGAACCCCGGTAAACCTGACTACAGTCCCAGCAAGCCGCGCGCCCGGCCCACGAGGGTGCGGCCGCGGTCGCGGTCCCGCTCGGCGAACAGGAAGGTCAGCTCCTCCTCGAGCGCCTTGCGCACCACCGCCTGCAGTTCCTCGGCGGCCTCGTCGAGATCGGTGGCATCGGCCCACGGCGCGGTCTCGATGGGGGTCCCCGCGGAGTAGTAGAACCTTTCCGGCTTCGGGATCCACGTCGGACCGAGACCGGTGACCAGCGGCGGGGTGAGATTCGGCTTCAACCCGATCGCCTTGACCAGCGAGCGCAGCGGCCGCATCGCCACGTCCTGACCGTCGAAGACGATGTCGAAGGCGTCGTCGGCGCCGACCATGCCGATCGGCACGATGGGCGCGCCGGTCTCGATCGCCATCCGCGCGAATCCGGTGCGGCCCTCCCACTTCAGCACGTACTTCTCGCCCTTGCGCCGCACCGCTTCTCGGCCGCCGCCCGGGAACACCAGCACCATCTCGCCCTGTTCGAGCAGGGCGCGGCAGTTCGCGCGGCTGCCGCGGACACACCCGATGCGGTGCAGGGCGTGCCGCACCCCGGGCACGGTGATGAGCACGTTCTCGGCCAGTCCGCGAACGAGACGGCCGCGGCTGTGCGCGATCTCGGGCCACAGCAGCGGGGTGTCGATACCCATGAAGTTGTGATTGCCCACCAGCAGCACCGGGCCGTCGGCGGGAATGTTGTCGAATCCGTGGAACACCGGACTCGTCCACGCCCGCAGTGGCGCGGTCAGTGCATCGATCGTACGAATATCGCTGTCCTGCAGAGACATCCGTAGCGGCGCGCCATCCGAGAGCACCGCGCCGTCACCACCCGTTGGGGCGGAAAGATTTCCAGACAAAAGGACCCTCCCTGCAACTTGTTCCTGATTTGTGAATCGTAACGAAAACAGCTGCGGGGCACCCAGTTCACTGGATGGTCTACCCCTAGTGGGGTGCATCGCCCCGCATCGGGCGCTGGGGCGCCGGTTGCGGGGAATGAGGGGGCCGATTCGGAAATGATCTGAGCCGGTCCGGGGCCCGGTTGTGAGCCCGTCCGGGACCTGATCGAGGGCCGGTCCGGGACCTGATCGAGACCCAGTCCGGGACCTGGTTGGGGGCCGGTTCGGGACCTGATTGAGGGCGGGTTCCGGTCCGGTTGGAGTACTGGCTTCTCGACGGAGAACGTTGGCGCGGGGCGGGATTCAGGTCGGGAGGGCTGCTGTTGCCGCATGGGCGTACTGCGCCAGCATTGCCGCCAAGGCCGCGGGGACTCGGGCCCGCAGTCGGGTGCCGCCCTCCTCGTGGGCGGACTCGAGGATGCGGCCGTCGGCGTGTACGCGGGCGAGGAGGTCGCCGCGGGTGTAGGGCAGCAGCACGCTCACCTCGACGTCGAGCGCGCCCAGGATTTCTCCGAGACGGTCGCGCAGTTCCGTCAGCCCCTGGCCGGTGCGGGCCGAGACGAAGACGGCCTGCGGCAGCTGGGCGCGCAGGTGCGACAGCTCGGCCGGATCCAGCGCGTCGATCTTGTTCACCACCAGCAACTCCGGCGGAGCGACCGCGTTCGTCTCCCGCAGCACGTCGGTGACCACCTCGCGCACCGCCTTGATCTGCTCGGCGGGCAGCGGATCGGAACCGTCGACCACGTGCAGCAGCAGATCGGCGCCGGTGACCTCCTCCAGCGTCGACCGGAACGCCTCGACCAACTGGGTGGGCAGGTGCCGCACGAAGCCGACCGTATCGGTGAACACGACCTCGCGGCCGTCCTCCAGCGCCGCGCGGCGGGTGGTCGGATCCAGGGTCGCGAACAGCGCGTCCTGCACGAGGATGCCCGCACCGGTCAGCGCGTTCATCAGGCTGGACTTGCCCGCGTTGGTGTAACCGACGATCGCCACGGCGGGAATTCCGCTGTCGGTGCGCCGCGCGCGCTTGGTGTCGCGGGCGGTCTTCATCTCCCGGATCTCGCGGCGCAGCTTGGCCATGCGCTCGCGGATGCGGCGACGATCGGTCTCGATCTTGGTCTCACCGGGGCCGCGCAGGCCCACGCCGCCGCCGCTGCCACCGGCACGGCCACCGGCCTGCCGCGACATCGACTCGCCCCAGCCGCGCAGCCGCGGCAGCATGTACTCCATCTGCGCCAGCGACACCTGCGCCTTGCCCTCGCGGGAGGTGGCGTGCTGGGCGAAGATGTCCAGGATCAGCGCGGTGCGGTCGATGACCTTCACCTTGACGACCTTCTCCAGCGCGGTCAGCTGTGCCGGGGTCAGCTCGCCGTCGCAGATCACGGTGTCGGCGCCGGTCTCGAGCACGACGGCGCGCAGCTCGTCGGCCTTGCCGGAGCCGATATAGGTGGCCGGATCGGGTTTCATGCGGCGCTGGATCAGCGCGTCGAGCACCTGCGACCCCGCCGTCTCGGCGAGCGCGGCGAGCTCGGTCATGCTGGCCTCGGCCTGCGCCGCGGTGCCCTCGGTCCAGACACCGACCAGCACGACGCGCTCCAGACGCAGCTGGCGGTATTCGACCTCGGTGATGTCGGTGAGTTCGGTGGACAGCCCGTTGACGCGGCGCAGTGCGCTGCGGTCCTCGAGTTGCAGCTCGCCGACCGTCGGCTCCGGCGCCCAGCCATTACCGCTGTCCTCGTCGAGCTCCTCGATCGGGGTGAACTCGTAAGTCTCTGGTTTTCTCATACACCTCCATGGTCCCACGACTCAACGGCCAGGCGCACCCGAGTTATTCCCGAGGCCGATGACAGACATTCCGGACATCCCGCGGAATCAGACGTCGTACCACCACGAACCGGCGAGCCGCCCCGAGCCCACCAGCACCGACGGCCCCCGCAGCCACGCCGAACCACGCTCGATACCGACCGTGACCTCCCCGCCCGGAACCCGCACCCGAACCTCCCCCGCATCGGAGTCGAGGTCGAAGCCCGCGTGCGCCAGCGCCGCAGCGGCCGCGGCGACGGTTCCCGTTCCACACGACCGCGTTTCGCCGACACCACGCTCGTAGACGCGCATATCCACCGCGCCGTCGCGCAGTGCCGTGAGGATCTCGATATTCACGCCCTGCGGGAACATCTCCGGGTCGAAACCCGGCGGCACGGCCAGATCCAGCTGCGCCAGGCCCGCGGCGGTCAGCTCGGGATCCACGCAGGCCAGGTGCGGATTCCCGACATCGATGCCGAGCCCGGACAGCCCATGCCCGCCGATCGTCGCCGTGGATTTCCCGAGTCGGCGGACCGGGCCCATGGCGACGGTGACATCGCCGTGCACGGCGTCGGCGGAGTGCACGGTGACCGGTCGCGCGCCCGCACGGCTGCCGACGACGAACTCGTCGCGCTTGTCCATCCCGGTCGCGACCAGGAAGTGGGCGAATACCCGAGTGCCGTTACCGCACATCTCGGCGATCGACCCGTCGGCATTGCGGTAGTCCATGAACCAGTCGTCGGCGGCGACGCCCTCGGGCAGGGCCTCCAGCACGCCGTTCTCGAGGAGCGCCCCGGACCGGGCGACCCGCAGCACACCGTCGGCGCCGATGCCGCGCCGCCGGTCGCACAGCGCCGCCACCCGCTCGGCGGGCAGCTCCAGCCAGGCGTCCGGATCGGGCAGCACGACGAAATCGTTCTGGGTGCCATGGCCTTTGGTGAATTCGATATCGGCCAGGCTCTCCCGCGGTTCGATCCGCTCGGTCATCTCCACCGTCCTCACAACATTCGCCACCGCCGGAAGATTTCGTCCACGGCCGACGCGACCGCGCACGGGGTGTGCAGAGTCAGGACACGTCGGCGATCACCACGATCGTCGCATCCGCGAAATCGTGCCCGCCCACCGGCACGCGACCAGTCCTGGACCACTGCGTCATGGCTGATCACTGCCGGGCGCGTTCCTCGTCGCCGGGCGCGCCGGTGGCCACCAGCGCCAGGGCCGCATCGGTCAAGTTGGGGTCGGCGCCGTCCAGCCAGTGGACGCGGGGGTCGCGGCGGAACCAGGAGCGTTGGCGGCGGACGTAGCGGCGGGTGCCGATGAGGGTGCGTTCCTGCGCGTGTTGCAGGTCGTATTCGCCGTCCAGGTATGCCAGGACCTGGGCGTAGCCGATGGCGCGGCGGGCGGTCTGGCCCTCGCGCAGGCCGCGCTCGAGCAGCCCGCGTACCTCGTCGACCAGGCCCAGCCGGAACATCGTCGCGGTGCGCTGCTCGATGCGCACGTCCAGTTCGGCGGTCTCGCGGTCGACGCCGAGAATAACTGTCCCCCAACGAGGTTCGCCGATCTGCGGCTGCGAGGCCGCGAACGGCCGACCGGTCAGCTCGACGACCTCCAGGGCGCGCACGAGGCGACGCCCGTCGGTGGGCAGGATGGTGGCCGCCGCCACCGGATCGGCCTCCCGCAGCGCGGCATGCACCGCGGCCACTCCCTCGGCCGCGAGCAGCGCCTCCCACTTCTCCCGCACCCGGGGGTCGGTGGCCGGGAACTCCCAGTTGTCCAGCAGCGCTTGGACATACATCATCGAGCCGCCGACGATCACCGGCGTGCGCCCGCGCGCCATGATGTCCTCGACATCGGCGGTGGCGGTGCGCTGATAGGCCGCGACGGTGGCGGTCTCGGTGACCTCCAGTACATCGAGCTGATGGTGCGGGATGCCGCGGCGTTGTGCCACAGGCAGTTTCGCGGTGCCGATATCCATGCCGCGATACAGCTGCATGGCGTCGATGTTGACGATCTCGCCGTCGAGCCGCTGCGCGAGATCCAGTGCCAGATCGGACTTTCCGGTGGCGGTCGGGCCGACCACCGCGATCGGCGTGATCGTCACGAGGCCGCCCGCCACACGCTGACCTGATAGCCGACGCCGAAAGGCGCTGCCGCGTATCGGGTTTCGACGTCCGGGTCGTCTCCGTCGGCCGTGAACAGTCCGGCCAGCACCTGATAGGCGGCGCGGCCGCGCGCCTCGATCTCCGCGCACAGCCCGGGGTCCAGCGCCGCCAGCGCGGCGCGGTCGCCCGCGGCCAGTGCCGTGTCGATGCGCTGCTGCACGCCCTCGGCCCGCGGGTCCAGATAACCGGGTGCGCGTGTCGACAGCGTGGCGGCGCCGTCGGCCACCACCAGCACACCGCACGGCTCGGCGGTGGCGTCCATCTCCTTGCGCAGCGTCGCGCCGAGGTCCAGGCACCGCTGCGGATCCGCCGCCGCGGCGACGATCCGCGCCCGCGCCACCGCGTCGGCGGCCACCTGCCCGCGCAACCACGCCCCGATCAGCGCCGCCAGGGGAAGATCGGGGTCCGGGGTGGTGTGCGCGGAGCCCGACAGCGCGACGCGCACGTCCGCGCCGAACCCGCGAAATGTGCCGACCACGTCCGGCCCGATCACCCGGTCCTCGTCGCCGACCCCCACCACCGTCCACCGCCGCGCCTGCGCCGCCAGCGACCGTCCGGCGCCCATGACGG
This sequence comes from Nocardia wallacei, assembly GCF_029869545.1. Taxonomy (GTDB): domain Bacteria; phylum Actinomycetota; class Actinomycetes; order Mycobacteriales; family Mycobacteriaceae; genus Nocardia; species Nocardia wallacei_A. The sequence continues at coordinate 22,394 of NZ_JARWQD010000034.1, read as the reverse complement.
CCTCGCGCAGCACCGGAACCTCCGCCGCCGGATGGTCCGCGCCGACATCCGGCAGCCCACCGCACAGTTCGGGGACCAATACGGGTGGCGACGGAATCAGCACGGCGACGCGGAACACGGCTCCACCGTAGCGACATCGTGTGATCCGGCGAATGTCCGCTCGCCCACGCCCGGCGGTACGGGATGGCGCCACGCCGCGATACATCTGACGCGGGGGTGTCGGCCAGGGGCGGCACGATGAACGGACAAGGGAACATTGCGACCACGCGATATCGATCGCCGCCACAGCGGCGAACAAGCCGACAGCCACGGAAAGCCCGGTAAACGAACCGCACCCCGGACAGCGACGTTCCCCGGCAGGCGGCCGCAACCCGGCACGCCGGACGGCGCCCCGGCTGATTCCACGCACGACCGCCGCCCCGGCAGCACGCCGGACAGCGACCGACCGCTTCCCGGCACGACCACCATCTCCCGGCACGCCGGACAGCGACCCGACCGTTCCCCCGCACGACCACCATCCCCCGGCACGCCGGACAGCGACCCGGCCGTTCCCCCGCACGACCATCATCCCCCGGCACGTGAGCTGGGTGGGAGCGGGATCGGCGCGGGGCAAAGCCACACACCGTAACGCGCGGTCGGGCCCTCAGCAACCCGTCCGTGTCGCGCCACCGTCGGCAAGACACGGCAAATCCGTCGGCTGCCTGGTTGAATGGGATGAGCTAGGGCGTAACCAGGCAGCCGTGACGCGCGGCAGGGACGAGGAGCGATGACCGAGAACAATGGCACCGAGAAGGCTATCCACCCGGACCCCGGCGCGTCGAAGCCGCGGCCCACTCCCGCCGATGCCGCCAAGCCCGGCCCCACGCCACGCCCGTCCGGCGTGCCCAAGCCGGGCACGCGTAAACCCGAATCCCCCAAACCCCATGCGGTCAAACCTGCCCCGGGCCCCGCGCAGGAGCATCCGCACCCGGTGGTCGTCCCCACGGTGAGCGATCCGAGCAAGTGGGGCCGGGTCGACGAGGACGGCACGGCGTGGGTCAAGACCGCCGACGGCGAGCGCGTCGTCGGCTCCTGGCAGGCCGGTGACGCCGCCGAGGGCCTGGCCCACTTCGGCCGCCGCTTCGATGATCTGGCCACCGAGGTCGCCCTCCTGGAGGCGCGGCTGGCCGCCGGTACCGACGCCCGCAAGACCAAGGCGTCCGCGCTGGCACTTGCCGAATCGTTGCCGACAGCGGCGGTGATCGGCGATGTCGACGGCCTGGCCCGGCGCCTGCAGGCGATCATGGAGCACTCCGACGAGGCCGCGGCGCACGCCAAGGAGGAGAAGGAACGCACCCGCCACGAGCAGACCGAGCGCAAGGAGACGCTGTGCGCGGAGGCCGAGCAGATCGCGGCGGAGTCCACCCAGTGGAAGGCCGCGGGTGACCGGCTGCGCGAAATCCTCGACGAGTGGAAGACCATCCGCGGCGTGGACCGCAAGGTCGACGACGCGCTGTGGCGCCGGTTCTCCAAGGCGCGGGAGGCGTTCAATCGCCGGCGCGGCGCGCACTTCGCCGAACTCGACCGGGAGCGGGCCGCGGCCAAGACGCGCAAGGAGGAGCTGTGCGTGCGCGCCGAGGAGCTGTCCGGTTCCACCGACTGGGTGGGCACCGCCGCGGTCTTCCGAGAGCTGCTGACCGAGTGGAAGGCCGCCGGTCGCGCCCCGCGTGAGGCCGACGAGCAGCTGTGGCGCCGCTTCAAGAGCGCGCAGGACGTGTTCTTCGCCGCCCGCAATGCCGCCGCCTCCGAGCGCGATGCCGAATTCGAGCAGAACGCGGCCGCCAAGGAGGAGCTGCTGCGCCAGTACGAGGACAAGATCCCCGCGCAGCTCGATCCCGATTCCGCGGCCCTCGACTCCGCCCGCACGGCACTGCGCGAGCTGCAGGACAAGTGGGACGCCATCGGCAAGGTCCCGCGCGAGCGCATTCAGGAGCTGGAGGGCAAGCTGCGCGCGGTGGAGCGGCGGGTCCGCGAGGCCGTCGATACGCAGTGGCGGCGCACCGATCCGGAGGCGGTGGCCCGCGCCGCCCAGTTCCGGGAGCGGGTGGCGCAGTTCGAGGAGCAGGCCGCCAAGGCCCGCGCGGCCGGTCGCACCCGCGACGAGGAGAAGGCCCTCGAGCAGGCCAAGCAGTGGCGCGAGTGGGCGGAGGCGGCCGAGGGCGCGGTCACCCGGCGCTGACTATTCCGGTAATCGCCCTAGAACGCTGAGTGCATCAGCCCCACACGGCCCAACCGTTTTCCTGCATCTGGTGCGAAAAGACTTGCGCCGCTACTGCTCGTCCTCGGGGTCGTTGCCGCGGAGCCAGGTGCGGTCGTGCTTTTCTCGTTCGGCGGCGGCTTGGCGGCGTTGTTCTTCGGCTTCCAGGTGGAGGGCGGTGCGGCTCCAGACGACCTTGATCCAGTGGAAGGTCAGGATGATGATCGCGAGGGTGGCGAGGATCAGGCCGATGCCGGGGCCCGCGCCCTCGTAGTTGCCCAGGCCGGGGGTTTGGCGGTGCCAGATCGACAGCACGCCGAAGACGCTGGCGATGGCGGAGCCGGCGACCGCGATCCAGGCCAGCACCCAGCGGCGGGTGACCAGCGCCAGGGATGAGAAGCCGATGCCGAAGACGACGACGAACCACTCGAAGACCCGCGACGGCAGCCCGATGTGCTCGGCCTGGGCGGTGGCGTCGTAGAGCAGCACGTCCAGCCCGCGCGCGGCGCCGGCGTGCGGCAGCACCAGCGACAGCAGCAGCACGAATACCGACACCGCGACCACCATGGCGCGCGTGCCCGGGTCGATCTCCCCCGCGATCTTGCGCTCGACCGCCTCGAGGTCGTCGCGGAACTCTTCGAATACCTTCGTCTCGGCCGGGTTCATCTGCTCCTCGTTCGGCTCGGAGGATTGCCGGTCCGCTGAGTCGTCCGCGGACGCGGAGGCGCTGCCCGCCGAGATACTACCGGCCGTCGTACCGACGGTGTCCGGTCGGTCGGACGGTCGCGGACCGCTGCCGATCTCCGCGCCAGCCCCTGCACCCGTTGTCCCGGCATCGGCGCTGCCGGTCTCCCCCGCCGCCCGCGCACTGCGGCGCCCCTGCGCCGAATCTTCACGCTCGGCCGCCGAATCACCCCGCCGTGCCTCGTCTTCGCCGCGATCAACCACCGGTCACCACCGCTTCGTCGCCGTATCGGATTGTCCTACGTGCACATTCACCGTAGTCCGCCCCCGAGTCAGGGATGCGCCGCGCCTGCCGGTCGACCCGATTGTTATGTGCCGCAACCGGAGTCGCAGCCCGAGGCGACGGCGACGGGCTCCGGGGCGCCGATGGTCGGGATGCCCAGTCCTACGCCGATGGGGGCGGTTTTGGGGGTGATGCCGCGTTCGTGGGCGTCTCCGGCGCGGGTGCGGCGGTGGGTGTGGACGGGGCTGTCGGCGATCAGGTGGTGCGGTGCGGCGCCGGTGATGTCGACGGTGACGATGTCGCCGGGGCGGATGGTGTTGTCGGCGGGCGGGCGGAAGTGCACGAGGCGGCCGTCGCGGGCGCGGCCGCTCATCCGGGCGGTCGCGGCGTTCTTCTTGCCCGCGCCCTCGGCGACGAGCAGTTCGACCTCGGTGCCGATCAGCGCCCGGTTGGCCGCCAGCGACACCTCCTCCTGCAGCGCGACGAGCCGGTCGTAGCGCTCCTGCACCACGGCCTTGGGCACCTGGTCGGCCATCGTCGCGGCCGGGGTGCCGGGCCGGATCGAGTACTGGAAGGTGAAGGCGCTGGTGAACCGCGCCTGCCGCACCACATCCAGGGTCTCCTGGAAATCCTCCTCGGTCTCTCCCGGGAAGCCGACGATGATGTCGGTGGTGATGGCCGCGTGCGGCATGGCGGCGCGCACCTTCTCGATGATCCCGAGATAGCGCGCCTTGCGGTAGGAGCGCCGCATCGCCTTGAGGACGCGATCGGAGCCGGACTGCAGCGGCATGTGCAGCTGCGGGCACACGTTCGGCGTCTCGGCCATCGCCTCGATGACATCGTCGGTGAACTCCGCCGGATGCGGCGAGGTGAACCGGACCCGCTCCAGGCCGTCGATACTTCCGCAGGCGCGCAACAGCTTGGCGAACGCGCCACGATCGCGATGCTCGCCCGCATCGGCGAAGTTCACGCCGTAGGAATTGACGTTCTGCCCGAGCAGCGTCACCTCCAGCACGCCCTGATCGACCAGCGCCTGCACCTCGGCGAGCACATCACCCGGACGCCGGTCCACCTCCTTGCCGCGCAGCGACGGCACGATGCAGAAGGTGCAGGTGTTGTTGCAGCCCACCGAGATCGACACCCACCCCGCATAGGCGGACTCCCGCTTGGCGGGCAGCGTCGACGGGAACGCCTCGAGCGATTCCAGGATCTCGACCTGCGCCTGCTCGTTGTGCCGCGCGCGCTCCAGCAGCACCGGCAGCGACCCGATGTTGTGGGTGCCGAACACGACGTCCACCCACGGCGCCTTGCGCACCACGGTGTCGCGGTCCTTCTGCGCCAGGCAGCCGCCGACGGCGATCTGCATCCCCGGCCGCTCGGCCTTGACCGGCGCCAGATGCCCCAGCGTGCCGTAGAGCTTGTTGTCGGCGTTCTCGCGCACCGCGCAGGTGTTGAACACGACCAGATCCGCGGTCGCCCCCGGCGCGGCCTTGACGTATCCGGCGTCTTCGAGCAGGCCCGACAGCCGTTCGGAGTCGTGCACGTTCATCTGGCAGCCGTAGGTGCGCACCTCGTAGGTCCGCCCCGGCTCGGTGCCGTCGGCAGCACGTACTCCAACCTGCGTAGACGAATTCACCCGTCCAGGGTATCGGCTGGCGGAAATCCCGGAACGACCCCGCCGACCTGCGGCTGAGCGGGCGTGATACGGATCACCGATGTCAAGCGATGGTTAAAGGCTGAAGGCGACGGCGCGACGCATCCGCGAATATTGCGCATTTCCAGCAGTTTCGCTTTAGGGTCTGTCCATGACCGACGCTGCCGACGCAACACCCGGCACTGCCACCGAGCCGACCACCACCCCCACCGCCGATGCGCCGCCCATGATCTCGATGCGCGACGTGGACAAGCACTTCGGCGATCTGCACGTACTGCAGGACATCAATCTCGAGGTGCCCAAGGGGCAGGTCGTGATCGTCCTGGGTCCGTCCGGATCCGGTAAGTCGACGCTGTGCCGCACCATCAACCGCCTCGAGCCGATCGACTCCGGCACCATCGCCATCGACGGCGTCGAGCTGCCCGCCGAGGGCCGCGGCCTGGCCAAGCTGCGCGCCGATGTCGGGATGGTGTTCCAGTCGTTCAACCTGTTCGCCCACAAGACCATCCTCGAGAACGTGATGCTGGCGCCGGTCAAGGTGCGCCGCATCGATAAGAAGCAGGCGCGCGAGAAGGCGATGCAGCTGCTGGAGCGGGTCGGCATCGCCAACCAGGCCGAGAAGTATCCCGCCCAGCTGTCCGGCGGGCAGCAGCAGCGCGTCGCGATCGCCCGCGCGCTGGCGATGAACCCCAAGGTGATGCTGTTCGACGAGCCCACCTCCGCGCTCGACCCGGAGATGGTCAACGAGGTGCTCGAGGTGATGGTGTCGCTGGCCAAGGAGGGGATGACCATGCTCGTGGTCACCCATGAGATGGGCTTCGCCCGCCGTGCCGGCGACCGGGTGTTGTTCATGGCCGACGGCCTGATCGTCGAGGACAGCGATCCGGAAACGTTCTTCAGCGCGCCGAAATCCGAGCGCGCCAAGGACTTCCTCGGCAAGATCTTGAGTCACTGACCGGTGACGATTACCCCTGGTACTGCATCAAGAGAGGGAAACAGATGAGGATCACCCGTGCGCTGCAATTCGGCATAGGCGCCCTGGCCGTCGCGGTCGTCGCGGCAGGCTGTGGTGGCGGCAGTTCCAAGACTGCCTCCGAGCACGCCGCCGACGGCAAGCTCACCATCGGCATCAAATACGACCAGCCCGGCATGGGGCTGCGCACCAAGGACGGCACGTTCTCCGGATTCGACGTCGACGTCGCCAAGTACGTCGCGGGCAAGATGGGCGTCGCGGAGGACAAGATCACGTTCAAGGAGGCGCCCACGCCGCAGCGCGAGACGCTGATCCAGAACGGGCAGGTCGATTTCGTCGTCGGCACCTACTCGATCACCGACCAGCGCAAGGAAAAGGTCGACTTCGCCGGGCCGTACTACATCGCCGGGCAGGGCCTGCTGGTGCGCTCGGACAACACCTCCGTCACCGGGCCCGAATCGCTGACCGGCGGCAAGAAGCTGTGCTCGGTCAAGGGTTCCACCCCCGCGCAGAACATCCAGAAGAAGTACGCCAACGACGTGCAGCTGCAGGAGTACGACACCTACGCGCTGTGCGTGGAGGCGCTGAAGTCGAATGCCGTCGACGCGCTGACCACCGACGACATCATCCTCGCGGGCTTCGCCGCGCAGAACCCGGGCCAGCTGAAGCTGGTGGGCAAGCCGTTCACCACCGAGAAGTACGGCATCGGCGTGAAGAAGGGCGATACGGAGTCGCGCGGCAAGATCAACGACGCCATCGAGGCGATGGTCAACGACGGCGCGTGGAAGGCCGCGATCGACAAGAACTTCGCGGGCACCGGCTTCGAACCGGCCGCGCCGCCGCAGGTCGACCGGTACTGATTCCACTTCGAACGAGGGGCGATCTCTCCGGGATCGCCCCTCGCCCCAACAGATTCACCCCATGACGATCGGAGGGACACGTCCGCCGTGTTCGACTTGATCTCCCGATACCAAGACCAGTTGCTCGACGCATTCTGGATGACCATCAAGCTGACCCTGCTGTCGGCTGTCGGGGCGCTGGTCCTCGGCACCATCGTGGCCGCCATGCGGGTCTCGCCGGTGCCGGTGGCACGCTGGGTCGGCACGGCGTACGTGACCATCTTCCGCAATACGCCGCTGACGCTGATCCTGGTGTTCTGCTCGCTCGGTGTCTACACCACCCTCGGCGTCAAGCTGGCCAGCGAGAGCCGCGGGCTGGACTTCCTGCCCACCAACAACTTTCGCTTCGCCGTGCTCGGATTGTCCATCTACACAGCGGCTTTCGTCTGTGAATCGATCAGGTCGGGCATCAATACGGTGCCGATGGGGCAGTCCGAGGCGGGGCGCTCGCTCGGTCTGACCTTCGGCCAGAACCTGCGCTATATCGTGCTGCCGCAGGCATTCCGGTCGGTGATCGCGCCGCTGGGCAGCGTGCTGATCGCCCTGACCAAGAACTCCACCATCGCCGCGGCGATCGGTGTGGCCGAGGCCGCCCTGCTGATGGCGGAGATGATCGAGACCGAGGCCGACGTGCTCGCCATCGGTGCGATCTTCGCCCTCGGCTTCGTGATCCTGACTCTGCCCACCGGATTCGTCTTCGGTTGGCTGGCACAGAAATTCGAGGTGAAGCGATGAGCTCGGGTGCCTCCGTCCTCTTCGACGCGCCCGGGCCGAAGGCGCGTCTCCGGCACAACCTCTACTCGGTGCTCGTGGCCGCGATCATCATCGCGGCAGGCTGGCTGGTCATCGATGCCCTGGGCAACAAGGGCCAGCTCACCGCCGAGAAGTGGAAGCCGTTCGTGGACGCGGAGGTGTGGGAGACCTACATCCTGCCGGGTCTGCGCGGCACCATCGTGGCGGCCGTGTTGTCGATCGTGTTCGCGCTGGTGATCGGCGTGGTCTTCGGTCTGCTGCGGCTGTCGGACCATCGCAGCGTGCGGATCGTGGCGGGTGCGATCGTCGAGTTCGCCCGCGCCATCCCGGTGCTGATCCTGATGATCTTCCTGTACGCGGTGATCGCCAAGTACGACCTCACCGATTCCGGTCAGTACGCGCTGACCGCGGTGGTGATCGCGCTGACGGTCTACAACGGCTCGGTCATCGCCGAGATCGTGCGCTCGGGTATCCGGTCGCTGCCCAAGGGCCAGTCCGAGGCGGCGGTGGCGCTGGGCATGCGCAAGGTCCAGCTGATGCGGATGATCCTGCTGCCGCAGGCGATCACCGCGATGCTGCCCGCGATCGTGTCGCAGATGGTGGTGGCGCTGAAGGATACGGCGCTCGGCTATCAGATCACCTACCAGGAGATCGTGCGGCAGGGCCAGCAGCTCGGCGCGGCCGAGCAGAACACCGTGCCGTCGCTGATCGTCGTCGCCGTCATCATGATCGCGCTGAACTGGTCGCTGACCAGCTTCGCCACCTGGCTGGAGCGCCGCCTGCGGTCGCGCAAGAAGGGACGTGCGGTCGTTCCGGCCGCCGCGGCCCTCACCGATGCCGCGCCCGGCATGGATCTGACCAAGTCGCGGTAGTTCCGGTTCGACAAGACAGCCGCTGCCGGTTTCGGCGGCGGCTGTCGTCGTCTCCGCGGCCGTGCGGTGCCGCCGCGGCGGATCGTGGACGCGGGTTGGGCAGCAGATTCGGCGAAGTCGTTCGGCGCGGCGGATTCGCTGCAAGAATTTCGATCGACGTGTCGATCCGGGGACCGCTCGTTCGACGTCTGGGTGAGCGGGTCGATCGGCGACCCGGATTCGAAGGAGCGGACCCATGAAATACATGCTGATCATGCGCACCACCGACGAGGCGCTCGAGGCGGCCGAGGACATTCCGTTCGAGGAGGTCATCGAGTCGATGGGCCGGTACAACGAGGAGCTGGTCAAGGCCGGTGTGGTGGTGGCCGGTGAGGGCCTGGCGCCCGCCGAGGAGGGCTGCGTGGTCGACTTCTCCGGCGAGCCCCCGCTGGTGACCGACGGCCCCTACGGCGAGACCAAGGAGCTGTTCGCGGGCTTCTGGATCCTCGACGTCGCCTCGAAGGAGGAGGCCGTCGAGTGGGCGAAGCGAGCGCCGCTCGAGGCGGGTTCGAAGATCGAGGTGCGCCGCGTGCCCGGCGTCGAGGAATTCCCGCAGGACAACGAGTGGATCCAGAAGGAGAAGGGCTGGCGCGAGGACCTCGCGAACAAGAGCTGACCCGATGACCGGGGCCGGGGCGGAGGAGTCTGCGCGGCGTTCGGTGGCGGCGGTGTGGCGCATCGAATCCGCCCGGATCGTCGCGACACTCACGCGGATGGTGGGCGATTTCGGATTCGCGGAGGATCTGGCGCAGGAGGCGTTGGCGGAGGCGCTCGCGCGGTGGCCCGCCTCGGGGGTTCCGGCGAATCCGGGGGCATGGCTGACGACGGTTGCCAAACGCCGAGCCATCGACGGTTGGCGGCGCCGCGAGCGCCATGACGAACGGCTGGCCGTACTCGCGCGCGATCTCGTGACGGAGTCCGAAATACCTTGGGACCCGGACGATATCGACGACGACGTGCTGCGGCTGGTCTTCGTCGCCTGCCACCCGGTGCTGTCCCGGCAGGCGCAGGTCGCGCTGACCCTGCGCGTGATCGGCGGCCTGTCGAGCGAGGCGGTCGCGCGCGCGTGCCTGGTGCCCGTCACCACCGTGCAGCAGCGCATCGTGCGGGCGAAGAAAACCCTTGCGGCGGCGAAGGTTCCGTTCGAGGTGCCGGAGCGGACGGAATTCACCGAGCGGCTCGCCGGAGTCCTCGGCGTGCTGTACCTGATGTTCAACGAGGGCCACACCGCGACCTCGGGCCCGGACTGGATGCGGCCGGAGCTGAGCCGCGAGGCCATCCGGCTCGCCCGCATCCTGGCGGAGCTGGTGCCCTCGGAGCCCGAGGCGCACGGCCTGGTCGCGCTCATGGAACTCACGGCCGCCCGCTTCCCGGCCCGGCTCGATGCCGACGGCGAACCCGTGCTGCTCGCCGACCAGGACCGCCGCCGCTGGGATCGCGGGCTGATCGCGCACGGACGCACCGCCCTGGCCCGCGCCGACGCGCTCGGCCGCGGCCGCCGGGCCTACGCCCTGCAGGCCGCGATCGCCGAATGCCACGCGGTCGCGCCCTCGGTCGACGACACCGACTGGGACCGCATCGTGCTGCTCTACGAGGCGCTCGCGCGCCTGACCCCCTCCCCCGTCGTGGAACTCAACCGCGCCGTCGCCATCGCCATGTCCCGCGGTCCGGCCCCCGCGCTGCGCATCGTCGACGAGCTGGTCGCCGGGGGAACTCTCGCCAATTACCACCCGCTGTACGCCACCCGCGGCGAATTGCTCGCCCGGCTCGGCCGGGCCGAGGAAGCTCGCGCCGAATACACCGCGGCAGCACGACTCACCGGCAACCGGTCCGAACGCGATGTGCTTCTGAGGAAGGCGGCGGCCTTCGACTGAGCCCCCGGGCACGGGCGGTCGTTGGTTTGCGTTCGTGGTGAGCACAAGTCTGGTTCGGCGGGTGTGCGGGGCGCAGTCTGTGGGTGCGCTGCTTCCCGGCCGACGGGTTACGCCACTCCCGGTGGCCGGGGAGCGGTCGTCCACCGGCCCACCTCGCACCCGTTGTCCGGTCAGCTGAACCGGCGGCCCGTCATCAGTCGTGCGGCGAGCAAGGCCTGGCGGAGGTGCCCGGTCATGCCCTGTGCGGACAGCGCCATCGACCACACGGTCGTCGTGGTGTCGCGCTGGGGATTCCTGCCCGCGAACTGCGCGTCCAGCCAGTCGCCGACGATCGGCGCCGCGATGACGGCCAGCGATATGTGGCCGCTGAGGCGGTCGCGGACGTAACGCACCTGCGTGCCGCCCGCTCGATATCGCGCCACGTGTTCATCGATGGCGGCGGCGGGGACGATGAAGTCGTTCACGCCTTGCACGATGAACATCGGAAAACCCGGTGACCGGTCGCCGGGCCGGACCTCGGCGAGGGCGGCGCGGACCTCCGGATGGGCCAGCAGTTCGGTCAGGCCGGTGCCGTCGTCGCTGAGCCGGGTGGCGGCGCCGCGCAGCACGATCGGAATGGTCGCGGCGAATTCGGCATAGGCGAGCAGGTCGAGGAACCCGGGGCTGAAGCGCGGGCGAATCCGGTCCAGATCCGGATAGGCGCGGCCCAGTCCGGCCAGGCACAGGGCGACCAGGCCACTGGCGGCCGCCCCGCTCACCCGGCGGTTCAGCTGGGCCACGGCACGGGTCGGATCGCCCACCGGGGAGCCCGCGAACCCAGCGACAATGCCGAGTTCCGGAGCGTATTCGGCGGCCAGCTCCGCCGCCCAGGAGGTGGCCAGGCCGCCCCCGGAATACCCCCACAGCCCGATCGGCGCCGCGGGATCCAGGCTCGCCGGGGCGAACGACAACGCCGCGCGGAGCCCGTCGAGGATGCGGTAGCCCGGCTCCCGGGGCACCCCGAAGCGGCCGCGGGTGCCGACGTGATCGGGGACCGACAGCGCCCAGCCGCGAGCCAGCGCACCCGCGATGATCAGCAGCTCGAACTGCGGAACCGAGCCGAGGGCGTGGGCGCCGCGGCGCAGCGCGTAGGACGGAAGGCATTTGGGCGCAACGGCATCGATGGCACATTGGTAGGACACCACCGGCCGCGCGACGGCAGGGTCGGCGTCCCACGGCAGCAGAACGGTCGTCACCGTCGCCTCCGCGGCACCGTCCAGATCGCTGGTCCGGTACAGCAATTGCCACGCCCGCACCCGTTGCGGCACCCGCCCGAACAGCGCCACCTCGACCCGGCGCGACCGCAGGACCGCGCCCGGACGGTAACCGTCGAGCGCCTCCGGCGGTCCGTAGAACGGATCCACCTCCGGGCGCAGCGTCCGAGCCGGTATCGATTCCGGATCGGTTGCGGGCTCATCGATATCGGCGACAAGGCTCATACGGCTTCCTTCCGCCCATCCACAAGCATGCCTCCCTTTTCCCGACGCCCTTGCACAGGCGCGTCCTTCCCCGACACCCCCGCATAGGCGCGCCCCCTTCCCAATGTGCTGGCGTAGGCGCGCCCACTTCCCGGCACCCCCGCACAGGCGCGGCCCCTTCCCGGCACCCTCGCATAGGCGCGGCCCCTTCCCGACGTGATGGCGTAGGCGCGCCTCCTTTCCCGGCACCCTTGCACAGCTGCGCCCCCTTTCCCGGCGTGCTTTTGGCCGGGATCCACTACACGCCGCGATTCCGAACCGCACGCGATGACGGTGAGAGTTCCACGATAGATCGCCAGCTGAGCTGAACGCATTGGCCAGCAAGATAATTCGCGGGACCCCTACTCGACTGTCGGCGATCGCGGCGGCGGACTACCCAGCGGTCCGTTCGCCAGGAAGGTGAGGTAGCTAGGGCAGCCGGGTCGATCATGATGGTCTGCGCGCCGATCCGCCGCTTCAGGGCGCGTGGTAGGTAGTGGCGCGGAAAACTGCCCGGCGCCACCGCGATTCGCAGGCGGTGACCGGCGCGCAGCAGCGCCTCGGTCGGGTTGATCTCGATGTCGAGATCGCAGGAGGTGCCGGGCACCAGCGGCGGGGCGGTCTCGGCGCGCAGAGTTCGCCTCGGAATCGCCACGGTCCTCACCCGCCGAACTTCGGACTCGTAACTGGCACGCTCCAGGTAGATCCTCGGACCATCATCCCAACCCCACCCTCGTACACACGAACCTCCAATATCCCCCCGGAAACTCGAATATCCTTGTGCGCCATTCCATCCCAACTCCTTATAGTCGTCGGTAAGGCAGCCCGGCGCCGAGTCCGACGGTAGGACGCGGCGATATGTGGTCGTCGGGTGGAAGACCGCTCGGCCCGAAACGGTCGAGATTCCGCACCTGCTCCACATACCGATCGCGGAACAAGCGCTGGTAGTCTCCGGCGCGGTCATGATCGGGCAGCTCTGTCCGACAACCGCGTGGTGACGGTGGAGGGGCACCGCAGAGCTGACAATCGCGCAACCGCGGGAGATTTCGCTCTACGGCCGCCTACTCGACAGGCTGTCCAGGCGACCGGCGACCGGCGAGAAGGCACGCACCCTGATTCGAACCGCGCTGGAGAAGCGAAGCGAGTGATTGTCCTCGGATCCGCTAACTGCCGGACTCGGTGGCGGCCAGTTCCGCCTTGACCACCGTGTAGGCCGTGGACTGGCTGTAGCCGCGGCGGGCCAGCATGCCGACCAGGCGGCGGATCGCCTTGTCGCGGTCGAGGTTTGGGGGCATGGTGCGGAGTTTGCGGCGGACCAGGTCGGTGGCGGTGTCGTAGTCGTCCGCAGGGGCGTGTCCGACGACATCGTCATGCCCATCGGTGGTTGCTTGTCCGTCGGGAGTGGCGTAATCCTCGGCGGTGGAGAGGTTTTCGGTGGTGGCAGATGCCGCGGTGACAGGCCGCGACGCGGTACCGCGGCGGCGTGCCGAATTCTCCTGCCCCTCGGCGAATTCGATATCCGACAGTTCCGTTTTCACTACCGCGTATGCCGTGCCGGAGTTGTATCCGCGGCGGGCCAGCATGCCGACCAGGCGGCCGATTGCCTTGTCGCGGGTCAGGTCCGGGGGTAGCGATTTGAGTTTGCGGCGGACCAGGTCGGCGGCGCGGGTGTGCTCGTCCTCGGCGGTGACCGAGGCGAGGGCGGATTCGGCGTCGGCGGGGGCCACGCCCTTGCGGCGCAGTTCCTGGGCGATCGCCTTCTTGCCCTTGCCGGAGTAGGTGTGCCGGGAGTGCACCCATTGTTCGGCGAAGGCGGCATCGTCGATGAGCCCCACCTCCGCGAGCCGATTCAGGGCCCGCTCGGCGACATCGGAAGTAAATCCCTTGGCCGCCAGCTTGTCTGCCAATTCGGAACGGCTCCGCGCCCGATCCGTCAGCAACCGCAGACACACATCCTTGGCCTGCGCCTCGGTGCCACCGCCCGCGGGCTCCGAATCGGACTTCTCCGTACGACGCCTGCGGCCACGGCGACGACCCCGGCCGTCCGCGTCCTCGACAGGCTCGCCCGCGCGCCGATCGGGTGGCCCGGCGGCCTCGACGGCTCCGAGCAAGCCCGCCTCGGTCATCTGATCGAGTGCTCGCTGGACGATATCGGCCGCAAATCCGTTCGCGGCCAACGCCTCCACCAGCTCGTCCCGGCCGTACGCGCGATCGGCCACTAGGCGAATACCGAGGTTCTCGGCCTGCGTCTCGGTGCCGTCCTGGTGGCACGCGTCCGACTTCGCGCGCCTCGGCCGACGCTGCCTCCGCGCAGAGTCGGAGGACCGGCCCCCGCCCTCCACCTGCTCCAACTGTCGGCGCAGCCGCTCCACCGCCTCGAGCCGAGTCGCGCCGGGGTCCTGCACAGGTGGCTCGGACCCCGGCGCTTCCCGGTCCGGCATCGGCTAGAAGTCGACGGGTGCCTCGGCACCCGCGTCTGCGGTGACGTCTGCTCCGATGCCAAGCTTCTCTTTGATCTTCTTCTCGATCTCGTCGCGCACGTCGTGGTTCTCCAGCAGGAACTTGCGCGCGTTCTCCTTGCCCTGGCCGAGCTGGTCGCCCTCGTAGGTGTACCAGGAGCCGGACTTGCGGACGAAGCCGTGCTCGACACCCATATCGATGAGCGAGCCCTCCTTGGAGATGCCGTGGCCGTAGAGAATGTCGAACTCGGCCTGCTTGAACGGCGGCGAGACCTTGTTCTTGACGACCTTGACGCGGGTGCGGTTGCCGACCGCGTCGCTGCCGTCCTTGAGCGTCTCGATGCGGCGCACGTCCAGCCGTACCGAGGCGTAGAACTTCAGCGCCTTACCGCCCGTGGTGGTCTCGGGCGAGCCGAACATGACGCCGATCTTCTCGCGCAGCTGGTTGATGAAGATGGCGGTGGTGCCGGAGTTGTTGAGCGCGCTGGTCATCTTGCGCAGCGCCTGGCTCATCAGGCGGGCCTGCAGGCCGACGTGGCTGTCGCCCATCTCGCCCTCGATCTCGGCGCGCGGCACCAGCGCGGCCACCGAGTCGATGACGATGATGTCGATGGCGCCGGAGCGGACCAGCATGTCGGCGATCTCGAGCGCCTGCTCGCCGGTGTCGGGCTGGGAGACCAGCAGCGCGTCGGTGTCGACGCCGAGCTTGCGGGCGTAGTCGGGATCGAGCGCGTGCTCGGCGTCGATGAACGCCGCGACGCCGCCGGCGGCCTGCGCATTGGCGACCGCGTGCAGGGCGACGGTGGTCTTACCCGAGGACTCCGGGCCGTAGACCTCGATGATCCGGCCGCGCGGCAGGCCGCCGAGGCCCAGCGCCACATCCAGCGCGATCGACCCCGTGGGGATCACCGAGATGGGCTGGCGCGCTTCCTCGCCCAGGCGCATCACGGCGCCCTTGCCGAAGCTCTTCTCGACCTGCGCCAGTGCGAGTTCGAGCGCCTTGTCGCGGTCGTAAGCCTGTGGTGCCATCGTCTGGTTCCCCTTCTGGACGGGTACGTCTCGTTATGTGGTTGGCGCCCACGTTAGAGGGCGGCACCGACAAGTTCTGTCGCACAGCTTAGACGAACACGTGTTCGAGGCAAGCGACGCGCCCAACGATTCGCCTATCCGCGGTTCGGCGGCGGCACCAGGGTCACCTGGCCGGTGTGCAGCAGCGCCTCGGCCTGTTTGAATACGCGCAGGGCGGGGGTGATCTCGATATCGGTGATACCGTCCAGCGCGCCCAGCCGTTCGGTGACGTACCGGTACAGATGCGCCGTGTCGCGGCAGACCACCGACACCACCATATTGGTCGCCCCGGTCGTGGCCGCGACGAAGGTCGTCTCGCGATGGGTCGCCAGCGCCCGGCCCACCGCATCCAGCTCACCGGGGCGCACGCGCAGCCACAGCATCCCGCGCGTCGCATAGCCCATCCGCTCGATCGCGAAGTCCATGTCGAAATACAGCACGCCCGCCTGCTCCAGCTCGGCCATCCGGCGCGCGGCTCGTGTTGCGCTCCACCCGGTTTCGGCCGCCAGCCGAGCATAGGAGGCCCGCCCGTCGCGGGCCAGCAGGGCCAGCATCGCCTCGTCGGCGGGCGACAGGTCGACCGTCCCGTCCGGCCCGCCGTCGCCGATGCGGGCGCGTTCGGGACCCAGCTCCTCCCGCTGCCGCGCGCTGAGCAGGCGGCTGTAGCGCGGCCACTCCTCGTCGGGCGGGAACCGGTGCATGATCTCGTAGGCCGACAGCCTGACGACCTGGCTGGCCCGCGGCAGGGTGTGCAGCAGCAGGCGGTCCCGGTCTTCGATCGTCCGCGGCCGGCTCACGCACGTCACCTCCGACCCCGTCGACAGCAGCGACACCCAGCCGACATCCGACAGCCGCGCCAGCGATTCGGCCAGCCGCAGCGCCTTGTCGGGTGTCGACTGCAGCCGCAGCATCCACCGGGTGCTCCCCAGCGGTACCGCGCTGAACGCCCCCGTGACGTGCAGCATGCCGCGCCGGCGCAGCGACCGGTAGCGCCGCGCCACGGTCTGCTCGGAGACGCCGAGGATCGCCGCGAGCCGCGCGAACGGGATGCGGGGGTCGGTGACCAGGCCGTGCACGATCTGCTTGTCGAGCAGATCGAGTACGGAGGATTCATCGATCTCTTCAGTGACCATAGGTGGAATCCAACGCGGATGAGCGGATGGGTAGGTGGATATTCAAGCATGTCGCACGCTTGGCGTCGATATCGTTCGCCCACATCTGGAGGTCGCCATGCGGAAATGGCTCCCCTTGTTCGCGGCGTGCCTCGGCACGCTGATGCTGCTCATCGACGTCACCATCGTGAACGTGGCGCTGCCCGACATCGCCGCCGATCTCGGCACCGGGCTGTCCGGCCTGCAGTGGGTCGTGGACGGCTATGCGCTGGCGCTGGCGGCACTGCTGCTGGTGTTCGGGGCGCTGGCCGACCGGATCGGCGCGAAGCCCACCTATCTGGCCGGGTCGGCCGTCTTCGCCGTCGCCTCGCTGGCCTGCGGGATCGCCCAGACCTCGGCGATTCTCGTTGCCGCACGGGCATGTCAGGGCATCGGCGGCGCGGCCATGTTCGCGACCACGCTGTCGCTGCTGCACGCCACCTACACCGGGCGCGACCGCGGTGTCGCCTTCGGCGCCTGGGGTGCGGTGGCGGGTGCGGCCGCCGGTATCGGCGTCGTGCTCGGCGGGGTGCTGACCGACCTGCTGTCGTGGCGCTGGATCTTCTTCGTGAACCTGCCGATCGCCGTGGTGGCGATCGCGTTGTCCGCCTTGGTGTTCGGGCCGTCGGCGCGGCATGCCGAGCGCCGGGTCGACGTGGCCGGGATGGTGGCGTTCGCGGCGGCGGCGACGGCGGTCACCTACGGCGTCATCCGCGCCGGGGAACATGGCTGGACCGACGCGCAGGCGATCGCGTCGCTGCTCGCCGGGGCGGTCGCGGTCCTGGCGTTCGCCGTGGTCGAATCGCGCAGTGCGGCACCGATGTTCCCGCTGTCGCTGCTGCGCCACCGCGAGTTCGGCGCCACGCTGATCGCGGCCACCGGGTTCAATTTCGCGGCCTTCGCGGCCAGCCCGCTGATCTCGCTGTGGCTGCAGCAGCAGCTGCATCTGACGGCGCTGCAGGCCGGGCTGTCCATGCTGCCGATGGCGGCGACCGCGTTCGCGGTATCGGGGATCTGCGGCCGGTTGCTGCACGATCTCGCCCCGGAGTGGACCATCGGCGGCGGTCTCGTCGTGATCGGCGTGGGCACCGGCCTGCTCGCACTCATCGACAGCGGATCGTCGTGGACCGCACTGCTGCTAGGCTACATCGTGGTCGGCGCGGGGGTCGGCGTCATGGCGCCGGCGCTGGTGGCGGTCGGGATGGCGGCGGTGCCGCCGCAGCAGAGCGGTACCGCCGCGGGCGCGGTCAACTCCGCCCGGCAGCTGGGTCTGGCGCTGGGAGTCGCGGTGCTGGGCACGGTCTTTCGCAGCGCGGCGGGAGACGGCCCCCGAATGACGTTGCCGCGGTTCGTCACCGGGCTCGACGCGGCGGTACTGGTGGCGAGCGCGGTAGGAATCGTGCTCGGACTCATCGCCTTCGCCCTGTTCCACCGGCGCACGCCAGCCTCGGAACCCGATATCACCGAGCGCGAGGTTGTCGTCGCGTGAACCACGAGCGACCGGGTGCTACTCACACCGCCGGATTGACCGGGGAGAGTTCCGCCGGGCCCCAGCGCAGCGGTCCGGCGTCGGCGATCTCGACGACCTCGGCGATCGTGAACTCGATGGCGCATTGCGCGCCGGGGGCGGATCCCGTGTCCTCCCAGAGGATTTCCGCGGTGCCGGTGAGTTGCAGCGTCGCGCCGGTGCGCCAATCCGGCACGAGCAACCCGCACCGGGGGTCGGTGGCGATGTTGCCCAGGGTCATGAACATGGAGTTGCCGCGATAGTCCGGCCAGCGCAGCCGGGTCGGCGAAAGTACCTGCAGGAAGCCGGGATTGCCGCCGCGGTGGGAGGCATCGGCATTGCCCTCGGGATCCTGGGTGCCGACGAAGAACGTGTCCGCCGCCGAAATCGCCTGCCGCTGCCGGGGATCCAGCTCCGGCGAGCGGCGGGCCTCTCCCGGCAGTACCGGCCGGAACTCCTCGATCGCGCGGCGCGAGATGTACTTCGGGCAATTCGAATACACCTGGTCGGTGGTGATGCGAATGCCGGTGCCGGTGGGCGCCGCGGTGCCGTTGATCCGCATCCGGCGGCGGCGCTGCGGTTGCAGGGCGATCATCCCGACCTTCCGATCCGTGCGCAACGGCTCGGCCAGCGGATCCCCCGGCACCGGATGGGCGTCGACGATCACGGTGCGGGCATCGGCGGCCTGCGCGAATCCGGGCAGGCCGACGAGCTGGCTCGCCCACATCCGGCCCGCGTCGTCGGCCGCCGCGACGACGACCATCGGCTGCTCGGCCAGGAACGCCGCGGCCACATCGGGAATCTCGGGGCGGATCATGCGGCCGACCCGCCCGGCGGTGTCGTCCTGCCCCATGCGCCGCTGCACGGCCAGTTCGCCGGAATGAAAAACAGTGCTCACGATCGCCTCCTGCGCCATCTGGATCCAGCACGGGACCGGCGCGAACCGATCCCGTGCCCAGCCTCGAACCTGCCCCTGCGGTGGGACACCGCACGGGCTCAGAAGAATCCGCAGGTCGGTGCGGCGCCGCTCGGCGCCGGTGCGGATTCCGCGCCGCGGGGCGCGTAGACCTCGAGCCGGATGCCGTCGGGATCGCTGAAGAAGATGCCGCCGGAGGACGCGCCCTCCCCGTGCGCCACGACACCGTCGTGCGCGAAGGTCACCGCCAGTTCCTTCAGTACCGACTCCACGGCCCGGACCTCGTCGAGGGTGTCGACCTGGAACGAAAGATGATGCAGTCCAGGCGTTTTCGGTGAGAACTCACCGTCGCTCTGCTGCCACAGCGTCAGCCGCAGCTGCCCGTCGGCGCCCAGAAACGCATAGCGCTGTTCACCGTCGCCGGCGCCGAGCTGCTCGAAACCCAGTGCGCGCCGGTAGAAGTCCACCGAGCGGTCCAGGTCGGTGACGTTGAGTCCGATGTGGCCCGTGGCGAGCTGGGGTGCGGTCATGGCGATCCTCCCGGAATCATTAACCATCGTTATTTGTTTTGACGGTTAGAACATAGAGCGACGACCGCCCTCTGGTCAACCCTCTAAATAAATTTAGGTGGTTAGACTGGTGAGGGTCGTACGGCGCCCACGGGAAGGTGGTTAACCTCAGGCATGCTCGATCCACGCCCGCACGTCGGCGAACCGCTCGCCGTGGACCTGTTGAACACGCGGTGGGTGGCGGCCGGCGAGCCGCAGGACCTGCTCACCGACGTGACGGGCCTGCGTACCTGGCTGGCCACGAACGACCTCGCCGACCGCTGCCCCGCCGACGAGAAGACGCTGCGGGCGCTGGTGACCGTCCGCGAGGCCATCCGGCGCGTCGTCCACGGCGAATCGATCGAGGAACTGAACCGGGTGCTCGACCACGGCCGCATCCGCCGCACCCTGACCGCCGAGGGGCCCGCCGACCGGGCCGACGTGCCGAAACCCGAATGGCTGCCCGCGTGGCTGGCCGCCGACAACCTGCTCCATCTGCTGGCCGAGACCCCGGGGCGGATCAAGCAGTGCGCGCACCCGCAGTGCGTCCTGTATTTCTACGACACGTCGAAAAACGGTGCGCGACGCTGGCATTCGATGGCGACCTGCGGCAATCGCGCCAAGGCCGCCCGCCACTACGCCAGGAAGACCTGACTCACCAACGCGTGCGCGGGACGTCGAACTCGGCGCACAGCGCACGCCACACGTCGCGGGGATCGACACCGGCCTCGATGGCCTGCGCGCCGGTACGCCCGCCCATGGACGGCAGCACGTGATCGGTCAGCAGGGAGTCGCCGCGCACCACCCCGAACTCGGCGTGCAACATTTCCCGGAAGTCAGTCAATCGCACCGGGCCGAGGGTACCTGCCGCGAATCATCGAGCGCGTGCCGTGTCCAGTACCCGGTGGCAGATCTCGATCGGGTCGGCGACCTCGGCCTCGGTCGCCGCGGCGGATTGCGCCGCCTCCCGGAACGACGGCTCGTCGAGCACGCGCCGCACCGCCGCCCGCACCGCTTCGCCGGTGAACGGGCGCACCACGATCGAACTCCCTTGCCGGGCAGCGCGATTGGCCAGTTCCCACTGGTCGCCCCCGCCGGGAATCGTCACGATCGGCAGCCCGGCCAGCAGGGATTTCGCCAGCAGGCCGTGCCCGCCGCCCCCGACGACCACATCGGCATGCCGCAGCAGCTCGTCCTGACGGCCCAAACCCGCTGTGGCCCATGCCGGTACGTTCTCCGGCGGGGTGTGGATCATCGATACCGCCGCCCGCACACCGGCGCCGTCGAGCGCCTGCAGCACGCCCTCGGCCATGTTCTGCACGCCCGTATGTGCCGTCGAAGGCGCCACCATGACCAGGGGTTCGTCGCCCGGCGGCAGCGGGAGCACATCGTCGGTCGGCTCCCACAGCAGCGGGCCCACCACGTGCGCATCCTCCGGCCAGTCCGGCCGCGGCAGCTCCAGGGCGGGCAGCGTCGCGATCAGCCGCGCGTGCGGGCCGGGATCGGTGTCGGGCAGGCCCACGCTCGCCCGCGCCGCGCCGCGCTGCCGCTCCCCGCGCTGGATCGCCCGGGCGGTCATGCCGCGCAGCACCGCATCCCGGGCCCGGCCGCGCAAACCCTCGCCCGGCGCGAGCCCACTTCCGATGGGAGGCAACGCCTTCGACGGCAGGTACAGCGGATGCGGGGACAGCTCCACCCACGGCACCCCCAGCCGTTCGGCGGCCATGCCACCGCCGGCCGTGAGGATGTCCGACACCACCAGTTCGGGCAGCATCGCGCTCAACTCGGGGAGGATCTCGGTGGAGATGTGCGCGGCGCGCTCGTGGATGCGCCGCCCGGCGTCGCCGTCGTCCTCGTCCGGGCGCGGCGCCAGCCCCTTCAGCCGCCGCACCCCGATCCCCGCCGCGCGGGCGGCGTCGAACCAGACGGGCGCGGTGAACAGCACCGGTTCGTCGCCCGCCGCGAGAAAACGCAGGCACAGCGCGATAGCCGGAAACGCATGACCGGGGTCCGGGCCCGCGACGACAGCCACTCGCATGAGCCCCAGGGTGCCACATCCGGGCCCCGGACCCGCGCCGGACTACGTGATGGCCCGCGCCGCGTCGACCACCCGGACGAGCGCCGAGTCGCCGGATCACTAGCCCGCGAAGTAGTACAGCTCGAAGCCGACGGCCCGCTCGGCCGCGAATCCCTCCTGCGGCGCGGTCGTCATCTCGATCACGGCGCGGGCCTGGTCGGCGACCGGTTCGGGACTCAGCGCGGACAGGTAACGATCATGGGCGGCAAGGGATTCCACCGCCACCTCGACGGTGTCGGTCACGTCGACAGCGTGGGTGGCGACCGGCGCCAGGACCGCGGCCCAGCGCGGCGACCAGATCGGCAGGTCGGCCAGTTCGGGGAAGATCCACTCGTTGCCCGCGTCCGAGACCGCGTCCAGGCCCGCCCGGCCGACCGCGCGGTGATCGGCGCTGTTGGCGAAGCCGGAACCCCACTGGTCGCCGAAATAGGACAGCACCACCATCTCCGGCCGGTGCCGCCGGATCGCCGCCGCCAGATCCCGCCGCAGCGCCAGCGATTCCTCGATCCGGCCGTCGGGATAGCCCAGGAACTCCACCTCCGAAACCCCGACCACCTTCGCCGAGGCGATCTCCTCCGCCTCCCGCAGCGGGCCGGATTCGGCGGGCGGCAGTCCCGCGATCCCGGCCTCTCCGCTGGTGACCAGCACGTACCGGATGTCCTTGCCCTGCCGGGTCCACCGCGCGACGGCGGCCGCCGCGCCATATTCGATGTCGTCGGGGTGCGCGACGATCACCAGGCCGCGTTGCCAGTCCTCGGGTAGCTGCTCCATACCGCCATTGAAACAGCCCCGGGCAACATGTCCGAACGGTTCGACCAGACGAATGCGGGCCCCCCCGGCTCTCGACCCGCCCGCCCCCCACAACCCGCGCCAAGGGGCGGGAAAACATATCCCCCCCCGCCAAT
>NZ_JARWQD010000033.1 GCF_029869545.1 Nocardia wallacei | reverse complement strand
CCGCTGGAGACCGGCGCGCTGGCGTCGCTCGGCATGGTGCTGGACCCGACCCGCGCCCCCGTAGGCGTAGGCCCCCGGCGCCACCCGGCCCCCCGGGGCAGGGCCCCCCCCCCCCCCCGGGCCGCGGCCGCCGCTGTCTTGTCCCCGGCCTGCTGTGGTCCGCTCAGTCGCGGACGACCTCGTAACGGGCGCAGGCGAATTCGCCGTTGGGGGCGAGTTCGACGAGCCTCAGTTCGAGGGTCCGGGGCAGCAGTGGTGCGCCCGCGCCCAGGGTGACCGGGGCGATGGAGACCGACACCTCGTCGAGCAGGCCGTGGTCGGCGAACTGCCCGGCCAGGTCGCCGCCGCCGACGACCCAGAGGTTCTTCTCACCCGCGGCCTCGGCCATCTCCTTGTAGACCGTCGGGACGGGGTCGCGAGTGAAGCGGATATCGGCGTCGGTGCGCGGCGGGAAGGTGCGGTGGGTGAAGACCCAGCACGGCATCTCGTAGGCCCACGCTTCGTCGTGGTCGAGTACCCACTGATACGTGCTGGCGCCCATACAGATTGCGCCGATGTCGGCGATGAAGGCGTTGTAGCCCATCGGGCCGTCCTCGTCCGCGGTGCGGGACAGCAACCAATCCAGCGAGTGGTCGGGGGTGGCGATGAAGCCGTCGAGGCCGGTCGCGGTGTAGTAGATGGTCCGGGGCATGGTCAGCCTCGTTTCTGCAGCCAGATGATGGGGTCGCCCTGGTCGACCTCCGTTGTGCCATCGGTAATTTCGGCGCGCAGCCATTGACGGGTGACAAGCCGCCGGTGCGCGGAGAAGGTGAGAACGTGCGCGATGACGCTGCCGATCACGAAGCTCTCCGGCGGATCGCACAGCGCGTCGATCAGGGTGTCACCCCAGCCGCCGCGGCGGTCGATCTCGCGGACGGTGTCCAGCCAGTGCGGTCCGATCTCGTCGAGGCGCTGCATCAGGGTCGGAAGATCGTTCGGACGGCGTTGCGGTTCGTCGTCTCCGTCGATCGCGGCCAGCCACACCTCCTTGCTCCAGATCAGCAGGTCCAGCACCGTGGCGATCGAATCGTCGGGCCCGTCCCAGTCGAGCACCGTGTGGTCCGAGCGCTTGCGGCGATACTGCTCGTCGCTGAGACTCGTTGCCAGTTTCAGCAATTCGCGGGTGTCGTCCAGATCGTGGTGCAGCAGTAGCGATGTCGGGTCCATGTCGTGGCGGCCTTTCGGTTCGCTGGCCACCCACAGCGACATCGGCGGATGGAAGTGGATGCCGTTCACCGCGGGCAGCCAGCGCTGTTTCTTCTCGGAGCGGGTCGCGCTGGGTGGATGGCCGTACGCGCGGCTGAACGCCCTGCTGAACCCCTCCACCGAGTCGTAACCCGCCGCGAACGCCACCTCGGTCACCGAGACACCGGTGCTCAATTGCCATGCCGCCCGCTCCAGCAGCACCCGGCGGCGCAGCGCCACGGGGGACTCGCCGGTGCCGCGGGAGAACTGGCGGGCGAAGTGGTATTGGGAGGCGTAGGCGTCCTCGGCCATCGCACCCAGGGTGGCGTTGTCGTCGTCGAGCACGACGTCGAGCAGTTCGCGGAGTCGGTCACGTCCGGTGGTCACGAGTTCATTGTGGTCGGTGCGGGTCGGTTGCCGCTTGACCGTTCTTGCGCACTCCCTTGCGTGCCGCCGGGTATTGATCGTGCCGCTGGATAACGGTACATTACTTAGGTCACTTGCCGGATGGCGACGGGTTCGGGTCGAATCGCGTTGTGTCCACGGCTGTTTCGCAGCTGCGACGAGAGTGGGCGGTTCATGCTGAGTACGATTCCGATCGCGATCGGGCTGGTCTACCTGTTCATCCTGGTGGGCGGCGGCCTACGGTCGGTGGAGGCGGGCTGCCAGAACACGCTGATGGACCACATGAAGAACATGTGGCTGTGCGCCGTGATCT
>NZ_JARWQD010000032.1 GCF_029869545.1 Nocardia wallacei | reverse complement strand
GGCGGGGGCGCTCGCGCCCCCCCCCCCTGGCTACGGGGCGCGGCGGGGGTTTCCCCCGGCGCCCAACGTTAATCCCCCGCGCCCCCCCCGTTATCCCCCCCCGGGGGGGGGTCGTCTGGCGTTTTTTTTTTTTCACCTATTTTCGGGGTCGCGGCCGCCCGGGTCTCCGGGGGGGGGCGGCGGGGCCCCCCGCCCCCCGGGCCACCGTCGTTTCGTCCCCCTCCGGCGTTTCGGCGCGCGGATACGCGGCTTCCCGCCCACATCGTCATAGCATCGGCAATCGATCCGTTACTGCTCTTCGGTGTGGAAGGGATGAGTGATGCGTTCGCTGGCCGTGCTGCTTTCCGTCATGGGTTTGTGCACGGTGGGGGCCTTCTCCGGGGCGGCCGCGGATCCGGTGGCGGACTTCGTGCACGGCCGGGACGGCAGCGTTGCCCCGTCCGGAGCGAACGACTGGCAATGCTCGACCTCGGCGGCGCATCCGGTTCCCGTGCTGCTCCTGCACGGGACCTGGGGCAATCAGAACAGCTGGGATGTGCTGGCGCCGAAGCTGAAAGCGGCGGGGCACTGTGTGTTCACCCTGAACTACGGGCGAGATACCTCGAGCATGTACGGCGCGCAGCCGGGTGTGTACGGGACCGGCGATATTCGCGCCTCGGCCGGTGAGCTGGCCGCATTCCTGGATCGCGTCCGCGCGGCGACAGGTGCGGCCCAGGTGGATATCGTCGCGCATTCGCAGGGCGGGCTGGTGGCCCGGCAGTATCTGCGTTTCGGTGGTGGGGCCGATCCCGCTGCCCCCGAACGCAATACGGTGCGGCGGCTGGTCACAGTCGGCGCCACCAATCACGGCACGACGCTCAGCAATCTGGGATATCTGCTGCCCTCGGGGAGCGCGGCCGGGCCAGGGGAGGCCGCGGTGGCCCGGGTGCTCGGTCCGGCGGCCGCCCAGCAGGTGGTCGGCAGCGAGTTCCTGCGGGCGCTCAATGCGGGTGGCGACACCGAGCCCGGCGTGCACTACACCGTCATCGCCAGCCGGGTCGACGAGATCACCACGCCGCCGGAAACGACGTTCCTGCGGGCCGGTCCGGGTGCGGCCGTGGACAATGTCTGGGTCCAGAACGTCTGTGCGGGAGACACTTTCGATCACGCCAAGCTCCCCACCTCACCCGCGGTGATCCAGATCGTGCAACGCGCCCTCGACCCGTCCCACGCCGCGCCCCGCTGCCCGGCGTAGGGGCGGTTCAGCGCTTGTGGCCGACTCCGGCCCAGTACCAGGCCGACTCGATATCGACGTCGCCGCTCGCCGGTGGTGCCTCGGCGAAATCGGGCCGCCAGCCCAGCACCGGGACGACGCCCGGCTCCACCATGTCCGTTCCGGTGAACAGGCTTTCGGTCTCGGTGCGGCTGCGCGGACGGAACGGGATGCCCGCCTGCTCGGACGAGATCACCACGCGGGCCATGGCCTTCGGATCGAAATCCGCTGTGGGATGGGTGATTACGAGGCAACTTCCCGAGGGCAGTGCATCCAGCAGCTGCTCGAGGATGCCGTGCGGGTTGTCCTCGTCGCGGAAGTACATAAGCACCGCGACCAGCATGAGCGCCACGGGGCGGTCGAGGTCGAGGGTGGATGCGAGGGCCGGATCGGCCAGGATCGATTCGGGGTCGTGCAGATCGGCATGGATGAAGGCGGTCTGCCCCTCGGGCGTGCTGCGCATCAGGGCGCGGGCATGGGCCAGCACGATCGGGTCGTTGTCCACGTACACGACCCTTGCCGTGGGGTCGCGCTGCTGCGCCACCTCGTGTGTATTGCCCGCGGTCGGGATGCCCGTGCCGATGTCCAAGAACTGGGTGATGCCCGCCTCGCTGATCGCATAGCGCACCGCGCGGCCGAGAAACGCGCGGTTGGCGCGGGCCATGCTCCGGATCGCGGGGATATGCCCGGCGATCACATCCCCCAGCGCCCGATCGGCAGGATAGTTGTCCCGCCCCCCGAGCCAGTAGTCGTACACGCGCGCCTCGTGCGCCACGCTGGTATCGATCTTGGCCGACGGCCGAGTACGCCCCCGACCACTACTCTCCGACATCTGTACTGCCCTTCGCGCGCCACCGACCGAGTCCCGCACCGGCCCTTGCGTCACGCCCAGACTATTCCCGCCCCCCGATCCGCACGCCCCTTTCAGCCCTTCCGTCCAGAACGGCACGGATCTCCCGAACGATGGCCATTTTGTACGGCGAGGAAAGGGAACCATGCGCGCCATGGCGTTTGCGGTGCGGGGTGTGTGCGTGAACGTGTAACGGTCACGCACACACCCGTTTTCACGCTCCGGGAATCACGGTTGTCCGGTGGCGAATGCCTGCACGGCGTCGAGGAATTCTTGTCCACCCTGGGAGTAGCCTCCGGCGATGCCGCCGATGATGATCCCCGCGGGGATGGTGAAGACCCACAGGAACGGGATGAACGCCCCGATGATGCCGCCGATAACTGCGCCGATGGTGACGTTGGGCTGGTTCTTGTTGATCTGGTCCATGAGCCGGTCGAACGAGCTGATGTTCTTCAGCTCGGCGATATCCTCTGCGGTCGGATTCGGCGTCAAGGTCAAGCTACGACCATCTGTGCCGATCTGCTGGGCAGCAGCGATCGAACGACCCTGCACATCGAACCGGAGCGGGACTTCTCCCACAGTCTCACCCGTATCGGATTTCAGTGCCACGGCCGTACCGGCGGGGGTGAGCTCGAAGCGGCCATTTTCGACGGTCGCAGTGACGGCCTTGTCGACCATGGAAACCGTTGTGTGGTAGTTGATTCCGTGGTCCACACCGGAAGTTGCGTTCCCCTCCGTCACTGCTGCCGGCTGCTCGTTGACGACTGTCGACTCGCCGTGGGCCGTTGCCGCGGTAATCCCCGTAGCGGCGATTGCCATGAAAACGGTAGCAGTGATCTTTCCGAACTTCATTCTTTGAATTCCCTCCACTTGTCGGTCCCCGATGGACCAACCGGAACAGACCCTAGGCGATGCGGAATTCGCTTGCCGCGCAGGGGGTTCCTGTTCACCTGATCGAAACGGTTGCTGGAGTTTGGCTGCGAAGTGGAGGAAAGTCGCGATGAAATGATCTTGTACAGCGCCTTCGCATACGCTGCTCGGCAGTTGCTCGGGAGCCGTTGGCGCCCTGCCGATTCCATGTCTATTCGATCACACGGGCGATGGCCCGTAGGCCGCTCACGATTCGGTCGGCGCTCGGTGCGGCTGCCGGGTCCAGGAGCCACTGGACCAGGAGGCCGTCCAGGAGGGTGAGGAGGAGGGCGCCGATGTCGTCGTCGGGGGTGCCGGTGGTGGGTAACAGCATGTGGGCCAGGGATTGTCGGGCTTCTTGCTGTTTGGCCGAGAAGTCGGTGCGGATGTCGCCGAGGTGCTGGGCCTGGGCGAGGCTTTCGATGTTGGCGGCCCACAGGGCGCGGTCGTCGGTGAAGGTGGTGATCAGGCTGCGCAGGAACTTCTCGAGGCGCAGTGCCGGTTCGCCCTCCAGGTCCGCGTCGAGGGTGTCGAGGATGCGCTGCACCGCATCGGTCGTCGACTCGACCATGGCCTGGCTCAGCAGGGCGTCCCGGGTGCCGAAGTGGTAGTTGATCGCGGCGAGATTGCTGCTCGAGGCGGCCACGATGTCGCGCACGGTCGTCCGGGCGTAGCCGCGCTCGGCCAGGCACTGCTTGGCCGCGGCCAGGAGATCGTCACGTGTTCCCACGTCAGCAGGGTAGCAAGGCTCCCCGAACGGGTGTTTCATACGTTTGTTTGTGACAAATGTTTGAAACGCTTGTATGGTTTCGAGGAGTACTCCCGAACGACCCGAGAGGTGCCCGATGATCCCGCAACGAGCGCAGTCCCCCGTCGAATCCGGCTACTTCCGGGCCGATGCCCGCTTCGGCTCGGTCCCGGTCGGCGGCATGCCGCTGTACATCGGATCGACCGTCGAGGGCGAACTCGACGCCGATGCGTTGCGGGAGGTGCTGGCGGAGCTGGCCGCCGCGCATCCGCTGCTCAGCTGCCTGGCGGCCGACGACGCCGGAGTGCCGGTGCTGCGCCATCGCGACGGGTACCGGCCGCCGCTGGTGGTGGCCGAGGGCGACGAGGTCGAGTACGTCCGGCTCGTCAACGAACCGCAGGACTGGAGCGAGGGCCTGTTCCGCGCGGTGCTGCTGCGCGACGGCACACAGAGTCGCATCGTGCTGGTCGTACATCACGGAATCGCCGACGGGCGTTCGGCTTTCGCGCTCCTGGACGACATGTGGCGCCGCTACACCGCGCGACTGCGCGGCGCACCGCTGCCGGTGGTCGCCGACGCCGAACTCCCGCAGGCCGTGGATGACCGTGTCGCCGCGATGATTTCGGCGACCGAGGTCGAGGAGCTACTCGACCGGATGCGCGGGATGATGGCCGAATCGCCCGCGCGACTGCCGCGGGTCGCGAGCGCCGCCGGTGTGCGGGGATTCCTCGCCGCCGAGCGGATCGAGCTGGAGGCGGACGAGACGGCCGCGTTCGTGGCGGTCGCGCGGTCGGCCGGGATCACGGTGAACAGCCTGCTGAGCGGCTGCGCGCTGGTCGCCGTGCGCGGCCGCTTCGACGCGGCCGGGCCGCTGCCGATGGTCTGCGGCTACGCCGCCGACCTGCGCTCCGCGCTGGATCCGGAGCTGTCGGCGGACACCGTGCTCAACTGCGCGTCGGGCTGGGGCACGGCACTGCCGGTGGCGGCGGCCGACGACCCGATCGAGCTGGGCCGGATCGTGGACGCCGACGTGCGCGCCGCGCTGGCCCGCCGCGATCCGGCCCGAATGATCCTGGCGGGCCGACACATTCGCGACGAGCAGAGCGCGGCGATGCTCGCCGCGCAGCCCACCTTCGCCCTCTCCAATATCGGCAGGGTGCCGACGCACGAGGTCCCCGCGGGCGTAAAGCTGCTGCGCGACAACATCTTCGCGATGAACCCGGGCATGCCTCCGAAGGCCACCGCGTTCACCCTGGACGGCCGCCTGACGGTGCAGGTCGAATACGACACCGCCGATCACGGTCGCACCCAGATGGGGGCGGTGCGGCGCGCCCTGTCGGAGTCGCTGCGCCACGTCGTGGCGGGAGCGCAGCAGTCCGGATTCGTCAGCAGCGCAGGATGATTCGCCGGACGATCACATCGTGGCCGCGTCGATGACGAACCGATACCGCACGTCGCTGGCCACCACTCGGTCGTAGGCCTCGTCGATGCGGTCCGCGGAGATGACCTCGATCTCGGCGCCGATGCCGTGCTCGGCGCAGAAGTTCAGCATCTCCTGGGTCTGCGGTATGCCGCCGATCATGGACCCGGCCAGCGAGCGGCGGAACCCGGCCAGCGTGAACGGCTGCACCTGCAGCGGATTGTCGGGCAGGCCCAGGATCACCAGGGTGCCGTCGAGGTTCAGCAGCTTCATGTACCGGTCCATCGGCAGATCGGCGGAGACGGTGTTGAGGATCAGGTCGAACCGCCCGCGCAGCTCGCGGAAGGTCTCCTTGTCGCTGGTGGCGTAGTAGTGCCGCGCCCCGAAGCGGCGGCCGTCGTCCTGCTTGCTCAGCGAGCTGCTGAGCACCGTCACCTCGGCACCCATCGCCGCCGCGATCTTGACGCCGACGTGCCCGAGCCCGCCCATGCCGATGATCGCGACCTTCTTACCGGGCCCGGCGTTCCAGTGCCGCAGCGGGGAGAACAGGGTGACGCCCGCGCACAGCAGCGGCGCGGCCTCGTCCAGCCCGATGCCCTCCGGAATGGACACCACGAAGTTCTCGGTCACCACCACCTGGGTGGAATAGCCGCCGAAGGTGGTCCCGCCGGGCTGGAACTCCTCCGGCACCGAGGTGTTGTAGGTCATGGTGGCGCCGCGGGTGCAGTACTGCTGCTCCCCGGCGACGCAGGGCCCGCACTCCCCGCAGGAATCCACCATGCAGCCGACGCCGACCCGGTCGCCGACGCGGTATTTGGTCACCGCGGACCCGACCGCCGCGACCAGCCCGGCGATCTCGTGACCGGGCACGCACGGGTACGTGGTGCCGTGCCATTCGTCGCGGGCGGTGTGGATATCGGAGTGACAGATGCCGGCGTACTTGATGTCGATCAGTACGTCGCGCGGACCGAGTTCGCGGCGCTCGATCGTGGTCTTCGTGAAGGGCCCCTCGGGGCCGGAGACGGAGTAGGCGGCAGCGGTGGTCATGCGTCCATGCCTACTCCCGCATGGTTCGCCATGCAAACGGCACCCCGCGCTGAACGAACTCGCCGGTCGGATTTGCCCGAAATGCGCCGGAGGATGGAACATGCTGATCGGCGTGGCGATTCTGCTTTCGCTGATCTCCTTCTGCTCGACCCTGGTGGGCGGGCTCGTGGCGGTCCGGATCGGCGACCGCAAGCGCATCGTGCTCGGCCTGGCCGCCGGGGTGATGCTCGGCGTGGTCGCCTTCGACCTGCTGCCGGATGCGCTGGCGGAATCGTCGTACACGGTGGCCGGGGTGCCCGGCGCCCTCGTCGCGGGCGTCGTCGGATTCTTCACCGTCCACATCATCGAGCAGGCGACCGCCATCCATGTCGGCCACGAGAACGAATTCGGCAGTCACGCACACGATTTCCAGTCGGTCGGCATCCTGGCCGCCTGCGGGCTGATCTTCCACAGCATGCTCGACGGACTGAGCATCGGCGTGGGCTTCCAGACCGGCACCGCGCTGGGGATCTCGGTCGCGATCGCGGTGATCTGCCACGACTTCGCCGACGGCTTCAATGCCTTCACCATCCCGACCCTGTACGGCAATGCGCATCGTCGCGCGCTGGTGCTGCTGTGGCTCGACGCGCTGGCCCCCGTGGTGGGCGCGGTGATCGGCACGCTCATCCACGTGCCCGCCGACCTGGCCGGGCTGTACCTCGGCTACTTCGCGGGTTTCCTGCTGTATCTGGCCACCGGCGACATCCTGCCCGAGGCGCACGCCGGTAAGCCGTCGCGCCTGGTGCTGGTGTGCACGGTCGCGGGCGCTGCGTTCATGTTCGTCGTTGCGGCACTGAATCATTGACCGTCCCGGTCCCTTGACCAGGTGGAAACGACCAATCGGTACACAGGTATTACGGGAACCGACGCGCCGGGCTCGCAGTGCTGCTACATATAGAAACACAATCGCCGGGCCCGGACGGGCGTGCACGAGGCGGGAGTGGCCATGTACGACGAACGGTGGGACGCCGCGCCCAGGCGCACCGGCCGGACGGGCCGGACCGTGGCCGTCCTGCTGGCGGCGGCGCTGGCCCTGGTCGCGTTCCTGGGTTATCAGGGGGAGCTGCCGCGCTGGGTCTTCGGCATCACCGACTCCACCGCGACGCTGCTCGGCCCGCCGCTGCCGCCCATGGATCCCGCCGCGGTCGCCGCGGCGGTCGAACCGGAGCTGGCCAATATCAACGTCTCGGTGCGGCCCGCCGGGATGAGCGCCGCGGGTTCGGGCATCGTGCTGACCGCCGACGGGCAGGTGCTCACCAGCCATCATGTGGTCAAGGGGGCCGAATCCATCACCGTCAGCGATATCGGGACCGGCGGGCAGTATCCGGCGACCGTGCTCGGCTACGACGCCGACGCCGATATCGCCCTGCTGGAGATGTCGCGGGCGGCGGACCTGCCGGTGGCCCGCATCGGCAGCTCGGCGGGGCTACGCATCGGCGACGAGGTGCTGGCCATCGGCAACGCGGGCGGCACCGGCTCGCCCACCGCGACACCCGGAACCGTGACCGCCCTGGATTCCTCGATCGTCGCGCGCAATTCGGCCGACTATTCGCGCAAGGCGCTGACCGGGATGGTCGAGATCGCCGCCCCGGTGACCTCCGGGCAGTCCGGCGGCGCGCTGGCCGACCGCTACGGAGCGGTGGTCGGCGTGATCACGGCGGCCTCCGGGGACAACGCCAAGGCGGCCGGGCGGGCCAGCGGGTACGCGGTGCCGATCGATACCGCGATGAGCGTGGTGCGGCAGATCCGTTCCGGAACGGCCAGCGAGACCGTACACGTGGGTCCCACAGCCACGCTCGGCGTCATCACCTCGGATGCGAAACCGGTCGGCGCGCGCATCGAATCCGCGGTGTACGGCATGCCCGCCTACGCCGCCGGGCTCACCGAGGGTGAGATCATCACCGGCATCGACGGCCGGGCCGTCACCTCGATGCAGTCCCTGAAGGGCGCGCTCAACCTGCGCAAACCCGATGACACCGTGCAGCTGGAGCTGACCGCGCCGGACGGCACCCGGCGGACGGTCGCCGTCGTGCTGGCCGTCGGGCCGCCGAACTGACCGGCGCTCTCAGACCAGCGACATCCAGTAGTCCTGGAAGCGTAGGAACACCAGGAGCAGCACCACCGCGTAGAAGACCACCACGACGGTCCAGCGCCACTCCGCGACGATCTTCAGCACGCCCCGCGCGCCACCCCACAGCTGGTCGGTGACCACCGCCAGCAGGATCGGGGTGGCCGCCCACACCACCATGCAGTACGGGCACAGCGCGTTGATCCGGTACAGGCTCTGGAAGATCAGCCAGCAGATGAACCCGATGCCTAGCACCAGGCCCAGCCACAGCCCGCCCCAGATCCAGCGCGGGAAGCCGACCCCGGCGATGGCCGGTACGGCCAGCGTGACCACCACCGAGAAGCCGACGACACCGATGAGCGGATTCGGGAATCCGAAGACCGATGCCTGGTCGGTCGCCATCACCGACCCGCAGGACAGGATCGGGTTGATGCTGCACGAGGGCCGGTAGTCGGGGTCCATGAACAGCTTGAACCGCTCCACGGTCAGCGTGACCGAGGCGATCCAGCCCGCGAGCCCGCCGATCAGCAGGATCCACGCGGAACGTGGGTTCATCCCGCTCTACTCCCTTCTCCAGCCCGCGAATCCGCGAGTTACTTCGCGGCGGCCTCGATGGTCGGGCGCAGGCCGTCGGGCTGCATGAGCTCCTGCGAGCTCTTGATCTGCTTGCCGTTCACGAACACCGACGGCGTGGACTGGATGCCCTCGCCCGCCACGTCCTGGGTGACCTTCTGCACGTACTTGTCGTACTTGTCGCTCTTGATGTCCTCCGCGACCGAAGGATCGGTGATACCGGCGGCCTGCGTGATCTGGATGATCTGGTCGTCGGTCAGGCCGGTGCCGTTCTCCGGGGGCTGCTGCTGGAACATGCTGCTCAGCCACGGCATGAACTTCGCCGGGTCCGATCCGGCCACGGCGTAGGCGGCGTTCGCGGCGCGCGAGGAGTAGCGGGTGCCGCCCGACATCTTGTCGAGGAAGGCGACGATGTTGTACTCGACCGCGGCGGTTCCGGCGTTCACCTCGTCCTCGATCGTCTTGCCGTTGGCCTGCTCGAACATCTGGCAGGCGGGGCACTGCAGGTCGGCGATCACGCGCACGGTGGCCTTGGCGCCGGGCTTGCCGATCCGGATGGCACCGTTGTCGGTGATGGAGCCCTCGACCCCGCCGGGCGCGGCCTGCGCGGTCACCGTCGGCGTCGGGCCCGGATCGTTCTTCTTGTTGTTCTTGATCGCGATGCTGATGCCGATGGCGGCGATGAGCGCGACCAGCACGGCCCCGACACCCACCTGGATCGCGATGGTGCGTGTCCGATCGGCACGCTGCACCCCGGCCAGCGGGTTCTTACCACGCGGATTCTTGCTCACCTTCGAGTCGCCTTCCTGTGTCTACGTGCGGACAGCCGTCCGGTGCCGTCTGCGATGGTACGGGGCGGACGCAATAGGGGCGCGATGCCGCCGCCCGAAATGCGAGGGCCGTCGGACCACATGATTGCGGGCGAACCTGAGAGCCGGTTGAGACTCCGGCCCTCACGAGGCGGCGAGGCGCTTCTTCTGTTCCTCGATGTCGAATTGCGCCGCGGGCCAGTCCAGTTTCAGGTTCTGCAGGGCGTCGATCAGGAGCTCGGTGACGGCCAGGCGGGAGTACCACTTGCGGTCGGCGGGCAGGACGTACCAGGGCGCGTACTCGGTCGAGGTGCGGTCCAGGACCGCCTGGTAAGCCTGCTGATACGCGGGCCAGAAACCGCGCTCGTCGATATCGTTCGGATTGAACTTCCAGTACTTGTCGGGCCGGTTCAGCCGCTCGGCCAGCCGTTTCTTCTGCTCGTCCAGCGAGACGAACATGGCCACCTTGATCAGCGTCGTGCCGGAGTCGACGATCTTGCGCTCGAACTTGTTGATCTCGTCGTAGCGCTTGCCCCACACGTCCGGCGGCACCAAATTGTGCACGCGGACCACCAGCACGTCCTCGTAGTGCGAGCGGTCGAAGACCCCGATCTGCCCGCCCCGGGGCAATTGCCGCCGAATGCGCCACAGATAGTTGTGGCGCTTCTCCTCGGCGGTCGGCACCCCGAACGCGGCGTGGTCGACGCCCTGCGGATCCACCGACCCGATCACATGCCGGACGATGCCGCCCTTGCCCGCGGTGTCCATGCCCTGCAGCACCAGCAGCACGCTGCGCGGATCGCCGGAGCGGCCGTTGGCGAACAGCTTCTCCTGCAGATCCGACAGGACCGGGCCGCGCTCGGCGAGCAACTGCTCGCCGTCCTTCTTGTTGCCTTTGAAGCCGGGGGTGGCGGAGGTGTCGAACCTGTCGAGCTCGAGCCCGTCGGCCAGCAGCGCCTTGGTGACCGGTTTGGACCACGGGGATTTAGCCATAACAGTGCAGTATCTACGGCCGCCACCGCGCCGAGG
Source organism: Nocardia wallacei (assembly GCF_029869545.1). GTDB lineage: Bacteria > Actinomycetota > Actinomycetes > Mycobacteriales > Mycobacteriaceae > Nocardia > Nocardia wallacei_A. The sequence continues at coordinate 2,009 of NZ_JARWQD010000032.1, read as the reverse complement.
CGGTTTTCGCCGCATATGTGCGTGTCCCCGCCGCTACCGGATGCCCGCCAACTTCATCAGCTGGGTGGCGAAATCGGCATCCGACACCGGTGTCAGGCTCAGGTCCGCGGCCGTGGTGAGCAGGTAGCGGCCGTCGCCGGCGAAGTCCAGCCAGGTGCGGTGGCGGGTGGGCGGCGACATCGGGTTGTCCGGGGCGACGGATACGGTGATGAATCCGCGCGCGTCGACCGGCTCGCGAAGCTTGCGGCGGAAGCGGGCCGGGCCCGGCCGCCCGTTGTCGGGCAGGGCCGGACCCTCCTGGTTCAGCACCGCGTCCTGCGGCTCGCGCATGGTGGCGTGCCGACCGGCGGGGGCCGAACCGATCACCTCCACCAGCTTGTCGCCGAGGGTGCGGGCGTGGCACACGCTCACGGTCACGGTGTCGGATCCGGCCACGAGCACACCGGCGTGGTGGTGGACCACCGCTGCGAAGGCGAGGATCCGCTCCGGCTCCTGCGCGCTGCCCGATCGTTCGCCGGTGACGGTGATCGTGGTGGCGTCGGTGCGCGCGCACAGCATCAGCGCGGCGGTCAGGTCCGGGTCGGTGTTGCGGGCGTAGCGCTGGCGCAAACCCAGTGCGGCGTACTCGGATTCGGTGCGCGCGGTGGCGGCCGGGATCATATTTACGGGGTAAGGGCGGCGATCCAGGCCCGTTTCGGTGGCCCAGACGTGCGTGAACTCGTCCGGGGTGAGCACCCACTTCACTACTCGCGACCCCCACTCGAGCCCGGACCCCGGGGCGCCGGTGCGAACCGGGGTACGCGGTCCCCCGACGCGGGCAGGGTCGGGTTGTAGACGAAGGTCATGACATCGCGCACGTCCGCCTGGGTGGCCGCGGCGTGCTGGTCGTGGTCCATGCGGCGACGGCCGCCGTGCACCACCTCGGCGACCGGATCGTCCAGCGGCTGGTACGGCGGCACCGGCGGCGGGATCGCGTCCCGGATCACCTGGGCGGCCTCGGCATCGGATTCCAGCCGCCGCTGCACGGCGAGGCAGACCTCGGGCACCGCGGCGCCGCGGGCGGCGAAATCGACGGTGGCGCGCAGCGCGGCGTCCCGGGCGTGCCCGTTCCAGCGGGCGAATTCGGCGGTCGTCGCCGCCGAGAAGGTGCGGAAGGCCTCGCCGACCAGCTCGGCATTGCGACGCCACGCGTCGGCCGTCTGACCCAGGGCGCCGGGATCGAGGGCCTCGTGCACCAGGTCCCACAGTTCCCGATGGGTGTAGGAGCCGAACACCTCCCGATCGGGGACGTAGGGCGGATCGACGGCGTCGGCGGTGACGGGCTCGTCGGGGGCTAGCGGCGGGTCGTCGGGGGTCATCGGTCCTCCGGCCGCGCAGCGGCCAATTCCACGGCCGCGCGATTGGCGGCCTCGGCCTCGGCGAAGTGTTTGCCCGCGGCCAGGTAGGCGGCCTTGAACAGCAGGGCCGTCTCCTGGAAGGCGAGCACGGTATCGAGAAATTCGCGCCCCTTGGCGCCGAAACCGTGGGCCAGTCCGCGTCCGGAGGGCAGCTCCGGGAACCCCGTGACCGTCGTCAGCTGGTGTTCGGTGTGCCGGGCTCGCTGCAGATCCTCGACGAGCCGATCGCATGCGGCGGCCAGATTGCGCGCCACATCCTCGGCGATCTCGAACGCCTCGCCCCCGGAACCCGTTGCCGCGGCATACAGTTCGCGGGCGGCCTGCTGACCGGTGTCCGGTACACCCACCCGGTGCTCCCCTTCCGTTCACCGCCACCATCACGCCCTGTCCCATTTGGGACAGTACCGGAGTGTGGTCGGCGGCGATGCCGATCGAATTTGTGACGCGCCACACGATCGGTCGCGGCGGGTTGTGTAACCCGTTGCGCCACGGTCACTTCCGTTGCCGGGCGGGCGCGCGGCCCCCCCCGCCCGCCGATAGGAAAACACACGCCCAAAGATCGCGCCGGGGTGGGGGGAACGGGTAATCGGCGGGCGGGGGCGGACACGGATA
>NZ_JARWQD010000031.1 GCF_029869545.1 Nocardia wallacei | reverse complement strand
CCCCCCCCCCCCCCCCCCCCCCCCCCCCCCCCCCCCCCCCCCCCCCCCCCCCCCCCCCCCCCCCCCCCCCCCCCCCCCCCCCCCCCCCCCCCCCCCCCCCCCCCCCCCCCCCCCCCCCCCCCCCCCCCCCCCCCGCCAGATTCTAGAGGAATCCGATATGAGCAAACGCCCGAACCTGCGGAACCGCCGCAGCCTGCCTATCGCCTACGTCGACGAGCACGGCGGCACCACCGACCAGCGCGCCGCAGCGTGGCCGCAATGCACCTGCGGATGGACCGGCCCCGACCGCCATCTGCCCCGCACCTCACCGCGAGACGTACTCACCGCCATGCGGCTCGCCGCCGAGTTGGACGCCGCCCAGCACGTACGCAGCCACCGGCGCGGCGAGTTCATCCACCCCGGATCCGTCATCGAATACGCCGAACTCTCCGGAACCCGAATCACCGTGCGCATCAACGGAATCGACCCCTACAACCTCCACGCCCCGGCATTCCACACCGCCGACGCCAAAACCGCCTATCTCTACCAGATCACCCACGTACGGCCCGACGACGCCAACCCGCGCCGGGGCTGGTTGCGCCGCACCCTCGACGCCAGGCGATACAACCCCACCACCAGCGCCCCCGCCCCCACGGCCGACCCCGGCCCGCAATGGGCGCGCGTGCTGCGGGAAACCGACGTCGCCGCCGCCCTGGAATGGGCCGCCCAGACCGACCCGCACCGGGCACAGGACGCCACCGGCAACCGCACCGCCGAAAACACGATCCGGCGCGAATGGATCAAGGCGACCGGAGGCGGGTACACCCCGCGCGCATTCGAACTCGCCTCGGCATGGATGCGCCAGCACCAGCCCGAATGGTTCCGCGTGTGGAACCAGTGTTTCGGATTCTGCGACACCGTAGCCGACGAGGACAACGACCGCCGCACCCTGGTCAAACAGTGGCGCGGCTTCATCGGCTGACACCCCCGACCCGAACCACCACCGCCGGGGGGGGGGGGGGGGGGGGGGGGGGGGGGGGCGGGGGGCGGGCGGGGGCGCGCGGGGCGCGGGGGGGAGCGGCGCACCACGCGCACCGCC
>NZ_JARWQD010000030.1 GCF_029869545.1 Nocardia wallacei | reverse complement strand
GACCCGCGGGGGGCGCGGGCCCCCCCCCCCCCGCCCCGCCCCCCCCCCCCCCCCCCCCCCCCCCCCCCCCCCCCCCCCCCCCCCCCCCCCCCCCCCCCCCCCCCCAACCCCCCCCCCCCCCCCCCCCGCCCCCCCCCCCCCCCCCCCCCCCCGGGGGCGGGCGGGCCGGGAATGTAGAGCCGTCCCGGGACATGAGCCGGGGAGCGCTGAACCACCCCGGACACCATGAGGCGCGGAACCTGAAACCGTCCCGGACACCATGAGACAAGAAACCCGAAACCATCCCGGACACCATGAGACAAGGAACACTGAAGCCGTCCCGCTCCGCCGTCGTGGCCCGGCAATGCGCTGTCCCCTCATTCCCGGCATGGCGGCCACGCCCTCATTCCGGCATGGCGCCGCCCTGTTCCCGGTATGGCACTGTCCCCAATTCCTGGTATGGCGCCGTCCCTTATTCCCGGTACGGCGCCGTCCCTCATTCCCGGTACGGCGCCGTCCCACATTCCCGGTACGGCGCCGTCCCACATTCCCGGTATGGCGCCGTCCCTCATTCGCGGTTGGTGCCGTCCCTCTCTTTCGCGGTATGGCGCCCTGTCCCCTTATTCCCTGCGTCCTTTTGGCCGGGATCTACTCCTTTTCGGGGGTGAGGATCTTGCGGGTTTGGTCTACGTCGCGGTGCATGGCGGTGATCAGGTCGTCTATGGAGGCGAATTTGCGCATGCCGCGTAGGTGTTCTACGAAGTCGACCGCGACGTGCTGGCCGTAGAGGTCCGCGTCGGTGTCGAGCACGTAGGCCTCGACGGTGCGGGTGCGGCCGGAGAAGGTGGGGTTGGTGCCGACCGAGACGGCCGCCATCGCGCGCTCCCCCGGCTCGGTGGTGCCCACCGTCTTGCCCGGGTTGAGCACCGTGAACCAGCCCGCGTAGATCCCGTCGGCCGGGATGGCGGCGTGCATCGGCGGCGCCACGTTCGCGGTCGGGAAGCCCAGCTCCTTGCCGCGCCCGTCGCCGTGCACGACCACCCCCTCGACGCGATGCGGGCGGCCCAGCGCATCGGCGGCCGCGGCCATATCCCCGGCGTCGACGCAGGCGCGAATATAGGTGGAGGAGAAGGTGACCGCGTGCTCGCCGACCAGCTTCACCCCGTCGACCTCGAAGCCCCAGCGCACCCCCAGGTCGCGCATGGTGTCGACGGTGCCCGCGGCCTTCTTGCCGAAGGTGAAGTTGTCGCCGATCACGACCTCGGTGACGTGCAGCTTCTCCACCAGCAGGTCGTGCACGTAGCGGGCGGGGGTCAGCTTCATGAACTCGTGGGTGAACGGCATCACGCAGAACACGTCGATGCCCAATTCCTCGACCAGGTCGGCGCGGCGGGTCAGGGTGGTCAGCTGGGCGGGGTGCGAACCGGGCCGCACCACCTCCATGGGGTGCGGATCGAACGTCATCAGCACCGAGGGCACGCCGCGCACGGCGGCGGATTTCACGGCGCGGCTGATCAGCTGGGCATGACCGCGGTGCACTCCGTCGAACACTCCGATCGTGAGCACGCACCGGCCCCAGTCCGGGGGAATGTCCTCGAGACTTCGCCATCTCTGCACACCCGGCAGCCTACGCAAGCCGGGTCACGGACAGTATGCGGCGGTGGGGTTGTTCACAGCGGCGTGGTGCGCGGATCCGCGGTCGGTCACGCGGCCGTCACTCGGGCGCGGGACTGCGCGTGCCGATGTGGGAAAGCGGGCAAGGTATGCATAAGCTCGGAAACGTGCCCGGAAAACGAGACATCGCCACCCGCCGCGAGCTGGTCGATCCCTCCGCGACACAGGAATCCGACGGCGGAACCGGCAGCGCGGCGGCCGATACCGCGACCGACCGCGAGGACACGCTCGCCCCGGTGCTCTCCTCCGTCGCCCAGGACTATCTGAAGGTGATCTGGACCGCGCAGGAGTGGTCGCAGGAGAAGGTGTCGACGAAGCTGCTCGCCGAGCGCATCGGCGTATCGGCGTCCACGGTGTCCGAGGCGGTGCGCAAGCTCGCCGACCAGGGCCTGGTCGAGCACGCCCGCTACGGGGCGATCACGCTGACCGATCTGGGCCGCCGCGCCGCGGTCGCGATGGTGCGCCGGCACCGCCTGATCGAGACGTTCCTGGTCAACGAGCTCGGCTACGGCTGGGACGAGGTGCACGACGAGGCCGAGGTGCTCGAGCACGCGGTCTCGGAAACCCTGATGGCGCGCATCGACGCCAAGCTCGGCCATCCGGACCGGGACCCGCACGGCGACCCGATCCCCTCGGTCGACGGCGCCGTCCCCACGCCGCCCGCCCGCCAGCTCAGCCACTTCCAGGCCGGTGAATCCGGCCGCGTGGCAAGGATTTCCGACTTCGACCCCGCCATGCTGCGCTACTTCGACTCGGTCGGAATCGCCCTGGACACCCCGATCTCGGTGGTCGAGCGCCGCGACTTCGCGGGCACCATCGCCATCCGCATCGGCGACCGCACCATCGACCTCGGCAGCCCCGCCGCCGACGCCATCTGGCTCACCCACTGAGGATTCCGGCCAAAGCATGCCGGAAATTCGAGGTGAACCAACCTGCGTGCGCTGTCAGTCACCGATGAGTTCTGTGGCCCGTTTGGCGATGGCGGTGCCGAGTTCGGTGGTGGTGGCGGTGCCGCCGAGGTCGGGGGTGTGGAGGTCGCCCTCGGCGAGGACTTCGCGGACGGCGCGGTCGATGGCGGTGGCCGCGTCGTGTTCGCCCAGTTGGTCGAGCATCATTGCGGCGGCGAGGATTTGGGCCACCGGGTTGGCGATGCCCTGGCCCGCGATGTCGGGGGCGCTGCCGTGGACGGCCTCGAACATCGACGGGGCGTCGCTGTGCGGGTTGATGTTTCCGGAGGGGGCCAGGCCCAGGCCGCCGGTGACGGCGGCGGCGAGGTCGGAGAGGATGTCGCCGAACAGGTTCGAGGCGACGATCACGTCGAGGCGGTCCGGGTGCAGCACGATCTCGGCGGCCAGCGCGTCGACGTGCATCTGGCGGGTTTCGACGTCGGGGTATTCGGTGGCGATGCGGTCGAAGATGCTGTCCCAGTAGGGCATCGAGTGGATCAGGCCGTTGGATTTGGTGGCCGAACACAGCTTCCGATTGCGTTCGCGGGCGCGCTCGAACGCGTAGCGGATGATGCGTTCGCAGCCGACACGAGTGAACACCGATTCCTGCAGCACGAATTCCTCGGGCCGCCCGGGGTTGTGGGTGCCGCCGATCTCGGAGTACTCCCCTTCGGAGTTCTCCCGCACGATCAGGATGTCGAGATCCGCGGCGGTGCGGTCGCGCAGCGCGGATTCGGTGCCGGGCAGCAGCCGCACCGGCCGCAGGTTCACGTACTGGCCGAAGGCCCGACGCAGCGGAATCAGCAGGCCCCACAGCGAGATATGGTCGGGCACGCCCGGAAACCCCACGGCGCCCAGCAGAATCGCGTCGAACCCGGCGAGCCGCTCCACTCCGTCGGGCGGCATCATGGCGCCGGTGCGCAGGTATTGCTCACAGGACCAGTCGAATTCGGTCCATTCGATACCGGGCAGCACGGCGTCGGCCACCTTGACCGCCTCCGCGGTCACATCGACGCCGATGCCATCGCCGGGAATCGTCGCGATGCGGTAGGTGCTCACCTGTGCTCCCTCGTCTTCGGTTCTCACATCTGGACGCCGATGTATTTGGTCTCCAGGAATTCGTCGATGCCGGTGAGCCCGCCCTCGCGGCCGAGGCCGGACTCCTTCACGCCGCCGAAGGGGGCGGCAGGGTTGGATACCACGCCCTGGTTCAGCCCGACCATGCCGCTGTCGAGGGCCTCGCACACGCGCAGGCCGCGGCGGAGGCCCTCGGTGTAGACGTAGCCGACGAGACCGTAGGGGGTGTCGTTGGCGCGCGTGACGACCTCGTCCTCGGTGTCGAAGGGGGTGAGGCTCGCGACGGGGCCGAAGATCTCGGTGTGGCACATCTGCGCGTCGTCGGGGACGCCGACGAGAACCGTTGCGGGATAGAAGTTCCCGGGTCCGTCGACCGCCTCGCCGCCGAGCAGCACCCGCGCTCCGCGGGCCCGGGCGTCGGCGACCAGTTCGGTCACCTTCGCCACGGCGGCGTCGTCGATCAGCGGGCCGACGACCACCCCGGATTCGGTGCCCCGCCCCATCGGCAGCTCCGCCATCCGCGCGGCGAGCCGTGCCGCGAAGTCGTCGATGACGGTGCGCTGCACGAAGATCCGGTTCGCGGCCGTGCACGCCTGCCCGATATTGCGCATCTTCGCCGCCAGCGCACCCTCGACCGCCGCGTCGAGGTCGGCGTCGTCGAACACGATGAACGGCGCGTTGCCACCCAGCTCCATCGAGGTCCGCATGACCGTCTGCGCGCACTGTTCCAGGAGCTTCTTGCCGACCGCGGTGGATCCGGTGAACGACAGTTTGCGAGAGCGTTCGTCGAGAATCATCGGCGTCATCACCGCACCCGGATCCGAGGTGGTGACCACGTTCACCACCCCGGCGGGCACACCGGCCGCACCCAGAATGTCGGCGATCGCCAGCGTGCACAGCGGCGTCTGCTCGGCGGGCTTGACCACACTGGTGCAGCCCGCGGCCAGCGCCGGGCCGATCTTGCGGGTGGCCATCGCCATCGGGAAGTTCCACGGCGTGATCAGCAGACTCGGGCCGACCGGCTGGCGCGCCACCAGGAACCGCGACCCGCCCGCGGGCGCGGTCATGTACCCGCCGTCCAGCCGCACCGCCTCCTCGGCGAACCAGCGGAAGAACTCTGCGGCATAGGCGACTTCGCCGCGGGCCTCCGCTAGCGGCTTGCCCATCTCCAGCGTCGCGATCAGCGCCAGCCGGTCGGCATCGTCGAGCAGCATCCGGTGCGCGCGCAGGAGGATGTCGCTGCGTGCGCGCGGCGGAGTGCGCGCCCAGTCGGCCTGCGCGGCCGCCGCGGCTTCCAGTGCGGCGAGACCGTCCTGGGGCCCGGCGTCGGCGACCGAGCACAGCGTCTGCCCGGTGGCCGGATCGGTCACCGGCATGGTGGCCGCCGTCTCGCGCCACTGCCCGCCGATGTACAGGCCGGTGGGCACGCTGTCGATGGCGGCCCGCTCGGCCGGGTTCAGGTCCGTCTCGGCCCGGTTCAGGCCCGCGTCGATCTGCGTCACCGCATGTCTCCTCACCTGGTCGAGCGCCGCACCCAGCGGCACCCCATTGCTGTGGCCCCGCCCGACATGTTATTCATATTGTCGACAATCCGACAATAGACAATCCGCGCGGGCGCCGGTCGCGGCACCCTCCACGCTCCGGAAGGCGGATCACGATGACGGCACTCTCCCCCGTCCTCAAGCAGGCCACCCCGATCACCGTCGACCACGGCGAGGGCTGTTACCTCTACGCCACCGACGGTCGCCGCTACCTGGACTTCACCGCCGGGATCGGTGTCACCAGCACCGGGCATTGCCACCCGCGCGTGGTCGAGGCCGCGCAGCAGCAGATCGCCAGCGTCATCCACGCGCAGTACACGACGGTGATGCACAAGCCGCTGCTGGCGCTGACCGAGCGCCTGGGCGATGTGCTGCCCGCGGGACTGGATTCGGTGTTCTTCTCCAATTCCGGCAGCGAGGCGATCGAGGCTGCGCTGCGGCTGGTCCGCCAGGCCACGGGGCGGCCGAATGTCGTTGTGTTCCATGGCGGTTTCCACGGCCGCACCGTCGCCGCGGCCACCATGACGACCTCGGGCACCCGGTTCTCCGCCGGTTTCAGCCCGCTGATGGCGGGCGTGCACGTGGCCCCGTTCCCCACCGCCTACCGCTACGGCTGGACCGAGGAGCAGGCCACCGATTTCGCGCTGCGCGAGCTGGACTACCTGCTGACCACGCTGACCTCTCCCGCCGAGACCGCGGCGTTCTTCGTCGAACCGGTGCTGGGCGAGGGCGGCTACATTCCGGGCAACACCCGCTTCTTCCAGGGCCTGCGCGAACGCGCGGACCGGCACGGCATCCTGCTGGTGTTCGACGAGATCCAGACCGGCTTCGGCCGCACCGGAAAGTTCTTCGGCCATCAGCACTTCGACGTCCGGCCGGACATCATCACCATCGCGAAGGGCCTGGCCAGCGGCTTCCCGCTGTCGGGCATCGCCGCCTCCCGCGAGCTGATGGCCAAGGCGTGGCCCGGCTCGCAGGGCGGCACCTACGGCGGCAATGCCGTCGCCTGCGCCGCGGCGCTGGCCACCATCGACGTCATCGAATCCGAGGGCCTGGTCGACAACGCCGCCGAGCGCGGGCGGCAGCTGCTCGCCGGTGCGCGCGAGCGCGCCACCAAGGCCGTCGGCGACGTGCGCGGCCTGGGCCTGCTGGTCGGCACCGAATTCACCACGCCCACAGGCGAACCCGACACCGCGACCGCGGCCACCGCGCAGCGGCTCGCGCACGAGAAGGGCCTGCTGCTGCTGACCTGCGGCGCCTACAGCAATGTGGTCCGGATGATCCCGCCGCTGATCGTGACCGCCGACCAGGTCGACGAGGCCCTCGCCATCTGGTCGTCCGTGCTGGACGAGCTGTAGGAGGATCGATGGCCCGCTACTTCACGATCACCCTCACCAAGGCCGGGGTCAGCTGCCGCGCCCGGCTTCTGGAGAACGAGGCGCCGCTCACCTGCGCGGCGGTCTGGGACGCGCTGCCGCAGGAGGGCGACGCCTTCCACGCCAAGTACGCCCGCAACGAGGTGTACACGCTGGTGCCGCGCATCGTCGCGGCACCGCATCGCGAAAACCCCACCGTCACACCCATTCCCGGCGACGTCTGCCTGTTCGACTTCGAACCGTGGGAGATCGGCAACCCCGCCTACGGCTACGAGCCCGGGTCCGAGGCCCACCACGCCCAGGGCGCCACCGACCTCGCCCTCTTCTACGGCCGCAACAACCTCCTGATCAACGGCGATATGGGCTGGGTCCCGGGCAACGTCTTCGCCACCATCGAAGAGGGACTCGCCGACATCGCGACGGCCTGCAACAACCTGTGGCTGCGGGGAGTCGAGGGCGAGACCCTCGCGTTCGCGAGGGAATCGGAGTAGAGCAAGGGAATCGGAGTAGGGCCTCGCCGCTGCTATTTCCAGCGAGGCCACTTGCCCGTCGGAATCGTGAAACCGAAGGGCTCCGGGAGTGCGATGTCGTCGCCGTAGTCGCCGTCGTCGCAGACCTGGTAGCGATGCCAGCCCGGAGCCAGGGCGAACAGCGTCCACCGGCCCACTGGAAGTTCTCCTTTGTCCGCCAATCGACGACTTCACCATGTAACACCGGCGCCCGGACGATGGCCCTGACGATCCCGCTCACAATCGCTCCATGCTGGAACCCGGGTGGATTCGTGACGAGCAGTACCCCCTCCTCGACATATTCGACCCGGGCAGTCTCCAGCAGCCGATCGGCGAACTCTCGGAGATCCCCCTCGTACTGGATCTCCTCGTCGTAGCGAATCGCCTCACTCATCGCTGCGCTCCGTTCGTGCTCAGTGCCACCGCGAGCGGTGTCCGCAGGGTCTACGGCTTGGTTGTCGGCCATCCACGCCGTCCCTTGCTCCAGCTCGAACCCCCTGCTCGCCGGATCGGCGGTCTTCTTGCCCCACAGCTTATCCCGCCGACGGGTGGTCCACTACATCCGCCGACGGAATACGCGGATCGGAGCCCCTCAGCCCGCCAGCACCTGCTCAGCGAACCTCGCCAGCGCGAGCACCAGGTCGTCCGAATGCCGGGGGCCCACGATCTGCAGGCCCACGGGTAACCCGTCCTTCGTGGTGCCCACGGGGATGCTGATGGCGGGCTGCTGGGTGAGGTTGAACGGGTAGGTGAACGGGGTCCACTGGGGCCAGCTGCGCAGGCCGCTGCCCGGCGGCACGTCGTGCCCGGCCTCGAACGGCCGGATCGGCATGGTCGGCGTGATCAGCACGTCGTAGGCGGTGTGGAAGGCCCCCATGACGATGCCGACCTCGGCGGCGACGCCGCGCGCGTCCAGATAGGAGACGGCGTCGAGGCTCGCCCCGCGATCCCACACCTCGCCCAGCCCCGGATCGACGCGCTCGCGGCTGCCCTCGGGGAACTTCGACAGCATGGTCGCCGCACCGGCCGCCCACAGCTCCTCGAACGCCTCGAGCGGATCGCTGAAGCCCGGGTCGGCGGTCACCACCCGCAGCCCCGCCTCGCCCAGCTGCCGCACCGCATCCTCCACCACGGCCGCGATCTCGGGATCGACGTCGACGTAGCCGAGGGTGGCCGAGTACGCGACGGTCGCGCCGCGCACATCCCGCTGCAGCTGGCCCCGGAAGGTGGTGATGGTGGGCGCCAGCGCCGTGGGATCGCGCGGATCGGGCAGCGACAGTATGTCCATCAGCAGCGCCGCGTCCTCGACCGTGCGGGTCAGCGGTCCGGCGTGCGCCAGCGGGCCGAACGGGCTCGCCGGATACAGTGGAATCCGCCCGTGCGTCGGCGTGAAGCCGACGACGCCGCAGAACGACGCCGGAATGCGCACGCTGCCACCGCCGTCGGTGCCGACCGACAGCGGTCCCATCCCGGCCGCCACCGCCACCGCGCTGCCGCCCGAGGAACCGCCGCAGGTCTTCGACGGATCCACCGGATTGCGGGTGATGCCCGCCAGCGGGCTGTCGGTGACCGCCTTCCACGCCAGCTCCGGCGTGGTCGTCTTGCCCAGGAACACCAGCCCGTCCTCGCGCAGCCGGGCCGTGACCGGGCTGTCCAGCGGCCACGGCACATCGGGCTCGATGGAGGTGGAGCCGCGGCGGGTGGGCCAGCCCTCGGTGAGGAAGATGTCCTTGATCGAGATCGGCACCCCGTCGAGCAGCCCTTGCACGTGACCGGAGTGCCAGCGCGCCTCGGACTCCTTGGCCTGCATCAGCGCGCGTTCGGGATCCACGAGACAGAACGCGTTCAGCTCCCCGTCGCGCTCGGCGATCGCGTCGAGCACGGCCTGGGTCGTCTCGACCGGTGACAGCGCACCGGCGGAATAGGCGGTGACCAGCTCGACCGCGGTCATCGCGGCCGGTTCGGTCGGGATATCGATATCGGGGTGGGCCATGGCTGACTCCCTTTCAGCTGGGAACGTAACCCAGCCTTTTGTCGACCACATTCTCCAGCGGCCGGCCGTCGATCCACTTCCGGAAATTCTCGGCAAACGCGGCGACGAGATCACCGCGCCATCCGACGACATCCCCGGAATTGTGGGGCGTGAGTTGGACATTCGGCAGATCCCAGAGCGCGTGACCCGGCGGCAGCGGCTCGGGATCGACGACATCGAGCGCCGCGCCCGCGATGCTGCCGTTGCGCAACGCGGCGACGAGATCGTCTGTCACTACTAGTTCCCCACGACCGACATTGACGAAACGGGAATGCGGCTTCATGGCGGCAAATGCCCGCGCGTCGAACAGATGACGCGTCTGCGGCGTGAGCGGAGCCACGGCGACGACATAGTCCGCCCCGGGCAGCTCGGCGTGCAGATCCGTGCCGACGGTGCCGAAGTCGGGGTCGTCGGCGCACGGCCGCCGCCCCAGCCCCCGCACCTCCATGCCGACCGACCGCAGCATCCGGGCGATGGCCCGGCCGATGGATCCGGTGCCCACGACGAGTACCGTGGAGTGGGCGAGGCGTTCGGACTCCCGGTGGCGCCACTGATGCTGCTGCTGGAGCCGCCACGATTCGGGCAGATCCTTGGCGAAGTTCAAGATCTGTGCGAGCACGTACTCGGCGATCGGCAGGTCGAAGATGCCGCGGGTATTGGTGACGACGACGTCGCTGTCGATCAGCTCGTCGAACATCACCGAGTCCACACCCGTGGCACCGACATGCACCCAGCGCAGCCGGTCCGCCGCCGGCCACGCGCCGGGGACCGCCGTACTGGTGAAGTCGTACACGAACAACACGTCGGCACCACGCAATGCCTCGGGGAGCTCAGCCGAATCGGCATAGCGGACGGTCGCCCGTTCGGCTACCGGACGCATGAGCCCCGCATCGGGCCTGGTGCCATCGTGAAGGACGGTGACTATTTGGCCCTCAACCACATTGACAGGCTAGAAACGCATCGTATGATTGTCAACAATCCGATCGTGTGCGGAGGATTGCCTGGCTGAACGCGAGAGGGGCCGTCGTGGTTGACCTGAATTTTCCCGAGATCGACGGCCCGGTCGCACAGCGGGGCATCGGGATCATCGCACCGTTCGACCTTGCCCTGGAGCGCGAGCTGTGGCGGTGGGCGCCACTGGAGGTGAGCCTGCATCTGGCCCGCACGCCCTACGAACCGGTGCCGGTCTCGGTGGCCATGGCGGAGCTGGTGTCCAACGCCGCCCACCTCACCGCCGCAACCCGCGACGTCCTGCACGTCGACCCGGAGGTGATCGCCTACCTGTGCAGCTCCGGCAGTTTCATCAAGGGGCTGGCCTACGAGCAGTCGCTGCGCGAGGCCATCTGCGCCGCGGGCGCCCCGGACGCGGTGACGACCTCCGGCGCGCTGGTCGAGGCGATCCGCAAGCTCGGGCTGAGCCGAATCTCGGTCCTCACGCCCTACGACGAGATCCTCACGCGCAAACTGCACGACTTTCTCGGCGAGGTCGGCTGCGAGGTCATCCGCTCCGACCATCTGGGCCTGGGCGGCGGCATCTGGAAGGTCAGCTACCGCACCATCGCCGAGCGCATCATCAACGCCGACGACCCGCAATCCCAGGCGATCTTCGTCAGCTGTACCAACCTGCCCACCTACGACCTCGTGGAACCGCTCGAACAGGCCCTCGGCAAACCGGTGCTCACCGCGAACCAGCTCACCATGTGGGCGTGCCTGGGCCGCATGAAACTACCCATGATGGGGCCCGGTAAGTGGCTCCAGGACGTCTTCTAGGGGATCACCGACCATGCAGACACCCACCATCGGTTTCATCTACCCCGACCACGCGGCCGAGGACGACTTCCCGCGCGCGGCCGAGCTGCTCGGCGCGGACCTGCGGGTCGCCCACATCTACGGCACCGACCTGCACGCCGTGCCCGAGCTGCTCGACCTCGGCAGCCCCGAGAAGCTGCGCCACGGCGCCGAACTGCTGGCGCGGTACCGGCCGAGCGCGGTGGTGTGGGCCTGCACCTCGGGCAGCTTCGTGTACGGGCCGCAGGGGGCGCGCGAGCAGGTGCGCGGGCTGGCCGAGGCGGCCGGGGTGCCCGCGTCGAGCACCAGCTTCGCCTTCGTCGATGCCGCTCGGGCGCTGGGCATCTCGTCGGTGGCGGTGTGCGCCAGCTATCCCGACGACGTCTCGGGGCTGTTCGTCGATTTCCTGGGCGCCGAAGGCATCCGGGTGCTGTCGATGTCGGCGGCCGATATCGACACCGCGGCCGAGGTGGGCACGCTCACCGGCGAGCAGGTGCTGAAACTGGCTGTGGCCAACGATCATCCGGACGCCGAGGCGCTGCTGATCCCCGATACCGCGATGCACACCGTCGCGGTGCTGCCGGAGCTCGAGGCCACGCTCGGCAAGCCGGTGCTCACCGCGAACCAGGTCACCATCTGGGAGGGCATCCGGCTCGCCGGGTATTCGCCAGGGGCCGAGCCGATTTCGGATGCGCTCGGTAAGCTGTTCTCGGAAAGGCTGATTCATGCCGGTCATTGAATTCGAGCCGGTCAATCGGCAATCCACCGCGGAGATGATTGCCGACCGACTCCGCACCGCCATCATGCGCGGCACGCTGCCGCCGGGTGCGCAGCTGGTCGAGGCCGACCTCGCCACGCAGTTCGACGTGTCCCGCGGTCCGGTGCGCGAGGCCATGCAGCGGCTGGTCTCCGAGGGCCTGCTGCACAGCATCCGCCACCGCGGGATCTTCGTCATCGAACTGACCCTCGACGATGTGCTCGACGTGTATCGGGCACGCACCGCGCTGGAGGGCGGCGCGCTCGAGCTCATCCTGGACGGGCGTCGCGAGATCGCCTACGACGCACTGGAACCGAGCGTCGCCGCGATGCGCGCCTGCGCCGAGCGCGGCGACCCGGCGGGCGTCTCCGATGCCGATCAGGCCTTCCACGAGGCGCTGGTGGACAGCGCCGGCAGCCCCCGCCTGGCCCGCGCCGCCAGCACCCTGTTCATCGAGACCCGAATGTGCCTGGGCGCCTTGGAAACCACGTACCCGGACGTCTTCGTCCAGGTGCAGGAGCACACCGAGCTGCGCGAGGCCATCGGCTCCGGGGCCCCCGGCCGCGCCCGCAAACTCCTGGTCGACCACATGCACGACGCCGTCGAGCGGCTGACCGACCGGTCGTGATCGAAAGATCCCGGCCAAAAGCATGCCGGGAAAGTGGACGGGGCGCGCCGGGAAGGTGGACGGGAGCGCACCGGGAAAGTGGACGGGAGCGCGCCGGGAAAGCGGACGGGGAGCGCGCCAGGACAGCGGGACAGATCCTCGCCCCCGATTCCGGGTTAGGGCGCCACCAGCACAAGGACGAGGTGGTGGGGGGGCAGCACGAAGAGAGGGGGGGGTGGGGTGGGGTGGGCGCGCGGGGGGGGGTGGGGGGCCCGCAGCCGCGGCGACGCCATGCGCTATTCGCTGGCGAAGCTGCCGGTGGGGATCGCGGCCGCGGGCCGGGGGCGGCCGCGCGCGGCACGGAAACCGGTGCGCCACAC
>NZ_JARWQD010000029.1 GCF_029869545.1 Nocardia wallacei | reverse complement strand
GGTAGCGTCGGCCTCCACCAGCTCCAGCACCGCCAGGAACAGGCCGCGCTTGTCGCCGTAGTGGTGGTGCAGCGCGCCGCGGGTGACCCCGGCGGCGGACACGATCTCCTCGGCGGAGACATTCGCGTAGCCGCGCTCGGCGAACAGCCGTCGACCGGCGTCCTCGAGCGCGGCCCTGGGCCGGGTTCGGGGGTCTACCCCCCGGCCACCCCCCCCCCCCCCGGGGCCGCCCGCGCCCCCGGGCCGCGCCCCGCCACCGGCGGCGGGACCGCGGCGGGGACCTGCCGCGGCGCCACTCCCGGCGCTCCTTGCCTGGGCGCGCCGACCGCCGATTGAGTAGATGAATTCCCTTGCGCCGCACCACATCCGGCAGTCACCAGCCCGGCAGCCAACGCCGCCCCCACCGCTATGACCCGCCGCCGCGACCACCCACCATCCAACACGCGACGCATGCTACGCGATCCCGGCCAAAAGCATGCCGGGACAATGAGGCACAGCACGCCAGGACAAAGAGAGCACAACACGCCAGAACAAAGAGAACAGCACGCCGGGAAGTCGAGGAGAAGTACGCCAGGAAGTAGGAGCGCAGCGCGCCAGGAAAGGCGAGGAGCAAGGACGCCCGGAAGTGGGGCGCAGCACGCCAGGAAAAGCGGCCGCAGCACGCCCTCGCCCGGCGCGCATACGGTCGGCGGACCTTGGGTTCCCGCACCCTCTGTTGGTTCCCGCACTGGGTGCAGGGGCCTGCGAGTGGTGCGGGAATCGGCAGAGGGTGCGGGAATCGAATTTACTTGCGGACTACGGAGTTCCAGCCGGTGACGGAGTCGGGCTTGCGGGGGGCGGGGCCGGTGTAGATGGCGGCCGGGCGGACCAGCTTGCCCAGCTTCTTCTGCTCCAGGATGTGTGCGCACCAGCCGGCCGTGCGGCCGCAGGTGAACATCGCGGGCATCATGTGCGCGGGGACCTCGGCGAAGTCCAGGATCACCGCGGCCCAGAACTCGACATTGGTCTCGATGGCGCGGTCGGGGCGGCGCTCCCGCAGTTCCGCGAGCGCGGCCTGCTCCAGCGCCGAGGCCACCTCGAAGCGCGGCGCGTTAAGCCGCTCGGCGGTGGCGCGCAGCACCCGGGCGCGCGGGTCCTCGGCCCGGTACACCCGGTGGCCGAAGCCCATCAGCTTCTCCTTGCGGTCCAGGATGCCCTTGACCAGAGCCCGTGCGTCCCCGGACTTCTCGACCTCCTCGATCATCGGCAGCACCCGGGCCGGGGCGCCACCGTGCAGCGGACCCGACATGGCACCGATCGCACCCGACAGCGAGGCCGCCACATCCGCTCCGGTGGAGGCGATCACGCGGGCGGTGAAGGTGGAGGCGTTCATGCCGTGCTCGGCGGCCGAGACCCAGTAGGCGTCGATGGCCTCGATGTGCCGAGGGTCCGGATCGCCCTTCCAGCGGACCATGAACCGCTCGGTGATGGTGTCGCACTCGTCGATCTTCTTCTGGGGCACCGCGGGCTGATAGATGCCGCGGGCCGACTGCGCCACATACGACAGCGCCATCACCGAGGCGCGGGCCAGATTCTCCCGCGCGGTGTCTTCGTCGATGTCCAGCAGCGGCTGATAGCCCCAGATCGGGGCGAGCATGGCGAGCCCGGCCTGCACGTCGACGCGCACGTCGCCGGTGTGCACGGGCAGCGGGAACGGCTCGGCCGGCGGCAGCCCACGGCCGAATTCACCGTCGACCAGCAGCGCCCAGACATCGCCGAAGGTCACCCGGTTCTCGACCAGATCCTGGATGTCGACACCGCGGTAGCGCAGCGCGCCACCGTCCTTGTCGGGCTCGGCGATGTCGGTGGTGAAGGCCACCACACCTTCCAGGCCGCTGACGAAATCGGGGGGTACGGCGGGGGCCGCAGCGCTGGCAGTCATGTTGTGACTCTCCTTGCAATTCGGGCCGCACGATCCGTGGGCGGCCACGCTGTGTTCGATTCGGCGCTCGCGTTCCCCACGGATCTCCCCACGTTGCCGCGTCGGGCCGTGGACCACTCCCGCCGAGTCCGATGCGACGCTGGCGTGGCGGTACGGGCTGTCGCCCGCCGGGCCGGACGCGCGCGTCGATCAGTAGGAACCTTAGTCCCTCTCCTACTGCGGAGTAACGTCTGGTCCATGCGCGACGAGCAGAATTCACCTGGGTCGGCGGCGCGGCCCGAGGCCGCCGAGATTGATCCGGCACTGCGGGCGCACCTGGACATCGCCGCGATGCGCGCCGAGTACGGCGGCGGCACGAGCGGCGGCGGGGCCGGATCGGATACGGATCTGGACGAGTCCTGGCTGGCCGAGGGCTGGGAACCGCTGCTGCGGGTCTGGATCGAGCAGGCCACGCGCGCCGGTATCGCGGAGCCGAACGCGATGGTGCTCGCGACCGTGGAGCTCACCGAGTCCGGACCGCGGCCCGCCTCGCGCACCGTACTGTGCAAGGGGCTCTCGGGCGAGGGTGTGACTTTTTACACCAATTACGACTCCGCCAAGGGCAATCAATTGGCGGCGGTCCCCTACGGTTCGATCACCTTCGCCTGGCCCGCCCTCGGCCGCCAAGTGAATCTTCGCGGTCCGGTCGACACCGTGGCGCCCGAGGCGACGTCGGTCTACTGGCGTTCGCGCCCCCGCAATTCGCAACTCGGCGCGTGGGCCTCGCAGCAGTCGCGACCGGCGGAATCGCGGGCGGAACTGGACCGGGCGCTGGCCGATGTCACCGCCCGCTTCGAGGGCGTGGAGCACATTCCCGTGCCCGCGAACTGGGGCGGCTATCTGCTGCGGCCCGAACAGGTCGAGTTCTGGCAGGGGCGGCGCAGCCGACTGCACAACCGGATCCGGGTGACGCTGGAGGCGGGCGGTACGGACCCGGCAGCCATGAAGATCCAGCGCCTGCAACCCTGAGCCGCGCGTTCGCCGGAATGTCCCACGCTTGCCGCACCGGGTTGTAATCATGGGATGACTCACCGAAAATCGGTGACCATGCGCCCGATCATCCCGCTACTGTTCCGCCGGTGAAGCTCCTCGCGGATACCGCGCCGCTCCGCAATTCCGACTACCGCCGACTCTGGACGACCGGCATCGTCACGATGATCGGCGCGCAGCTGTCGGTGGTCGCGGTACCGCAGCAGATCTTCGAAATCACCGGCAGCTCCGGCTATGTCGGCCTGGCCGGATTGTTCGGCCTGGTGCCGCTGGTCGCCTTCGGCCTATGGGGCGGCGCGCTGGCCGACGTGATGGATCGGCGAAAGCTGTTGCTGATCACCAGCACCGGCACCGGAGTGACGGCGCTCGCGTTCTGGGTCCAGGCGGCGGCCGGGCTCGCCAACGTGTGGGTCGTGCTGGGCCTGTTCTCGGTGCAGCAGGCATTCTTCGCGGTGAACCAGCCCACCCGCGCCGCGATCATCCCCCGGCTGCTGTCCCCCGACCTGCTGCCCGCGGCCAATTCGCTCAACATGACGGTCATGCAGTTCGGCGCGATCGCCGGGCCGGTGCTGGCCGGTGCGCTGATCCCGCTGACCGGGCTGTCGACGCTGTACCTGCTGGACGCGATCGCGCTGCTGGCCACCCTGTGGGCGGTGTGGCGGCTGCCCGCCGTTCCGCCCACCGGCACCCAGCGCCGGGCGGGCCTGCGGACGGTGGTCGAGGGCTTCACCTACCTGGCGACGCAGCGAATCCTGCTCGCGTCCTTCGTGGTGGACATCATCGCGATGGTGTTCGGCATGCCGCGCGCCCTGTTCCCGCAGATCGCCCGGGACAGCTTCGGCGATCCGGCCAGCGGCGGTGTCGCGCTGGGTCTGCTGTTCGCGGCGATCTCGGCGGGCGCGGTCGCGGGCGGGGTGTTCTCCGGCTGGCTCACGCACGTGCGGCGGCAGGGCTTGGCGGTGATCGTGTGCATCGTGCTGTGGGGCGTGGCGATGATCGGTTTCGGGGTGGCGATCGGCCTCACCGGGCACGGCCTGTCCGTCGCCGCCGGATTGTGGATCGCCTTGGCCTGCTTGGCCTTCGGCGGCGCCGTCGACATGTTCTCGGCCGCGCTGCGGACCACGATGCTGCAGCAGGTCGCCACCGACGAGATGCGCGGGCGGCTGCAGGGCGTATTCATCGTGGTGGTGGCCGGGGGCCCGCGCATCGGTGATGTTGCCCACGGTTTTGCGGCCGCGGCGCTGGGTACCGCCGTAGCGGCGGCGGGCGGTGGGGCGCTGGTCGTGATCGGCGTGCTGATCGCCGCGGTGGCGTTCCCGGCATTCGTGCGATATCGGGTCGCGCGCGCCCACGCCGAGGTTCCGGCAGCGTGAGAGGGCACGTCAACCAGGGTTGATAGCCGCCCGGCCCGCACGGAGATCCCGCCGCTGCGGCGGAGATCGGCCGGTCGGCTCGGGGCCGGTCGCGCCAATACCACGCGACCCCGCTCCGCCTCACCTCGCGCGCGGGTGACCGTGAGGTAGTTAACGGCCACCCTCGCTAATCATGCGGACCAGCCAGCGGCTAGCGTTGGTGTAAGCGCATCGGACGCCGACCGCACCCGGTGCCTACGGTTCTAGCCTGAGAGGGATCCTTCCGTGCCCGCTGAGAACAGCATGAACGTCGAGATCGACGGCAAGCCGGTACTGTCCTACCCCGGTGGCGAATACCCGATGACGGTCACCAAGGCCGCCGAGGGCAACGACGGGATCGAACTGGGCAAGCTACTGGCCAGCACCGGATACGTCACCTACGACCCCGGTTTCACCAATACCGCCCCGACCAAATCGTCGATCACCTACATCGACGGCGAGGCCGGGATCCTCCGCTACCGCGGCTACCCGATCGAGCAACTGGCCTCCAGCTCGAACTTCATCGAGGTCAGCTACCTGCTCATCTATGGTGAGCTGCCGACGCAGGCTCAGCTCGACGATTTCACCGACCGGATCCGGCGGCACACCCTGCTGCACGAGGATCTCAAGCGCTTCTTCGACGGTTTCCCGCGCAACGCGCATCCGATGCCGGTGCTGTCGTCGGCGGTGAACGCGCTGTCGGCCTACTACCAGGATTCGCTGGATCCGCGCGATCCGGAGCAGGTCGAGCTGTCGACCATCCGGCTGCTGGCCAAGCTGCCGACCATCGCGGCGTACTCCTACAAGAAGTCGGTGGGCCAGCCGTTCCTCTACCCCGACAACTCGCTGTCGCTGGTGGAGAACTTCCTGCGGATGACCTTCGGCTTCCCGGCCGAGCCCTACGAGGTCGACTCCGAGGTCGCCGCCGCGCTGGACATGCTGCTGATCCTGCACGCCGACCACGAGCAGAACTGCTCCACCTCGACCGTGCGCCTGGTCGGCTCCTCGGACGCCAACCTGTTCACCTCGGTATCCGGCGGCATCAACGCGCTGTGGGGCCCGCTGCACGGCGGCGCCAACCAGGCCGTGCTGGAGATGCTCGACGGCATCAAGGAGCAGGGCGGCGACGTCAAGGAGTTCATCCGCAAGGTCAAGAACAAGGAAGACGGGGTGAAGCTGATGGGCTTCGGTCACCGCGTCTACCGCAACTACGACCCGCGCGCCACGATCGTGAAGAAGACCGCGGACCAGATCCTCGGCAAGCTCGGCGTGCAGGACCCGCTGCTCGACATCGCCAAGGCCCTCGAGGAGGCCGCCCTCACCGACGACTACTTCGTCGAGCGCCGCCTCTACCCGAACGTCGACTTCTACACCGGCGTCATCTACCGGGCCATGGGCTTCCCCACCCGCATGTTCACCGTCCTGTTCGCCATGGGCCGCCTCCCCGGCTGGATCGCCCACTGGCGCGAACTGCACCGCGAGCCCTTGAAGATCGGCCGCCCCCGCCAGATCTACACGGGCTACGGCGAACGCAACTACAGCGACATCGACGGCCGCTGAACCCCTGAACGACACGAAACCCGCTTCCGCACAACGGAAGCGGGTTTCTTTTGCGGGGATTCGAGACGAGTGCTCGGCCTGGAGGTCGGCGAATCTGTTGATGGGTCCGGATCCTCGGCGTCCCGACCACGCGCAAAGATTTCGCAGACGGCGCTATCTTCGGTCCAACGCCTGCCGCAGTTGCGAATCCAGTTCTTGCGCGGACGGTATCGGCGGAGTTATCCGCTCATCGCCATCCGCATCGCGGCTCGGAGGCTGTGTGAACTGGTCACCGCGACGGCAATACTCACATTGCGCTCCGGCAGATATGCGATCTGCGTGGTGTATCCGGGAACGCCTCCACTGTGCTCCAACCAGCCGCCAGTCCGCGACAGCCCCAGTCCGTACTGCGTGATTCCGCCGGACGGCACCCGGATGACCGTGAACCCCGTTCCCGCCATGAATGTTTCCGGCCGCAAGAACGTGCCGCACCGACCATCGCCGGTGTCGTCCGGTACGGCACGTCGGTGAGCAGATCGCGGTCGTACGCGTGGCCGCGGCTCTCGGGGGTCGGCACGACCGAGTCGAGGAGATAACTCCCTGCCGAACCGCAACCAGCGACCGGGACAGAAATGAGCAGCAGCGCAGCGCACGCCGCCCGAATCCGTCGACGTCGAATCTATTGCCGCCGAACATATCCCGCCCCACAAAGTTCAGATCCACTGGACAGCAGGGCGTGGCCAGCGTTCGATTCGCCCACAACAGGTTTCCGGTGTGTGCGTGCGGGCGAAGTATCCTCCGTCGATCCCTGCAGTGGGTTCTCCGCCGTGCCCGCCCGGCCGTTCGTGCTCGGAGTCGTCACCACGCTTCTGACGGTCACCGGGATCACTATCCGCGGTGCACCGCGGGCCGGGCATGCTCGCTGTACGGTCCGGGCACCACCCATCGCGGGAAGTACGCCGAAAGGCGCTGGTGTCCAGCACGATTCGAGCAGGCGGCACCAGCAGTCCGGCACTCCGCTGGATCTTGGGGCGGGCCGGGCGAAAAAGCCGGTCGGCAGTGGAACCGAAACGAAGGCAGCTCCGTCCTATCAATCGAAGAGGTCAGTAGATCGGCCCCCGATGTGGGGCCCGGTCCCGCGAAGCCGTTCCGGGGGGAACATATGAAATCGGCAGCCAGCGAGGTGGAACACGCGGATACCGGGGGTTCTGCGCGGCAGGAGTTTGCGCGCCAGCTCTCGGCGCTGCACCGCGCCGCAGGGGCGCCCTCGCTGCGGAAGGTGGCCATGCTGGCGCAGCAGCGGGCCGACGAGGGCGGCGGCAAGGGGCGCTCGGCGCTGGCCTCGGCGCAGCGCATCAGCGATTGGATGAGCGGGCGCAATGTTCCGGCGAAGTTCGAATCGCTGCTTCCGGTGTTGCAGGTGCTGAACGCCCGCGCCCGACGCCGGGCCGGAGCTTCCGGTACGACGGCGGATTTGCGCGCATGGCGACCGCTGTGGGCGGCAGCCCGGACGGCCCCGGTCGGCCGGCTCACGGGGACCGCGCCGCTGTATCCCGGTAACGGGGTCTACGCGCAGGAGCACGAAGCCATCTTCTTCGGGCGGCAGCGCGCGCTTGCCGCCCTGCTCGAGTTGGTGCGGGCATCGGCAAGTCCGCATCGATCGGCCGACGTCGTCGTGTTGACGGGTGCCTCGGGTGTCGGCAAGTCGTCGCTCCTGCACGCGGGACTGATCCCGGTGCTGGCCGCCGAATCCGGGCGCTGGCGGGTGGCGACGATGACGCCGGGACCGGACCGTGCGCACGTGCTGGCTCAAATCCTCAGCGCCGGAGAAGATTCCGCGAGCTCGAACAACCACGATGCGATGTCGGCACAGCCGAGCAGACGACCGTTGGTCGTCATCGATCAGTTCGAGAAGATGTTCGACGGCAGTGTGGAACCGACTGCCCGCCAGGACTTTCTGATCTCGCTGAAACAGCTGTGCACCAACGCATCGGTGGTCATCTCGGTACGATCGGATCGCCTCGCCGACTGTGCACAGTATCCGTGGCTCGCCCACGCGATACAGCACAACGGATTCAGGCTGAATCCGATGACCCGCCAGGAATTGGTCTCGGCGATCGCCGGGCCGCCCCGCACGCGCGGGGTGGCGATCGAACCCGGCGTCGTGGAGCTTCTGCTCAACTCACTCGACGCAACCCGGCCCACCGTCGACCGGCAGCAGGCCGACCCGGGCGTGCTCGCCATCCTGCATGCCACGATGCGGTCGATGTGGTGGTGCCACACGGACGAGCGGCTGAGTGTCGCCGACTATCGCCGCATCGGCGGAATCGAACAGACCATGCGCGGAATCGCCGAGGCGGCGTGGGCCCAGCTGGACCCCGATGCACAGACCGACGCGCGGCAGATCCTGCTCGCGCTGGTCACCGTGCATCGCGACGGCACCGTTGATCGCCGTCGACTACCGGGCGCCGAACTGCGGCGTATAGCAACCGGGACCTCGTCGGGCGAGGAACTCGTCGAACGGCTCGTGCTGGCGCGGCTGATCACCATCGATTACAAGCATGCTGTCCTCGTCCACGACACCCTGCTCTGCTGGGATCGCCTGAACGCCTGGATCTCCGAGAATCGCACCGCGCTGGTGTGGCGGCACCGCATCGAGGAGGATGCCGCGGAGTGGGATACCGCCGACCGCGATGCCGGACTGCTGTACCGCAGCGTCCGCCTGACAGCCGCTGTCCGCCATGCCGATCCGACGCTGAGCGCCTTCGCCACGGAATTTCTGCGGGCCTCCGCCCGCGCGGAATTGGCGGCCCCCGAGATGGGCGCGGCACATCTCGCGTCGTAACCGAGAAATAGCTCGTCTATCCACCAGACTGTGGAAATGGCCGTGCAACCGCCTGCGTCCGGCGTTCGCCGGCGTATGCCGCCGTGGCTCCCCCGGGCCATGGTGCTGGCGTTCGTCCTTCTCGGTCTGTTCCAGCTGGCGAACTGGGCGTTTCATCGCCTGCTCGGGATCTTGATCATCATGCTGGTGGCGTTCTTCGTGTCGCTGGCGATGGAGCCCGCGGTGGGGAATCTGGTCGGGCGCGGGATGCATCGGGGGCTGGCCACGGGGCTGGTGTTCGTGCTGGTGTTCGTGTGTGTCGTGGGGTTCATCGCCGCGCTGGTCACGTTGCTGGTGGAGACGGTGGGCAACCTCGCGAACGAGGCGCCGCGGCTGATCAACGAACTGGTGGACTGGGTCAACCGGACGTTCCACCAGAGATTCACGCTGCACGATCTGACCGACCGGCTGCTGCGCGACTCCGACATCATCAACGGCTATGCCGAGCGGGCGGCGAACAATGTGTGGGGCGTGTCGAGCACCATCCTCGGCGGGCTCGCGCAGTTCCTCACCATCGCCCTGTTCAGCGTCTATCTGACCGCGGACGGGCCGAAGCTGCGGCGCACGATGTGCTCGCTGCTGCCACCGGCCCGGCAGGACACGGTGCTGCACGCGTGGGATCTGGCGATCGAGAAGACCGGCGGCTACCTGTATTCACGCGCGCTGCTGGCGGTGATCTCCGCGGTCGCGCACGGCGCCTTCCTGGCGATTCTCGGACTGCCGAACGCGATCGCGCTGGGCATCTGGTTCGGCGTGATCGCCTCGTTCGTGCCGACCGTGGGCACCTATCTGGCGGGCATTCTGCCGATCCTGGTGGCGCTCACCATCCGGCCGATCGACGCGGTGTGGATCGTCGTGTTCACGATCGTCTACCAGTGGTTCCAGGACTATCTGCTGCAGCCGCGGATCACCCAGCGCACGGTGAACGTGCACGCCGCCATCGCGCTGCTGGCGGTGCTGGCGGGCGGCGCGCTGCTCGGTGCGGTGGGCGCGCTGCTGGCCATTCCCGCCACGGCGACGGTGCAGGCGTTCCTCAGCGAGTACGTGAAACGCTATGAGGTGGCGGAGGATCCGCGCATCGAGCGCACCACCTCGGCCCGCAGGCGCCGCCGCCAGGCCCAGGCAGCCGCCAGCCAGGAAGACGAATAGCGTTGGCGCCGAGCCGATTCCAGCTCATCAATAAGGCCGGTGCTGAAACATAGCCAGCGCGAGCCGAACCGGAACCCACACATCGACTTTCGGCCGACAAGATCTTCTTAAGCGGACGCGAAGGCGAAGGCTGCACAGTAACTACAGCGAGGCCGAACGCCTCGCACCCCGGCCCGCATCGTGCCCACCGGTGCGGGCCGGGCCCAACTTCACCGGGGACCGGGGCGAAATCCGGACGCGCCCACGCACAGGCGATATTCACATGCGCGCGCCCCGATCCGCGTGCGATCGTCGAAGCATGGCGATCACCTCCGACATCACGATCCGAACGGCGACCGAGGCCGACCTCCCCGCGACCGGGACCCTGCTGGCCAATGCGTTCGGCGGGCCGCTGCCGCCGGAGGTCGCGGATGTCTACGTCGAGCAGGGCCTGCGCCTGTTCCCGCAGGAGCGCCGGATCCTGGCCGTGGACGGGGACCGGATCGTCGGGAACACCCAGGACACGACGATGACCCTGACCGTGCCGGGCGAGCGCACCGTCGAGGCGAGCGGGGTCGCCGCGGTGGCGGTCGCGCCGACGCACCGGCGGCGCGGCATCCTGCGCGCGATGTACACGGAGCTGCATCGGCGAACCGAGGCCGCGGGGCTGCCGCTGACCATCTTCACCGCCAGCCAGGGCACCATCTACGGGCGGTTCGGATACGGCCCGGCCGTCATCGAGAACCGGGTGACCATCGATCGGCGGTTCGCCGAATTCCTGCCCACCGCACCGGATCCCGGTGGTGTGGAACTGATGGGCGGCGACGATGCGGCCGCGCTGCTGCCGCGGATCTACGACCGCTGGCGGCGGCTGACACCGGGCGCCCAGGTCCAGCCCGAGCCCGCCTGGACGCGCAAGCTGGCCCAGTGGCGCAGCGGGCACGGCCTGTTCGCGCTCGTCCATCCGGACGGATACGCGCTGTACCGGCACGAACACCCCGACGCGGGCGCGAAGGCCGACGTCGTCGAGTTCCGGGCGGTCACCACCGAGGCGCACGCCGCCCTCTGGCGCACCCTGCTGGGCCTGGACCTCGTGCAGACCGTCGAGGCCACGCTGAGCCCCGAGGATCCGCTCCCCTACCTGCTCACCGATCCGCGGCTGGTCCGCACGATCGGCCGCTACGACGGGCTGTGGGCCCGGGTCATGGACGTCCCGGCCGCCCTCACGGCCCGCGGGTACTCCGAGGATCTGGATATCGCGCTCGGCGTGCACGACCCGTTCCGCGATGCGGGCGGCACCTTCGCCCTGCGGATCCGCGACGGCATCGCCGAATGCGGACCCACGACCCGCACCCCCGATATCGAACTCGGTATCGACGTCCTCGGCAGCCTCTACCTCGGCGCCCACCGCGCCCGGACGTTCGCCGCGGCGAATCGCTTGCAGGCCAAGGATTCCGAACACCTGCGCGCATTCGACCGGGCCTTCGCGGCCGATCGCGACGCGGTGCTCGGCTGGTTCTTCTGACCCGCGCCGAGAGGCGGGAGAGGTGGCCCCGGGCCGCGGGGGCTGGCATGCTGGGGGTGTGACACTGATCCGGTTCATCCTGAACGTGTTGTGGCTGGTGTTCGCCGGTTTCTGGATGGCGGTGGGCTATCTGCTGGCGGGCATCATCTGCTGCATCCTGATCGTCACCATCCCGTTCGGCATCGCCTCGTTCCGGATCGCCGGGTACGTGCTGTGGCCGTTCGGGCGGACCACCGTCCAGAAGCCGGGCGCGGGTGCCCCGTCACTCGTCGGAAATGTGATCTGGCTGATCGTGGCGGGCTGGTGGCTGGCGCTGGGGCACCTGCTCACCAGCATCCCGCTGTTCGTCTCGATCATCGGAATTCCGTTCGGCTGGGCGAACCTGAAGCTCATCCCCGTCTCGCTGATGCCCCTCGGCCGGGATATCGTCCCCAGCGACCAAGCATTCGCCACGCGGTACTAGCTCACCACCGGCATTTCCGCGATCGGACTATTCCGATTCCGCCACAATCTGTTTCATGATCCCCACCGCGTCGTGCAGTACCTTCAGCTGATCGGGGCGCAGGCCCGCCAGCTGTTCGGTCATCCACGCCTCGCGGGCATTGTTCTCGTCCTGGATCAGCGCCAGGCCCGCGTCCGAGAGCGACACGATGATCTGGCGGCCGTCGGTGGGGTGCGGCTTGCGTTCCACCAGTTGCAGTTCCGACAGTGAGGCGATCACCCGCGTCATCGACGGCGGCTGCACCCGCTCCTTGGCCGCCAGCGCGCCCGGTGTCATCGCGCCTTCGCGATTGAGCGTCGCCAGCGCCGACAGCTGCGTCAGCGAAATCTGAGCGTCGACGCGGCGGCCCCGCAGGTGTCGCGTCAAGCGCACCACCGCCAGCGACAGCTCGGCCGCCAGCGCACGTATGTCGGAAGGCGTTGTCACAGAGGCAAACGATACGGGACGCTCCACACGGGAGACGTCCGTTCACGCCGTATGGTGGACATCGTGACAGGGAACGTGCCGGAAATCCCGCCGCGCCTGACCGATCCGCGGCCGGTGCTGGCGATCGGATCCGCGCTGTGGGCCGTGGCGACGGTGCTGGTCTGGGTCGTCGATCGGTGGGCCGACGCGCGCCCGATCTGCCTGATGGGGCTGGGCGTGGGGTTGCTCGGCTACACCATCTTCGTCATCCAGCGGCGCGGCGCCCGCCGCGGCGACAAAGGCGCGCAGACCGGTCTGTGAGTGGCTTTCGCCGCGCCTCGCCCGGGTCGGTGAGAAGACTTTTACGGCGCGCGAATTGACTGTTCGGCTCCTTCCCGCTTAACTGCGTTGAGTGTCCTCCCGATTGAGCGTCGAAGAACGACGAGCCCACCTTATCGAGGCGGCTATCGGCCTAGCCGAAAAAAAGGGCGTGGCCGGGGTAACCACGCGCGATGTGGCTCAGGCAGCCGGTGTTTCGCTCGGTGTGGTGCATTACTGTTTCGAAAACAAGGACGCGCTGATGACCGAGTTGGTCAAGGCGTTGTCGATGGAATTACGCGATTCCGTCGAGACCAACGAAACGGTCTGGCAGGACGTCGGAAGTGGAAAAGAATCGCTTCAAAATTTGGTACGAGCGAGCCTCGAACTTCTGTGGTTGAACATAGAAGCCACCCCCGAACGACAGTTGCTGACCTACGAGACGACCACCTACGCACTGCGCGAAAGTGAACAGACTCCGGCGAAACTCGCGATCGCGCGCGAACAGTACACGTTCAACGACTCCACCGTCGCCGATGTTCTCGAACACGCCCGCGACGCGACGGGCACCGAGTGGCGCGTGCCGGTCCAGACGCTGAGCCGCTTCACGCTCTCGGTCATCGACGGCATCGTGCTGCGCTGGCTGGTGGACAACGACAGCGCCGCGGTCCGCGGGCAGCTCGACGTGCTGGCGGAGATGGTCGCGGGGTACGCGCGGTAGCGTTTGCGGTGCAGCCGGTTTGCCATGTGACGGCGGCATGTCACTGCGGCGCGGGCTGCACCTGGATGTGGGTGGTCGATCCGTCCCGCCACCACGGGACGTCGACGACGGCCTCGTAGGCGCCCGACAGGCGCACCCGCAGGCGGTCGTGTACCACCAGCTCGCCGTTCAGGGGCGGGAGGCCGAACTGCAGGCGCAGCACCACGCCCAGGGGTTCGGCCGCCCACGTGGTCGCGCGGCCCGCGCCGAGCACCTCGGCGCTCACCGCCTCGGACACCAGCGGCAGGTCGAGCAGGGTCGCCAGGGCGGGCGCGGCGTCGATATCGCCCGCCACCAGCCGATCCGGCGAAATGGCCAGGCCGTACCAGGGACGGTCCAGGACCAGCGCATCGGCGGGGTCGATCACCGCGCCCGACAGCGCGCGCACCCGTGCGGGCAGGTCGAGCGCGTCCAGGTCGAGGCGGTCCAGGGCCGCGGCCAACCGGCGGTGCGCCTGCGAAATGGCCTCGGGGGACGGGGTTTTCGCGGGGTCGGCGAGCGCGTCCAGCACCGTGGCGGCAAGTTCGGCGGTGATCGTGTCCGGGTCGGCCAGCACGGCCCGCAGCGCGTGCAGAGCGGCGGGTGCGAATCCGCCCAATTCCGGGAGCAGATCGGCGAAGACGGGATCGCCGGGATCGCGGAACAGGCCCAGCGGCGTACCGTCGATGCGGGCATGACGGCGCAACCACCAGGCGGTGTAGCCGTCGCGGTCGGCGAGCAGGCGCCGCGTCGCGGGCTCGGACAGCAACAGCCGCAGCGCATTCGGCCATGCGGCGTCGTCCACCAGATCGAGATCGCGCACCGCCGCCAGCTCCGGCGGATCCTCCGGCAGGCTCTCCCACCATCGCTCCTCGTCGTCGAGGTGATGCTCGGGACCGACCGGATCGTCCTCGGAGACAACGGTGAAGCCCCAGCCGACGCCGAGCGCGCGCAGTGCCGCGGCACCGTGGCGCTCCACGAGCGCGGAATCGACTGTGCCGAACGGCGAGTCGGCCACCAGGACGTCGGCGAGCGGTGCGCCCGGGAGCAGCAGCTCGTCGGCGGGCAGCAATTCGCCGGTGTCGTCCGGCAATTCGAGCGATCCGAGCCAGGACGGCAGGGAGACCGCGCCGGGGTCGGCGGGCGAGGCCACCTGTTCGGCCAGGCGCAGGACCGCGTCGGCGGTGTCCGGACCGCCCGGCTCGTGCTCCAACTCCGCCTGCAGCGCAGGGTCGTTGAGCAGATCCTCGGCCGTCACCGAGCGGGCCCCGAGGCGGCCCAGCAGCGGATGCGCGGCCTCCGGATGCGCCAGCCGCGCCCAGTGCACCGGGATCGGCACCGCCAGCTGATCGTCCAGGACCACCGTGCGCGGGCCGGTGACGAGGCGGCCGTCGGCCAGCGGCACCGCCAGCGCGCCCAACTCCTCGACCGACAGCGGATCGGTGACGAACGGCTCCAGCGCGTCGTACAGCGAATACCACCACCGCGGTGCGCGTTCCAGTGCGATCGACAGCTCGGCGATGCGGGCCAGACCGATGCGATGCACGTCGAGGACGGCGAGCAGGTCCGCGTCGGCGCGTCCCGACAGCTCCGGAACGACCAGCGGGCCCAGGAAATCGGTCAGCCGCTCGGCCAGTTCCGCTGTGGTGCCGGTGAATACGCTCGCGCGCTGGGGCGCGGCCGTATCGTCGTCCGTCTCCCGGGCGACGACGGGCAGCCACGGTGCCGTGCGCAGCTCGGCGATCAGGGCCTCGCGCAGCGTGGCGTCGGCCGCGCTGCGCCCGAACCCGGGCGCAGGGACGAGCCCCAGTCGATCGCGCGGCGGCAGGGCGCGAGCGAATTCGGCGTAGCCGCCCGCCACTTCGGCGAGGCGGGCACCGGGCAGCAGACGACGCCGATCCGGTTGCATCGGGACGTCGGCGACGAGCAGCGCCGGTAGCGACAGCTCCTCGTCGGAGCGGGTCGGCGCGCGCAGCACATCGGGCTCGGCCGGGCGCGGGCGGCCGTCGCGCAGGGGCAGCAGCCAGCGGGCGCGGTCGGTCGCGTACTGCCACCAGACCCGTTCGTCGCGCTCCGGGCCGGTGATCCGCAGCTCCTGGAGGCCGTCGCCGAGTTCGGCCACGGCACTGGTGATTTCCTCGTCCCCGACCCGGATGGTCCGCAGCGCGGGCAGCTCCAGCAGCAGATCGGCCGCCTCGGAGCGCATCGCCGTCAGCAGGGCACCGGCGTCCACGTCGGCGCGCAGACGCACGACGATCTCGCTGTCGAAGCCCGCGGCGGGCGCGGACGCGATCGGCCACGCCAGCCGCAGCACCGGCGGCGTGAAATCGGCGTCATCGCCGGGGACGCGAATACCGTTGCCGCGCAGTTCCTCCCAGGTATCGGACCGGGAGAAGCGCAGCGAGCCGGTGCTGGACCGGAACTCGATCTCGTCACCGACCGCCAGCACGGCGGTGAAACCCACGCCGAACCTGCCCACCGTCGACGCCGCCCCCGGTTTCGCCGAGACGCGCAGCGCCGTCAGCGCGTGAACTCCCGAGATATCCAGCGGCACACCGGTATTGGCGATGTGCAGGGAGCTGCCGTCCGACCACACCACCAGCCGTCCGGGCACGCCCGCCTTGGCCGCGGCATCGGCCGCGTTCTGCGCCAGCTCGGTCAGCAGCCGATCGCGATATCCCGCCCGGACCAGATCGGCCTCGGTCGCCGCGTCCTCGCGCAACCGGGTCGGCGAATCCCGCCAGGCTGCCAGCACTCCCGCGCGCAGCGCCGTCGTCTCGAACGGATCAGCACCCACCCCGGAGCCGCTCA
Organism: Nocardia wallacei; assembly: GCF_029869545.1. Taxonomy (GTDB): domain Bacteria; phylum Actinomycetota; class Actinomycetes; order Mycobacteriales; family Mycobacteriaceae; genus Nocardia; species Nocardia wallacei_A. The sequence continues at coordinate 6,460 of NZ_JARWQD010000029.1, read as the reverse complement.
GCGCTCCCCCGATGCCCCGGGCTCCGCGCGCTGCACCCGCACCGACGACACCGCCCAAGCATCGCTGTACTGGGAACGCTCCCCGCCGTCCGCCGGATCTGCGGCCGCGCCGCCATGGTTCACGCCGGGATCGACATTCGGCTGCACTCGGCTCGCCTCGTCCGAACCCGCCTCGGATGGCACGCTCTCCTCCGCCGAGTCCGACACGGCGGCAGCATCCGAATCGACCTCATCCACGGTGCCCGGCTGGTTCTCGGTGGCACCGGACGGCTCGCTCACCACCGCGGCGGGCTCCGCACCGGCCGCGGCCGTCGGGGACTGTTCCGCTGTCGCATCGTGGCGGGCGTCGGGGCCGGGCGCATCGGAGGTTTCCGGATCACCAGCCTCGGCGGCCGCGTCCACGCCCTCGCGGCGGCGCAGTTCTTCGCTCGGGATCACCTCGACCGCGGCATCGTCGTATGCCTCGTACAGCGGCGAGCCGCTGTAGGAGGAGGGCGCGACGGTGTCCGAATGGGCGCCGCAGCCGTATTCGTTGTGCACGACGCGGCCGTCGGCCCCCATGGCGTTGGCGCAGACGCCGAAGGCCGCGCGCAGGGCGCCGGCCAGCGGCACGTAGAAGCCGCACAGGCCACAGGTCGACGGGGCCGCGCGGGCCATCTCGGTATCGGGTCCGTACTCGGAATACCAGCGCTCACCGGCCTCCTCGCGACCCTCGAGGCTGAGCACCTGGCTGCGGCCCAAGCCGAGTTCCTCGGCCACCTCGTCCACGACCGGATCGCCGGTCAGCAGGTAGCCGGGCACCAGCCGCGGGTCGTGTGGCGGCGGCGCGAGCAGGTCGCCCGGCGCCAGGTCGCCGGGGCGGACCCGCTGATCCCACGGCACGAATTCGGGGGCGACCAGCGCGTCGGGCCCGGGCAGCAGCGCCGACTCGCTCACCGTCGCGCGCTCGGCCTCCGGCGGCGCCGCCACGACCACGGCCCACTGCCAGCCGTGATAGCCGGGCAGCGTGGCCTCGAAGTGGTGGGTGGCGGCGCACTCGTCCTCCGGCGACACGCCGAGATGCCTGCCGACACCGGTCGGTTGCAGCTCCGCGAGCGCACGACGGGCCAGGTCGACCGCCTCCGCAAGGATCGGTCGCACTCCGGACTCCGAAACAGACACTGCGCTCACGCCCTACATTTTGCCGTATGAACCGCAAACATCGTGCGTGGGCCGCGACCGGGCCGATCTTGCTGGCCGTGCTGGCGCCCGGAACCGCTGCCTGCGACAGCGGCGACACCACCCCGAGGATGCGTGTCGAGGTGGTCGCGACCAGGCCACACGACCCCGCCGCCTTCACCGAGGGCCTGGAGATCGACGGCAACATCCTCTACGAGAGCACCGGCCTGGAGGGCCGTTCCGACGTCCGCGCCACCGACATCACCGACGGCTCGCCGCTCGCCCGCGCCGCGCTGCCCGACGACTACTTCGGCGAGGGCGTCACCCGGGCGGGCGACACCGTGTGGCAACTCACGTGGAAGGAGGGGGTCGCGTTCGCGCGCGACCCGGTGACCCTCGCCGAGCGCGGCCGGGCCCGTTACGACGGCGAGGGCTGGGGGCTGTGCACCCGCGGCGACCGCCTCGTCATGAGTGACGGCAGCGACACCCTCACCTTCCGCGACCCGGTCACCTTCGCGGCGACCGGATCGATCCGGCTCACGGACCGCCGCGGAGCACGGCTCAACGAACTCGATTGCGCGGCAGACGGTTCGGTGTACGCCAACGACTGGCCCACCGAGCACATCCTGCACATCGATCCCGGCACGGGCGCGGTGCTGGCCGATATCGACGCCTCCGGGCTGCTGCCCGCGGGCGATCGCGACGGCACCGACGTCCTCAACGGCATCGCCCAACTACCCGGTACCGACCGGTTTCTGATCACCGGCAAGAACTGGCCGACGATGTTCGAGGTGCGATTCCTCCCGGCGTGAACGGGGGACCGTCCGACCCATAGACTCGTTGTGTGGCTGCCTCCCGCGATTCCTCCGGAACCGATCCAGGTCCGTGGGACGGCGAGGAGTATCCGCTCACCCGGCGGCATCCCGGCTACGACCGGTATCCGCCCCCGAGTACCCCGTCCCGCCGTCCGCTGCCGCCGCTGCCCGACCGCGGCGGCGAATCCGACGTGCCCGAATTCGTGACCCGGCGGATGTCGTCGGGTCACCCACCGCGCGACCTGCCGCCGCGTCAGGACCCGCCGCCCGCACCGCAGCCCCCGCCGGAGCCTCCGGCCGACACGACGGAATCCCCGGGCCGACAACGGGTCCCGCGCAAACTCACGGTCACCCGCGTGGTGGCGATGCGCAGCAGGGAACTCACCGAGAAGGGCTTCCACACCTTCCAGCGGGCGGCCAAGGCCGACGGCGCCGACGAATCCGGGCTCACCGCACTGGTTTACGCGACGATGGCCAACTTCGCCCTCGACGCCGCCATCGCGGTCGCCCTGGCCAACACGCTGTTCTTCTCCGCCGCCTCCGCCGAATCGAAGTCGAAGGTGGCGCTGTATCTGCTGATCACGATCGCCCCGTTCGCGGTGATCGCGCCGCTGATCGGACCGCTGCTCGACCGGCTGCAACACGGCAGACGCGTGGCACTGGCCGGTTCGTTCGCGGCCCGGGTCGTGATCGCGATCCTGCTGATCTTCAATATCGACAGCTGGGCGCTGTATCCGCTCGCGTTGTGCATGATGATCCTGAGCAAGTCGTTCTCGGTGCTCAAGAGCGCGGTGACCCCCAGAGTGCTGCCGCCGGACATAGATCTGGTGCGCACCAACTCCCGGCTCACCGTCTTCGGCTTGGTGGGCGGCACGCTCGGCGCGGGCGGCGTGGCGGGTCTGGTCGCCGCGGCCGCCGGTTCGCCGGGGGCGCTGGTGTTCGCCGCGCTCATCGCCGGTGCCGGGGCGTATCTGAGCCTGCGCATCCCGTCCTGGGTCGAGGTCACCGAGGGCGAGGTGCCCGCGACGCTGGGCTACCACGGTGCCGACGCCCGCACCGAGAAACTCGATTCGGGGCAGACTGCGATCAAGCCGAACCGCCGCCGCCAGCCGCTGGGCCGGGCGGTCGTGACCGGGCTGTGGGGCAACGGCGCGATCCGGGTGCTCACCGGGTTCCTCACCTTCTATGTCGCCTTCGTCGCGAAGTCGACCGAGCACCGACCGGTGCAGCAGGCGGCGATGCTGGGCGTGGTGGGCGCGGCGGCGGCGATCGGCAATTTCGTCGGCAATGCCTCGGGTGCCCGGATGAAGCTGGGCCGACCGTCGCTGATCGTGGTGGTGTGCGCGGCCGCCTGCACCGTCGTCGCCCTGTTCGCGACCATCACCGACAACCTGCTCGGCGCGGCGGTGGCCACGCTGGTGGGCGCCGGTGCCAGCGCGCTGGCGAAGGTGTCGCTGGACGCCGCCATTCAGGACGATCTGCCGCCCGAATCGATCGCGTCCGGATTCGGCCGCTCGGAGACCGTGCTGCAGCTGGCGTGGGTGATCGGCGGTGCGGGCGGCGTGCTGCTGCCGACGGAGTTCTGGAAGGGGTTCGCCGTCGTCACCGCGGTGCTGGCGGTGGGGCTGATCCAGACGTTCGTCAGCTACCGTGGGCATTCGCTGCTGCCCGGCTGGGGCGGCAACCGCCCGCAGCACGCGAAGCAGGAAGTTCCCGGGAGTTCCGGCGATACGCCCCACCCGGCCGCACCGAGCTGATCCGACCCACCCGACGAGCGACAGGACATACGCGCCATGACCAAGCCCAGTACCCGCACGATCCTCGCGGCGGCGGCGGTGGCGGTGCTCGTGGTGGTGGCCGTCATAGCCGCGGTCGTGGCGATGGCGGTCCGCAATGCCGCCGAGCCCGAACCGGAGATCACCGCCTACGCGCACGGCACCTCGGCGACGGTGCCGCCGTATCGCTACTGCACGGTGACGCAGTCGGACAGCAACGGACAGCTCGGGCTGAACTGCCGCGAGAGCGCCACCACCGTCACCCTCGCCACGCGCCCCGGCGATCCGCTGCAGCTGTCGCTGCCGCGCCACATCGCCGACGCGCCCTGGGTGATGGTGCTCGAGTACACCCTGCCCGACGGCACCGACGTGCAGCGCCTGACCTCGTACCGGGACTACGCCGAGGGCACGAAGGCGATCACGGTACCGACGCGCCCGGAGCCCGACCTACGCCTGGCCGGAGTCGAGGTGCAGCTCGTGGTCCCGACCCGCGACGAGACCGGAGCGGAGTCGTTCGCCCCCTACCAGGCCTGGTCGATCCGAACCTCTCAGTGATCCAGTTCGCGGGCTACGCCCCGTACCACCTCGGCGATGCGCTGGGCGGTCTTGCGGTCGGGGTACTTGCCCTTGCGTAGATCCGGCTGCACCTTGGCGTCCAGCAGGGTGATCATGTCCTCGATCATGCCGTGCAGGTCGTCGGGGGCCTTGCGGGGATGGGCCGCGGGCTCCTTGCGGGCCTGGGCGCCGCGCACCGAGGGCAGCGGCTCCAGCAGCTTCAGGCTCAGCGCCTGCGGGCCGCGGCGCCCGGCGGCCATCCCGAATTCCACCCGTTGCCCGGGCTTCAGCGCCTCGACACCCTTGGGCAACGCGGACGACCGAACATAGACGTCCTCACCCTCATCCTGGGAAAGGAAGCCGAAGCCCTTTTCGACGTCGTACCACTTCACCTTGCCGGTCGGCACTGCGCTCACCCGTTCGTCATCGATGCCCGGACCTCCCGGGCACAACCGTTGTCCCGGAATCGATTCCGGAACATTCTCTGTGCGAAAAGAACGCGCCCTACACAGTTATGCAGGACGCGATTGCTATCGAGTCTACCCCGGTGCCCATACCCCTAGCACACCAGTTTTACGGTGCAGTAATGCCCAATCCTCCCTCGCGCCGCCCCCGCGACCCGCTGCTGATCGCGGCCCTGGCCCTGTTCGCGGTCGGCGTGCTGGCGGTCGTCGCCATCTTCCTGACGTCGATCCTGTCCGACGGCGAGCCGGGACTCTGGCTGTATCTGGTCGCGATGACCGGGACGCCGCTCGGATTGCTCCTCGCGGTGGTCTTCGCGCTGTGGTCCGGCCGCCGAACTCGTTAGCCAACTCCGTAATTGCCCAGTTCCTTCCCGTCGTACACGTGTGATCTTCCTCACATCACGGTAGGGTCACGGCATGGTCACGGCTGGCACTCGGGCGGGACACGCCGCACCCACCTGCGCAGACGCGTCACGGAACGCGTTGCGCCAGACCGTGACCCGTCCATACACGCCGGTTACCAAATAGTGATTTTTCGCGGCGATCGTCGTACGGTCTAACGCAGCCGGGAGCAGTCCCGGAACCACCGGCCCGCCGCACCGAGCCTCGCCCCGCGGGTACGGACCCCGACGGAAGCAGGGGCGAGGGCGGGGAACCCACGTTCCCTAGGCAGGGAAGCGGGAACGATCGGCAACGATCGGTCCCTTGGGGTGAAGCCCCGGTGCACCGCGAGGTACACCAGGGCCGGACGGCCTCTCAGTCCGAACCCGACAGCTCACCTCGCAGGCGCGTACGAGAGGAAGACGACCCGATATGAGTGGACGCCATCGCAAGCCGACCAACACCGGCCGCACCGTCGCCAAGGTCGCCGTCACGGGCGCGATCGTCAGCGGCGCGGGTATCGCTCTCGCCGGCAACGCCTCCGCGGCACCCGACTCCGAGTGGGACCAGCTCGCGCAGTGTGAGGCCGGCGGCAACTGGGGAATCAACACCGGTAACGGCTACCAGGGTGGACTGCAGTTCTCCCCCAGCACGTGGAAGGCGCACGGCGGCACCGAATACGCCGCGACCGCCAACCAGGCCACCCGCGAGCAGCAGATCGCCGTCGGCGAGAAGGTCCTCGCCTCGCAGGGCTGGGGCGCCTGGCCTTCCTGCTCCTCCCGCCTCGGGCTGAGTGGCAGCCCCGAGATGCGCACCGCGCCGGCCTCCCCGGCCGAGACGCCGCGCTGGAACCCCACCGGGCAGACCGAGGCCCTGCCGCAGGAGCCGGCCCAGCAGTCGGCCGATGCCTCGCAGCAGGTCTTCCAGGCCGTCGACAAGGCGCTCAGCATCGCCCAGGCACAGGGCATCCAGGTCCCGCAGCCCGCGATCGACGTATTCAACGCCGCCAAGGCCAACAACGTGAAGCTCGACCCCACCGTGGTCGACTTCTTCGAGGCGAACAAGGGCATGCTGCCCCAGTAGGTTCTTCGCCTCGGCAGATGGCAGGGCCACGGCCGGTCATATTGCCCCCGCATCACCGGGGCGAAGGGCCGCGGGGGACGGGGGGGAGGGGCGGGGGCTGGGGGGGGGCGCGGGGGGGGGGGGGGGTGGTGGCGGGGGACCCGGGGGGGCGCGATGCCCGGGTGGGGGGGCGGCCGGGCATGCCCGCGGCGCGGGGGGTCGCCTCCCGGGTCGGCGCACCCCTCGGTCA
>NZ_JARWQD010000028.1 GCF_029869545.1 Nocardia wallacei | reverse complement strand
GGCAACGGCCCCCTCCCCCCCCTCAACCCCCCCCCCCACCACCCCAACACCGGCGGGGGCGGCGTACCCCCACCCCGCCAGGGCATACCGATCGCGCCCGCCAGGCATACCGATCTCCCACCACCAGGCCTACCGATCTCCCACCGCCAGGCATGCCGATCGCGCACCCGCCATGCCTACCGATCTCGCACCGCCAAGCCTGCCGATCTCCCACCGCCAAGCCTGCCGATCTCCCCACCCCTACGCCCGGTTACTTCTGTCCCCCACGCCCTTTGTAGGGGGCGCTCAGCCCTTCGAGGGGCGGCGTTGCGGCTTGGGCGGGGTGACACCGTCGGCCAGGCGGCGCGCGCTCACCAGGAAGGCCGTATGGCCCTGCATGCGGTGCTCCGGGCGCACGGCCAGCCCCACCACATGCCACGGGCGCACCAGCGACTCCCAGGCCCGCGGTTCGGTCCAGCATTGTTGCTGCCGCAATGCCTCGACGATCTCCGACAGCTGGGTCACCGTCGCGACGTAGACGATCAGGACACCGCCGGGGATGAGGGCCTTGGACACCGCGTCCAGCGCATCCCACGGTTTGAGCATGTCCAGGACCGCGCGATCGACCTGCCCGCCGTCGTGGTCGGCGACGTCACCGATGGTCAGATCCCAGTTCGCCGGGCGTTCGCCGAAGAATCGCTCGACATTGCGGACGGCATGCTCGGCGTGATCGTCGCGGACCTCGTAGGAGATCACCCGTCCCTCGGGACCGACCGCGCGCAGCAGCGAGCAGGTCAGCGCGCCCGATCCGGCCCCGGCCTCGAGCACCCGCGCGCCGGGGAACACGTCGCCCTCGTGCACGATCTGGGCGGCGTCCTTCGGGTAGATCACCGCGGCCCCGCGCGGCATCGACAGCACGTAGTCGACCAGCAGCGGACGCAACGCCAGATACGGTGTGCCGTTGGCGGATTGCACGACGCTGCCCTCGTCGGCACCGATCAGATCGTCGTGGCGAATCGGGCCCTTGTGGGTGTGGAATTCCTTACCCGGCTCCAGCACGACAGTGTGCTGGCGGCCCTTGGCATCGGTCAGCTGCACCCGATCCCCGTCGGTGAACGGTCCGGTCCGTCTGGCCGTCATGGATCTCCGTTTCTGCGTGTTCGTCGGCGGTCACCGAGGTGTCGGTACCCCCGGATAGCCTGCCAGGTATGGCAGCGCCACCGACCACGACCCCGGCCCCCGAGGACGACGCCCCGGGCCGGTCCCCGGCGCTGTCGCCGTCACGGGCAATGGATTTCAAACAATGCGGCCTGAAATATCGATTGCGCGCCATTGATCGCATTCCGGAATCGCCGACTCGGCATACCGTGCGGGGAACGGTGGTGCACGCGGTACTGGAATCGCTGTACGGGTTACCGAGCGGTGAACGTGTTCCGGAGCGCGCGGCGGCCCTGGTCACGCCCGCCTGGGAGCGTTTGCTGGCCGAACGCCCGGAGGTCGGCGCGCTGGTCGCCGACGGCGGCCCGGCCGCATTTCTCGACGAGGTCCGCGGACTCGTGCGGGCCTACTACGACCTCGAGGACCCGACCGCCTTCGACCCGGAATCCTGCGAATCGCTGCTCGAGGCGAATCTGGACGACGGCTCCCCGCTGCGTGGCTACGTCGACCGCATCGATGTCGCCCGCACCGGGCAGTTGCGCGTGGTCGACTACAAGACCGGCCGTTCCCCGGGGCCCGCCGGGGAGACCAGGGCGTTGTTCCAGCTGAAGTTCTACGCGCTGATCATGCTGCGGACCCGCGGCGTCATCCCCGCCGAGCTCCGGCTCATCTACCTGGCCGACGGCCAGATCCTCACCTACTCCCCCGACGAGGCCGAGCTCCGGCGGTTCGAACGCATCCTGTCCGCGCTGTGGGCGGCGATCAGCGCGGCCGGGCGCACCGGTGAATTCCTGCCCAATCCGGGGTGGCTGTGCGAATTCTGCGACTACAAACCGCTGTGCCCGGCCTTCGGCGGCGCCCCGCCGCCGTACCCGGGCCGGCCCGACGCCGCCGAGGCGTAACCGCTCAGAACGCCCGGCAGGAGCGGATATCGGTGGCCAGGATCGCCTTGGCGCCCAGCTCGGCGAGCTGGTCCATGAGGTCGTTGCCCTGTTTGCGCGGCACCAGCGCGCGCACCGCGACCCAGCCGGGGTCGGCCAGCGGGGAGACCGTGGGCGACTCCAGGCCGGGGGTGATCTTCGCGGCGGCGTCGAGCAGTTCTTTCGGGCAGTCGTAGTCGAGCATCAGGTACTGCTGGGCGAAGACGACGCCCTGCACGCGGGCGACCAGCTGATTGCGGGCCTTGTCGTCGCGGTCGGACCCGGCCGCCTCGAGCAGCACGGCCTCCGAATCGCACAGCGACTCCCCGAACGCCACCAGATTGTGCTGGCGCAGGGTGCGCCCCGACCCGACCACATCGGCGATGGCGTCGGCCACGCCCAGCTGGATGGAGATCTCGACGGCGCCGTCGAGGCGGATCACCTCGGCCTCGACGCCGTGGCGCTGCAGATCCCGCAGGACGAGGTTCGGATACGAGGTGGCGATGCGCTTGTCGTGGAGGTCCTGGACCTTCCACTCGCGACCGGCGGGGGCGGCGTAGCGGAAGGTGGAGCGGCCGAACCCGAGGCTCAGCCGCTCCTGCACCGGCGCACCCGAATCCAGCGCCAGGTCTCGTCCGGTGATACCCAGATCCAGCTCGCCCGAACCCACATAGATGGCAATGTCTTTCGGGCGCAGGAAGAAGAACTCGACCTGGTTGGCGTTGTCGAGCACCGACAGCTCGCGCGAATCGGTGCGCTTGCGATAACCGGCCTCGCCGAGGATCTCGACGGCCGAGGTGGACAGGGCGCCCTTGTTGGGGACTGCGACGCGGAGCATGAGGGTGTCCTTTCGGGACTCGTGACGGAGGGGTGATCTCGCCGAGCATTCGGCGGGCTGACCGTCACAGATGTCGGTACACGTCCTCGAGCCGCAGGCCGCGGCCCACCATCAGCACCTGAACCCAGTACAGCAGCTGCGAGATCTCCTCCGACAGCGCCTCGTCACTCTCGTGTTCGGCGGCCAGCCACACCTCACCGGCCTCCTCCAGCACCTTCTTACCCTGCGCGTGCACGCCGGCGTCCAATGCCGCCACGGTTCCGGACCCCTCGGGGCGGTTGACCGCACGATCCTGCAGCTCGGCGAACAGGGCTTCGAAAGTCTTCACGAGAGGGCATTCTTTCAGATACCCGCGCACGTTCCGCAATCGAGTATTCGGCGCCCCGGGCCGGGAACCGCGGCCGTCAGCCGGGAGCGGCCGGGCGATCGATGCGGTAGACGAAGTGACGGCCGTCGTCGACCGGGTTGTCCGGGATCAGGCGGCCCTCGGCGATCCGGTGCAGCCCGGCCTTCTCCAGGGCGCGCCAGGAGCCGAGGTTGGCGGCGGTCACCGGGACGATGATGCACTCGGCGCGCGGGTAGTCGGCCCAGGTGGCCGCGATGATCGCGCGCAGCATCGCCGAGCCGAGCCCGCGTCCGACGCGCTCGGGGTTGCCGACCAGGTAGTCCAGCGAGGCCGCCTCCGCGGGCACGGAGACCAGCGTCGACAGCTCGTCGAAATACTCCGGCCAATCGGCCCACCGCATCCGCTGCACCAGCCCGACCGGTTGCCCGTCGGCGAGGACGAGCAGATCCTCGGCCGGTTCCTCCCCGCGCGCGGTCGGGCCGAAGTCACGCTCGACGGCCTCGGGCGTGAACTCGTGATTCCACCACCGCCGCACATGCGGCTGCGCCAGCCACGTGGCCAGCAACGGAAAGTCGGCCGAAGTCACCCGCCGCCAGGTGAATTCGGGTGCGCGCGTGTCGTTCACAAGCGTTCACGCTAGCAACCACAACGCCCGACCACCCCTGATTTTCGCTGGTCACAGCCCCGCCCCGGGCGGGTGCCCGCCGGGCACCCGCGATCGGTGGTTCCTATTCCGCTCGAGCGCTCAGCAGTTCCTGGAGTTCGTGGACGGCGAGGCGCAGTTGTTCGGCGAAGTCGTGCATTTGGGACGCAACGGATTTCGGGGTGGCGAGGTAGAGGTTCCAGCGGTCGGGCAGCAGGACGTAGGCGACGCCGATGCACTTGGGGCTGGTGCAGCCGAAACCGAAGTACTCGATATTGGCCGACGGGGCGGAGCTGGTGCTCAGGTAGTCGTCGCGGGTGATCGTCCAGCCCGGGCTGTCGTAGAACGGCATCGGGTCGGTGGCGCCCAGCTGTTCGCCGCGGCGGCGCTGGATCAGCTGCAGCTCCCACAGGTGCTGTTCGGGTGCCTCGCCGCGCTGACATTCCTTGGCCCGCTGCACATGTGCCGTCGCGGCCGCGGTCGCCTTCGCCCGCTTGGTGTCGGCATCGGCTCGCGGGTCGTCCATGGCCGCAACGAATTCCAGGATCTGCGGGGTGACGACCCGCATCGCCTCGGTGCGGCCGCCCCGGAACTGCCGGGTGGCGATCGACTCGTAGGTGGCGCCGATGAGCCCCTTGCTGCGCCGATGCGCGAGCTGGTAGCTCAGCTGGGCGAAGGCATCGGGCGAAATGCCCAGCGCCTTCGCCCGATCGGCACCGAAGTCCTCGAATGACACGGTGCGCGTGGCATTGTCGGCCGCGTACTGGGCGAACGCGGCCGCGGGGGGGGGGGGGCGGGCCCGCGCGGCCGCCGGGCGCGGGGCGTGGGGGAGGGGGGGGGGGGGGGGGGCGGGGGGGGGGGCCGCCCCCCCCCCCCGGCGGGGGCGGCTGCCTGGCCGGGATCGGCACCTACTTGCGCGAAAGG
>NZ_JARWQD010000027.1 GCF_029869545.1 Nocardia wallacei | reverse complement strand
CGACGCGCCAGAGAGCCGCCCGCCGGCCCCGCGGTCGCCGCGGGGGGGCCGGGTGTCGCGGCGGCGCGGGGCCCGCCGTCGGGCCGGGGCGGGCGCCCGCGCGGGCCGCCCCCCCCCCCCGCCCCCCCCCCCCCCCCCCCCCCCCCCCCGCCCCCCCCCACCCAAACCCCCCCCCCCCCCCCCCCCCCCCCCCCCCCCCCCCCCCCCCCCCCCCCCCCGGCCCCAAATTCGCTCCACCGTGCGCTACCGCTGATGGTTCCACCGTGCGCTACCGCTGATGGTTCCACCGTGCGTTACTGCTGATGGTTCCGGCGTGCGTTGCTGTTGATGGTTCCGGTGCGCGTTGCTGTTGATGGTTCCGGTGCGCGTTACTGCTGACGGTTCCGGCGTGGGTCACCACCGCTTGGCGTTCCGACGTGGGGCACCGCTTACCGTTCGGGCGCGCGTCACCGCCTAGCGTTCCGGCGTCCGCCGCTTCTACATCTATATCCGGCGTGCGTCGTCCTCTCCTTTCCCGGCATGCTTTTGGCCGGGACCCGTCAGCGGATGCGGGCGACCGCGCCGAGCATGGAGACCGCCTCGGGGCGGGGGTGGGCCTTCCAGCTGTCCGGGCGCCAGGACATGATCGAGCCGATGCCGGGCGGCACCACATCGAGGCCGGTGAAGAAGCGGCTGAACTCGGCGGTGGAGCGCAGCCGGAACGGGATGCCGCTGCGGCGGTTGGCCTCGTCGCTCTCGGCGAGGTCCTCGGCGGTGAGGTGGTCGCTGGTGGCGTGCGTCATCACCAGATAGCTGCCCGACGGCAGCGCCTCGCACAGCTCCCGCACGATCTCGTAGGGCCGATCCTCGTCGACGATGAAATGCATGACGGCGACCAGCATGAGCGCCACCGGCCGGCTCAGGTCGAGGGTGGCGCGCAGATCCGGATCGGCCAGGATGCGCCCCGGCTCCCGGACGTCGGCCTCGAGGTAGGCGGTCCGGCCCTGCGGGCTGCTGTCGAGCAGCGTGCGGGCGTGGATGAACACGATCGGATCGTTGTCGACGTAGACGATGCGCGACTCCGGCGCGATATCCTGCGCGATCTCGTGCACGTTCCCGGCGGTCGGGAGCCCGGCGCCGAGGTCGAGGAACTGCCGCACGCCCGCCTGCTGGGCCAGGTAGGTGACCGCGCGGCGCAGGAACGCGCGGTTCTCCAGCGCCGCGAACTGGATGCTGGGGAAGGCCTCGGCCACCGTCTCCGCCGATTCCCGGTCGGCCTCGAAATTGTCCTTGCCGCCGAGCCAGTAGTCGTAGCGGCGGGCCGGGTGAGGCTTGGTCACATCGATGCCGGGCGGTGCCTGTTCGGATTCCACGGTGCCCTCATTCCTGTCGACTATGGTGATCATGTCAGCTCGCAGTGTGAAACCGGTAGCGCCCTGCCGGACCGCTCGGAAGGCTCGCCATGCCAGTGCAGTACAGCCCCTACGATTTCGACGTGCACGCGGACCCGTATCCCTACTACGCCCGGCTGCGCGAGCACGCCCCGGTCTTCCGCAACGAGACCGACGATTTCTGGGCCCTGTCGCGGCATGCGGATGTGCTTGCGGCACTGCGGGATTCGCGGCGCTTCTCGAGCGTCAACGGGCTGCGCATGGAGCCGGCGTTCTGGGGCCCGCAGGCGGAGCAGTTCTTCTCGTTCGTGGCCATGGACCCGCCCAAGCACACCCGCATGCGGGGCCTGGTGACCCGGGCGTTCACCCAGCACCGCGTGCAGTCGCTGGAGTCGCGGGTGCGCGAGATCGCGCGCGGACTGCTGGAGCCGCTGGTCTCCCGGGGCAGTTTCGACCTGATGTCGGAGTTCGCGGCACCCTTCCCCACCGATGTGATCTCCGAACTGGTCGGAGTGCCCGAATCAGACCGGGAGACGGTGCGCAAACTCGGCATGGAGATCATGTACACGGAGGAGGAGTCCACCGATCTGCGCCCGGAGGCGATGCAGGCCATCGGCGCCCTGGTCGGCTACTACACGGAGCTGACGATCGAGCGGAACAAGCATCGACGCGACGATCTGCTGTCGGATCTGCTCGACGCCGCCGACGGTGACGACCGGCTCACCCCGGAGGAGATCGTGGGCGTGCTGATCCTGCTGGTCGGCGCCGGTAGCGAGACGGTGATGCTGACCCTCGGCAATCTCTGGCACGCGGCGTGGGAGCATCCCGAGCAGCGGCGGGCGGCCCTCGGGGGCCGCCCCCCGCCCCGGGTAGCCCCGGGGCATGGCCGAGCCCCCCCCCCCCCCAGCCACACGCCGCCCGCCCCCCCCGGGGTAGGCGAGGACGGGGGGCGGCG